>NZ_DASVWK010000909.1:0-7124 GCF_036389735.1 Archangium sp. | reverse complement strand
GCCGGGTCGAGCAGGTAGCGGATGGTGATCTCAACGCCGATGGACAGGCCCTCCACCGACTGGAAGGGGGCGGGGTCCGTGGCACGGGTGCTGCGGGTGGGCTGGTAGGTCTGGTCCTTGAGGCTGTAGCGGCTGAGGCGGTGCACCTGGGGCAGCAGCAAGGCCCAGCCCTCGCGCAGCTCGGAGACATTGCCGGTGAGCCGGTTGACCCGGATGCCCACCTCGCCGGGCTCGATCATGCAGAGGGGCTGAGCGGCCACCACCCCGGCCACCGCGCCGGTCACCGCCAGCCCCGCCATCATCCGGCGGCCCCGCTGGGTGTAGACCATCCACCGGGTGCGACTGACCAGCCCGCGCGCCACGTCGCTGGCCAGCGACACCATCTTCCGCAGGACCTCGCCCCGCTTCTCCTCGTTCCGCCGCGGCTCGTTCTTCTGCCGCGGTTCGTTCTGCTGCTGCTGCTCGTTCTGATTCTGCTCGTTCATGAGTGCCCTCTCCGCAAGGAGGGCAATGCATGGGGAGTGCCGGGCAGGCGAGCAGACGCGCGCGGAGGGGCGGAGCCGGAAGCGGGCGTCAGTGCGTGGCCGCGTGGACTCACCGCGTGGCTGGAGGGACCCACCGCCGCGTACGTAAGTGCGTCAGGAAATCCACGGGGCATCCCATGCTGCCGACCACATCGAGGGCGGCTTGACTGCGCCTCCCGCACTTGCCTCTGCTCCCGACGTCACGGTTTCCAGCTGGCGTGGCTTGCCAGGGAAGGTGCAGCATGTCCATCCGCCTCGTTGGAGCGCGCCCGGCACGCGTTCGGCAACCTCCTTGGGGTCCGATCGCCTTGGCCCTGATGGCGCTGGCACTACTGGGCGGGTGCGCCACGGGCCGTTCGGTTTCCGCTCCCGCTCCGGAGGAAGTCGCGGGCAGTGCGGGCGGCTTCTTCGAGCAGGACACGGATGCATTCCAGGTAGTGCAGGGGGCCAGTGGCATCGAGGAGGCATACCGGCACCCGCCGGGCACGGCACTCTCTTCCGACATGGCCCAGCAGATGTGGGGCCGGTTGGCGAAGGTACCCGTGACGCAGAAGAGCTTCGGTCCGCGTCTCTCCCTTTCCTGGCTGCTGCGCGAGGTGCTCGTCGACGGCGAACGCGTGGAGTACGTGGAACTGCTGCGCCGTACCGAGCGCTTCTGGACCTTGGTGCTGGTGCGCCCCGATGGCTACCTGGTGGCGGCGCTTAACGGCAGACCCCTTCAGCGCATGGGGCCGGTGGCGCTGCGGGAGGGAGAGTTCAAGGCAGGCCGTCTCGTGGTGGGTACCTTCTACTCCTCACGCGCCGGTGTCCTCTATCCAGTGGACGCTTCCCTACGGCGCGCGGATACCATTCCCTGGGCCGAGCTGGGCCTGGAGCGCGACTGGCTCAACGCCGCGCTGGACGGGGCCGAGAATGCCATGGGGGAGCTGACGCTCGCCCTCGCGCAATCCATCCTCCACCCCATCCGAACCGTGGAGGGCCTGAAGCAACTGCCCGCCACCGTGGCGCTCGTCATCGCCTCCTCGCCCGAATACTTCGAGCGCTATGGCGCCATGTCCTCGCAGGACCAGATACGCGAGGCGGCGCGGCTGTCCACGCACCTGCTCATGATGTACGGGGGCGCGGCGGGCACGGCCGGTACAGTGGGGCGCATCGGCTCAGTGGGAGCGGCGGTGCCAGTACTGGCACTCACGGCCGATGGCTTGCTGGTGGTGAGGACAGTAGCGGTGTCGGCGGGCACGGTAACGACCACGCTCGGCGAGGGAGTAGGCGCCGTCTCCGTCCTCCACATGGCCACCAGCCATGGCAACTGGCCTCCCATCGGAGGCCCCGGCCAGTGGGTACAGGACACCGCGAGCATGTCCGAGCAGGCCCGCACCTACCAGGCCCAGGTGACAGGTGGGCCCAAAGGCTGGTGCTACAAGGTCTGCCGCAACGGTGAATGCGTGGAGTACGACGGGTATGACCCCAAGGATGGCACCCTGCTGGAAGCCAAGGGGGTCGGCTATGACAAATGGTTCACGGCGAGCCTCGCGCCCAAATTCGAGTTCAAGGGCCTCGAAAGCCTGCGGACACAAGCCCAGACACAATCCCGGCTCGCTGGGGGACTGCCTGTGCGCTGGCATGTGGCGGAACCCCGCATGGTCGCCATCCTCCAGAAGCTGTTCAAGGGCTGGAGAATCGGAGGTATAGAAGTGGTGTACACCCCATGAGCGAGACCTATTACGTCGGAGCCTATTGGGGATGCCGCCCGGAGTCGGCCCTGGAGTGCGCCCAGCGCGCGGAGACCTTCTTCCGCCTGCTGTCCCAATGCCACCCCACCTATGCCCGATGGTACGAAAAGGCCTCCTCGACCAGGCGCGCGCTCCAGCTCCAGTTCGACCCCACCACTGACACCTTCATGCGCTTCTTTGGAAAGAAGACCTACCAGCTTGGAAAGGATGGCTTTGTCTTCGGCGCCTGGACGGGCCATCTCGAGAACCAGGGCGGGATGGTCTCACTCACCTGTGGTTCCGCCGCCGAGGTCACTCCCAATGGTGTCCTGCTCTACTTGCCCTCGGAGCCTCCGGGAAGTGAGCTCCTGCTCACCCTCCCCGTACTCACCGGGGTGATGCGAGCCATGGCGCTGGCCTGGAATCCGGACTGGGCTTATGCCGGGTCCGAGGATTTCCGGGACTGCTTGTCGCAGGAAATCTCCGACACCTTCGTGGGCTGGCTGACCTACATCTCGCGCCGTTGGGGCGAGGTGCCAGCCCTGCCGGAGCCCGTGCGCATCGAGCCCGTGGAGGACAAGGGCACCCTTCTTGTTCTCGGCCCCGAGCGCCTCAGCGCATCCAATCCCGAGCACCTCGCCCTCGGCCGCCACCTCCAGCAGGTGTTTAAAGCACACGGCCTGCTCAAGAAGCTTCCCGAGCGGCGGCCTTGAGCTTCAAAGAGGTGAAGATCTTTTTCCCAGGGCGTTCGTTGAAGGGCTCATGCTCAAGCACTCGCTCCTCTGCCTCGGCCTGCTCGCGCTGCCCGGAATCGCCTCCGCGGAGCCCGACGCCCCCGCCAAACGTGCCCCCCCGACCAGGCCCGCCGTGTCTCCCGGCGCGCTCGAGGCCGCCATCTCCGCCCCCAAGGTGCAGCTCGCCCTGCTGCTCGACACCAGCAGCAGCATGGATGGGCTCATCGAGCAGGCCAAACGCCAGCTGTGGACGGTGGTGAACGCCTTCCAGAACGCACGGCGCGAGGGTCAGTCGGCCCAGCTGGAGATCGCCCTCTACGAGTACGGCAACGACACGCTGTCGAGCGAGGGGGGCTTCATCCGCCAGGTGGTGCCCCTCACCACGGACCTGGACCGGGTGTCCGAGCAGCTCTTCGCCCTGAAGACCAACGGAGGCAGCGAGTTCTGTGGCCAGGCCATTCAGAAGGCGACCCAGCAGCTCGCGTGGAGCAAGGCGAAGAAGGACCTGAAGATCATCTACATCGCGGGCAACGAGCCCTTCACGCAAGGTCCGGTCCCCTTCCGCACGGCCATCTCGGCGGCGAAGGAGCACGGCATCGTGGTGAACACCATCCACTGTGGCGAGGCGAGCGAAGGCTCCCGGAGCGGCTGGGCGGAGGGAGCCCGGCTCGCGGGGGGACAGCCCTTCAACATCGATCAGAACCGGGCCGTGGCGATGATCGCCGCCCCCCAGGACGAGGAGATCTCCAGGCTGGGCGTCGAGCTGAACAAGACCTACCTGGGCTACGGCAGGGCCGGCGCCGAGGCCAAGAAGCGGCAGGTGACCCAGGACTACAACGCCAGCTCCAACGCCGTCAGCGCCACCTCGCGCGCGGTGTCCAAGGCGTCGCGGCTCTACGACAACTCGGGCTGGGATCTGGTGGATGGCACCAAGAAGGGCAAGGTGAAACTCGAGGAGCTCAAGGACGAGGAGCTCCCCGAGGAGCTGCGCGGTAAGAGCGCCGAGGAGCGCAAGGCCGTCCTCGCCGCCAAGGAGAAGGAGCGCGGGGAGCTCCAGGCGCGCATCCAGCACCTCAACCAGGAGCGGCAGAAGTACCTCGCCTCCAAGGAGAAGGAGTCGGCCGCCGAGGGCGGCAACACCCTCGACAAGGCCATCCTCCAGTCCGTCCAGGCCCAGGCCGGAGCCCAGGGCTTCACGCTGGAATGAGGGGGACCCCCCTCCCTTCCCTCCTCCGGGCGAAATGACGCATGGTGTCGAACGCGGGGGGTGTGCGAAGCTGCACGCCCCCCGCTTCGTACGACACCACTTTTAAGGAAGCGTCTTGACTCAGACACGCTTGGACTTTGCCCGCAGCACGGAGAAGGAACCCCACCTCGAGAGAGCCCGCGCCATCCTGCGCGCCCACCCCGAGATCAAGGATCTGTGCGGCCCCACGCGCATCACCGCCGCCTTCGTGGTGCTCCTGGTCGCGGCCCAGGTGGGAATCGCCTGGATGCTGCGTGACTCGCCCTGGTGGGCGCTGCTGGCCACCGCGTGGCTGGTGGGCGCGTTCATCGACCACGGCCTGTGGGTGCTCATCCACGAGTGCACCCACAACCTCGTCTTCAAGAGCCCGCGCCTCAACGCCGTCCTTCAGCTCTTCACCAACCTGCCCATCCTGTTCCCCGCGGCCGCCTCGTTCCGCAAGTACCACCTCATCCACCACCGCTTCCAAGGCGACCCGGAGCTGGACGCGGACCTGGCCACCCCCTTCGAGGCGCGGCTGATCGGCAACTCCTTCTTCGGCAAGGCCTTCTGGCAGCTCAACTTCTGGGCCTTCCAGGCCATGCGGGTGTCGCGGCTCAAGCGCATCCCGCTCGTCGACGGCTGGTACGTCGCCAACTTCGCGCTCCAGATCGCCTTCATCGCCGGAGTCTGGGCGGTGATGGGGCCTCGCGCGCTGGTGTACATGTTCCTGGCGTCCATCTTCGCCATCGGCCTGCATCCGCTGGGCGCGCGGTGGATCCAGGAGCACTTCCTCGTCAAGGCGCCCCAGGAGACGTACTCCTACTACGGGCCCCTCAACTGGGTGGCCTTCAACGTCGGCTACCACAACGAGCACCACGACGTGATGCGCGTGCCCTGGACGCGCCTGCCCAAGGTGCGCCAGCTGGCCCCCGAGTTCTACGACTCGCTGCACTACCACCGCTCGTGGACGGCGCTGTGGCTGAAGTTCCTCTTCGACCCGTCCCTGTCGCTCTACAGCCGCATGCTCCGCAGTGGCGACTCGGGCCAGGGCACGGTGCGGGCCGAGGAGATCTCCAAGGCCGCGTGAGTCAACCGCCCGCGGCCAGGGGCGATTCGGAGTAACGGGTGAGCAGATCCTCGGGCGTGCCGAAGACGGCGATGGCTCCGGCCCGCACCAGTTGCTCATCCGAGAAGCCGCCACACACCAGCCCGACACACCGCATCCCCAGGCGCACCGCGCCCTCGACGTCATAGGGGCTGCCCGCGATCGCCAGCGTCTCGTCGGTCCGGTCCAGCCCCAGCAGGCGGATGGCCTCCGCGGGAATCTCCTCGTTGAGCCGGGTGTGGTTCACCTCGGCGTCCGTGGTGCGCCCGTCGATGAGCTCCTCTACCCCGAGCAGCTCGATGTAATGCTCCAGCTCGTCCGGGTCCCCGGTGGAGGCCAGGGCGATCTTCCAGCCCTCGGCCCGCAGGTGGCGGAGCAGCTCGGGCACTCCATGGAAGGGCTTCACCCGGGGGAGGTAGGACTCCTGGAAGAGGGCGCGATGGAAGCTCGCCAGCTCATCGGCGTAGCGCGTCATGTCCTCCTCCGTCAGGAATTCGGAGAGGAGCTGATCTCCATGGAGCGCCATCTGCGCGAGCACCCTGGGGAGGCGCACCTGACGGCCATACCGGGCCAGCGCTTCCTGCCAGGCCCGCGCCCGCAACACGTTGCTGTCCACCAGCGTCCCATCCACCTCGAAGATGATTGCCTTGGACACGCGCATCCTCCCCCAGCAAGCTGCGCACGCCGTCCGCCAGTCGCCAGAGCGAGGGCCCGCCATCACCCCGAGACAGCGCAAGGGGCCTCAGGTGCCCCCCGACCTGACTCGCGCCCGCCCTCCCCGCTCCCGAGCAGGCGAGCAGGAGAGCACCCCGGGCCAGCCGTCACATTCCGACGCTCCAGGAACCATCCGGAGGCTCGCGGCTCGTACCGCGGCGTCTTCCTACACGTGGAGTGAACCATGAAGGCCGTTGCCCTGAAGCGTTACCTGCCCAGCTCGAATCCCGAGTCGCTGCTCGATGTGGAGCTGCCGGATCCGACCCCCCAGGGACATGACCTGCTCGTCCGCGTCCACGCCGTCTCCGTGAACCCGGTGGACACCAAGGTCCGCTCCCCCAAGGACAAGACCGAGGCCTCACCTCGCGTGCTGGGCTGGGATGCCGCGGGCGTGGTCGAGGCCACGGGCCCGGACGTCAAGCGCTTCAAGCGAGGGGATGCCGTCTACTACGCGGGGAGCATCCTGCGCCCGGGCTGCGACAGCGAGCTGCACCTGGTGGACGAGCGCATCGTGGGCCTCAAGCCCAGGTCGCTCGACTTCGCCCAGGCGGCCGCCCTGCCCCTCACCGCCCTCACCGCGTACGAAGGCCTGTTCGACCGCTGTGCGATTGATCCGGGTGGGCGGCACGCGGGCCGGACGCTGCTCATCATCAACGGCGCGGGCGGAGTGGGCTCCATCGCCATCCAGCTCGCGAAGCTGGCGGGGCTGCGCGTCATCGCCACCGCCTCGCGCCCCGAGTCCCAGGAGTGGTGCCGCACGCTGGGCGCCGACCACGTCATCAACCACCGCGAGGACATCCCCCAGCAGCTCAAGCACCTGGACATCCCCGAGGTCGACTACCTCTTCAACACCGTCGACACCACGGGCTACTGGACCGTCATGGGCGACGTCATCAAGCCCTTCGGGCGCATGGTCTCCATCGTCGAGTCGAGCCAGCCCCTGGACCTCGGGCGGCTGATGGGCAAGAGCGTGAGCTTCTCGTGGGAGCTCATGTTCACCCGCTCCCGCTTCCAGACGCCGGACATGGACGAGCAGCACCGCATCCTCACGCAGGTGGCCGAGTGGCTCGACGCCGGCCGCCTCCGCACGACGCTGACGGAGAAGCT
>NZ_DASVWK010000908.1:0-10407 GCF_036389735.1 Archangium sp. | reverse complement strand
CGGCCGAGGAGATGCTGCGCGTGGAGCGCCTGCGCACCGAGGCACGCCTGGGCCGCGTGCCCACCGTGGTGGTGTCGAGCGGCGAGCCCAACGAGGTGCAGTCCTTCGGGCAGGTGTGGTTGAGCACGCGCTCCCTGGCTCCCCGCCACCTGGTGTCCCGCATCAACGGCCAGCTCCAGCGCAACCTGCTGGCGCTGCTGGTGGACGAGCGCGTGCCCTTCGTCTGCCCCGTGGAGTTCCGCGAGGTGGGCAGCTTCTCCTGGTCCTCCTGCTTCTCCAGCGCGCTCAGCCCCGGCGCCCTCTTCGTTCGCACCCTGGTGCCCGCGCGCCCCGGCGCCGCGCTGGACCTGCGCATCCACCTGCCCACCACCCGCGAGGTGCTCGAGGGGCCCGGCCTCGTCGCCTGGGCCAACCCCTATGCGCCCTCCCGCACCGCCTCGTACCCGCTCGGCATGGGCATCCAGTTCCTGGGCATGAGCCCCCGGCGGTTGATGCAGCTGCGCGAGCTCATCCGCGCCAGCGCCCCGTGAAGCCCGCTCCCCGTCCCACCCTCTCCCCCACCCCGGAGGAAGACCATGCCCAGGAAGAAGATCCTCCTCGTCGACGACTCGCACACGGTGCTGCTGCTGCACCGGATGATGTTGTCCCACTGTGGCTACGAGCTGCTCACCGCTCGCGACGGGCAGGAGGCCCTCGAGAAGGCCTCCACCGAGCGCCCGGACCTCATCTTCCTGGACGTCCTCATGCCCCGCATGGACGGCTTCCAGGCGTGCCGCGCGCTGCGCTCGCGCTCGGAGACGAAGGACGTCCCCATCATCCTCGTCACCACCCGCGGCGAGCCCCACTACGTGCGCCAGGGCTTCGAGAGCGGGTGCACCGACTACATCACCAAGCCCTTCGACGGTGAGGAGCTGCTGGCGAAGGTGCGCAGCCACCTCGAGGAGGCGCGGCGGGTATGAGGGAGCGGCTTCGGTGGGAGAACGAGACCCTGCGCGCGGAGGTGGCCGCCCTGCGCGCGCGAAACGAGCAGCTCCAGGCCTCGCTCGCACGGCGGCGGGAAGAGGAGTCGTGGCGGGTCCAGCGCCAGGGGCTGGTGGAGGCGGAACTCGCCCACCTCGTGCGCCTGCGCGTGGCCTCCCAGCGGCTCAATGAGTCGCTCAATCCGCGCGAGCTGCTGGACATCCTCCAGGATCTGCTCGTCAACCTGGTGGGCTCGGAGATGCTGGGCATCTTCGAGCTGGACCCGGCCGGGCCCTCGTTGGTGCTCCAGGTATCGCTGGGCATCGACGCCGAGCGCTTCCGCCGGCTGCCCCTGGGTGAGGATCCCATCGGCCACGCGGCGCGCACCGGCTCGCCCTGGCTGGCGGACCTGATGGAGGAGGAAAGCGCCCGAAATCGGACAGAAGGGCCGCGCGCGTGCGTGCCCCTGAGACTGGGCCGCCGTGTCCTGGGGATGATGGTGCTCTTCGAACTGCTGCCCCACAAGCCGCGCCTGGAGCCCGAGGATCGGGAGCTCCTGGAGCTGCTCGCGACCGAGGGGGCCCGGGCCCTGTACTGCGCCCGTGGCATGACCACCGGGGCCCCGTCCTAGCGGGCGGTTCGAGGAGAGGGAACACACGGTGGAACTGGACAGGGAGCAGCTGCTCGCCACCTTCGCCGGGGAGGCGGAGGACATCCTCACCGAGATGGAGGAGACGCTCGTCGGGCTGGAGGAGCATCCGGACGACGAGCGGCTGAGCTCCATCTTCCGGGGGGCGCACACGCTGAAGGGCGCCTCGGCCGCGCTGGGGTTCTCCGGCATGTTGGACCTCTCGCACGTGCTGGAGGACGTGCTGGAGGCACTGCTGGAGCGGCGGCTGCCGGTGGCGGACGAGCAGGTGTCGCTGCTGCTGGAGGTGGTGGACCGGCTGCGGGAGATGCTGGAGGTGGCGCGGGCGGGGAAGGAGGATCCACCCTCGGGCCCCGAGTCGCTGCTGGAGCGCCTGAGGGCCTTTGGCGCGACGGCGCGGGAGCGGGAGGCGCTGCCGCGGAGGGGGGCGCCAGAGGCCGAGCCGGAGGAGGCGCTGGCGGGAGGGCGGCGCGGGCGCTCGCTGCGCGTGGACGTGGAGAAGCTGGACCGCATCGCCACCCTCACGGGCGAGCTGGCCATTGCCCGCGGACGACTGGCGCAGGTGCTGCTGACGGGCACGAAGGAGGAAGCGTTGGAGGTGCACCTCGAGGCGGATCGCCTGCACGAGGAGCTGCGCGAGGAGGTGATGCGGGTGCGGATGGTGCCGGTGGGCCCGCTCTTCCGACAACACCTGCGCACGGTGCGCGACCTGTCACGCCAGGAGCGCAAGTGGGCGCGGCTGGTGCTGGAGGGCGAGGACGTGGAGGTGGACACCGCGCTGGTGGAGGGCCTGCGCGAGCCGCTGCTGCACCTGGTGCGCAACGCGGTGGACCATGGGCTGGAGGTGCCGGAGGAGCGCAAGGCGGCGGGCAAGGAGCCGTGTGGTACGCTGGTGCTGCGGGCGTTCCACGAGCCGGGCTCGCTGGTGGTGCAGCTCTCCGACGATGGACGGGGCCTGCGCTACGACAGGCTGAAGCAGAAGGCGCGCGCGCTGGGGCTGGAGCCCGAGCGGATGCCGGTGGAGGAGCTGGCGGAACTCGTCTTCCTGCCGGGGCTGTCCACGGCGGACACGGTGACGGAGGTGTCCGGGCGTGGGGTGGGCATGGACGTGGTGCGCCGTGGCCTGGAGTCGCTCCGGGGCCAGGTGACGCTGCGGAGCGAGGAGGGCCAGGGCACCACCGTGACGCTGCGGGTGCCGCTGACGCTGGCCACCATCCAGGGCTTCGCGGTGGGCGTGGGCGAGGAGACGTACGTGCTGCCGCTGGAGGCCGTGCAGGAGTGCCTGGAGCTGCCGACGGAGCGGAGCGGACAGCCGGGCTGCGGAGTGCTGAACCTGCGGGATCGGGTACTGCCCTACCTGCGGCTGCGGGACGTGCTGGGCGTGGAGGGTCCCGGATCGGGCCGGGAGAGTGTCGTCGTGCTGGGCCACGGCGGAGGCCGGGCGGGCCTGGTGGTGGACACGCTGTACGGCGAGGGGCAACACGTCCTCAAGCCGCTGGGTCGCCTCTTCCGCGGCCTGCCCGGGGTGTCGGGCTCCACCATCCTCGGCAGTGGTCGCGTGGGGCTCGTGCTGGACGTCCCCAGCCTGCTGCGCACGGCCCTGCGCCAGCTTTCACACCTTCGCGGTCTCCAAGAGAGAGAACCATGCTCGAGAAGCTCACCATCGCCAGGAAGCTTCAGCTCGGCTTCGGCCTCCTCGTCGTCCTGATTGGCACCGTCATCTGGGGCTCCTACGGCTTCTTCTCGATGATCGTGAACGAGTCGGGCTACTTCCGCGCCCACGACGCGCAGATCGAGCTGCTGTCGATGAACAACGCCCTGGTGGAACTGGAGGCCCGGGCGCTGGGGTTCGCGTACACGGGTGAGGAGTCCTGGCTCGAGCCGACGCTCGCGCTGAAGGCGCGGGTCGTCGAGACCCACGGCCGGTTGAAGACGCTGCTGGCGGACAGCCCGCGCGATCAGGAGCACCTCCAGCAACTGCTGACCCAGTACCAGCAGCAGTTCCTTCCCCACCTCGAGCACCAGGTGGCGCTGCGCCGGAGCACGGACGCGGGCCGTGAATCCCAGGCCTCGAGCCTGGCCTACGTCCAGAGCGGCAAGGTCCGGAAGATCCTGGCGACCATGAATGGCACGGCGGAACTCATCCGTCAGAGCACGCTGGCCCAGCGCCAACGCCTCACCCAGGTGTCCAAAGCGCAGGTGGGATCGGTCACACGCATGTTGGTGACGGGAGGCGTGGTGGGTCCGCTGCTGGCGGTGCTGCTGGCGTGGGTGCTGGCACGCAGCATCGTGAAGCCGCTGGCCGAGGGGGTGTCGCTGACGGGGAGGCTGGCGTCGGGAGACCTGACGACGGCCATCGAGGTGAAGGGGCAGGACGAGACGGCGCGGATGATGGAGGGGATGAGGGAGATGGTGCAGCGCTTTGGCAGCGTGCTGGGCGAGGTGAGGGGCGCGGTGGGCTCGCTGACGGGAGCGTCGGGGCAGGTGGCCGCGGCGGCACAGGCGCTGTCACAGGGCACGAGCACGCAGGCGGCCTCGGTGGAGGAGACGACGACGAGCCTCGGGCAGTTGAGCGCCTCCATCAGCCACAACGCGGAGACGAGCAGGCAGTTGGAGGCGATGGCGGTGAGGGGGGCGGCGGAGGCGGAGGAGGGGGGACGGGCGGTGAACGAGACGGTGGAGGCGATGGCGGCCATCGCCGAGCGAATCTCCATCGTGGAGGAGATTGCGTACCAGACGAACCTGCTGGCGCTGAACGCGGCGGTGGAGGCGGCGAGGGCGGGGGAGCACGGCAGGGGCTTCGCGGTGGTGGCAGCGGAGGTGCGCAAGCTGGCGGAGAGGAGCCAGAAGGCGGCCAAGGAGATTGGGAGCCTGGCCAGCCGCAGCGTGAAGGTGGCGGAGCGCTCGGGAGGGCTGTTGAAGGAGCTGGTGCCGTCGATTCGAAAGACGGCGGAGCTGGTGCAGCAGGTGGCGGCGGTGTCGAGGGAGCAGGCCAGCGGAGTGGTGCAGATGAACCGGGCGATGGTGCAGGTGGACCAGGTGACGCAGCGCAATGCCTCGGCGGCGGAGGAGTTGTCGTCGACGGCGGAGGAGCTGGCGGCACAGGCGGAGTCGTTGCAACAGATGATGACGTTCTTCCGGGTGGCCGAGGAGGCTCACGGGCACTTCGGAGGGATGAACCTGCCGAGGCCACACCGGCCCTCGGGGACGCACCTGGTGCCGATGCACTCGCCCGCCCAGGGGCTGAGAGCGGTGGCGCAGGCGCTGCCTCCCACACAGGTGTCACCCACGTCGTTCCCGGCGGTGCCCGAGCGCGCGGTGAACAGCTCGGACACGGACTTCAAGCGTTTCTAGGACGGAGAGCCCCCATGAGCACCCACACCCACTTGAGCGCGGCCCCCGAGGTCGCCCGTCCCGCGCAGTACCTCGGTTTCTCGCTGGCCGGCGAGATGTACGCCATCGAGTTGCTGCGCATCCGTGAAATCATCGAGCACGTCCCCGTCACGCGGGTGCCGGGCATGCCGCCCGCGGTGCTGGGCGTCATCAACCTGCGAGGCCGCGTGGTGCCGGTGGTGGACCTCGCGGTGAAGATGGGGCTCGGTCCTCGCCCCATCACCCGCTGGACGTGCTTCGTCATCGTCGAGGCGCTGATGGACGGCGAGCGCACCACGCTGGGGTTGCTGGCCGACTCCGTCTCCGAGGTGCTCGACCTGGGCCCGGGCGACATCGAGCCTCCTCCCGCCTTCGGTACGCGCGCCCCGGTGGGCTACCTGCGGGGCATGGGTCGCCAGGAGCAGCGCTTCATCCTCCTGCTCGATCTGGATCGGCTGCTGTCGGCCGACGAGCTGCTGAGCCTGGTGGGGGCCTCGTCCGGTGGGGGCGCATGAGGACGGCGACTTCCTCGGCAGTACCCATCGCCCCCGGTATCGGTCCGCTTCCGCTCACGGACCGGGAGTTCTCCCTCTTCCAGGCACTGGTGGAGCAGGAGGCGGGCATCCACCTCGGCCCCACGAAGCAGGCGCTGCTGGTGGGGCGGCTGTCCCGGCGGGTGCGCGCGATGGGGTTGCCCTCCTTCGGCTCCTACTACCGGCTCGTCAGCTCGCGCGGCAACGAGGCCGAGCGGATCCGCATGCTCGACTGCCTCTGCACCAACGAGACGCACTTCTTCCGCGAGCCGGAGCACTTCAACTTCCTGCGGCAGCGGGTCTTCCCCGAGTGGACGCGCCGTGCGGCGCAAGGGCTGATGGAGCGGCGCGTGCGGGTGTGGAGCGCCGGGTGCTCGACGGGGGAGGAGCCGTACTCGCTGGCCATGGCGCTGCTCTCGCACTTCCCTCCGGACTCGGGCTGGGACGTGGAGGTGCTGGCCACGGACCTGTCCACCTGGGCGCTGGAGCGGGCCCGGCAGGGGCTGTGGCCCCTGGAGAAGGCGGCGAGCATTCCCAGCCCCCTGCTGCGGGCCTTCATGTTGAAGGGCGTGCGCAGCCAGGAGGGGTTGATGAAGGCCGGCCCGGAGCTGCGCTCGGTGCTGCGCTTCGCGCGCGTCAACCTGAACGACGAGCGCGGCTGGCCTCCAGGGCCCTTCGAGCTCGTCTTCTGCCGCAATGTCCTCATCTACTTCGGGGCCGAGTCCCGGGCCCAGGCGCTGAGCGGGTTGCTCCACCGGCTCCAACCCACGGGCTACCTGTTCCTCGGGCACGCGGAGAGCCTCACCGGCAGCGCCGAGACCGCTCGCTGCGTGGCTCCCAACATCTACCGCGCGCGTGGCGACCTTACTTGATGCGCTCCAGCGCGAGGTCGAACAGCGTCATCTCCAGCCGCTCCGCGTCCTTCTCCGGAAGGGCCTGGAAGATGAAGGAGACGCGGTGGGTGCCGAGCTTGCGCTGCACCGACCCCACCCGGGCCCGGCCCACCAGCGGCTCCGCGTTGCCCGGCAGGCGCAGCGAGAAACCGGGCTCCTCCGAGTCGGGGGGCGGCGTGTGCAGCATCACCGAGAAGCCACCCACGGAGATGTCCAGCGTCATCGCCCGCGTCTGCCCCAAGGCCAGGTTCAGGTCCACCTGAAGCCCCTGGGCGACCCGGAAGTTGCGCCGGGCGGACATGCCCGGCGGCAGACTCTGGCCCTGGGCCGCCGTCAGCGCGCGCGCGAACCGCTCCTTCTCGGCGAGGTAGCGCCGCTTCTCGACCTCGGGAAGCTGCCCCTTGCGCGCGCGCGCATGCAGGGCCCGGAACTGCTCCACCCATTGGTTGGTGCTCATGGGGTCCCTCCCTTTACGGAGGGACGATGCCCACGCGCTCCAGCGCGAAGTCGATCAGGAAGCCCTCCAGCATCTCGGACTCGCGCTCGGTGAGGTCCAGGAAGGCGAACGAGGCGCGGTGCTTGTCGGCCCGCTGGAACTGGGCCGCCACCCGCACCCGGCCCGCCAGCGCGATGCCATTGGGCAGCTGGAGCAGCGCGCTGGGCCGCTCCTTCGTGTCCACCGCGTGTGGCAGCGCCACCGAGAAGCCACCCGCCGAGATGTCCAGCGTGTTCGTCCACACGTTGCCGTAGGCCATCTGGAGCTCCACCGGGAGCTGATGGGCCACGCGGTAGTGCTTGCGCGCCTCGGCGCCGTCGAGCATCAGCCCCTGGGCGCTGAGCATGGCCTTGGCGAACTGCTCGCGCGCCGCGAAGTAGGCCGGCTTCTCGGTCTCTCCCAGCTGTCCCTGCCGTGCCCGCGCGTGGAGCGCGCGGAACTCGTCGATGAAATGGATCACACCCATGGAGTGGCTCCTCTGTGCTCGTACTTTCTGGGAATTTCGCCCTCCCGTCCATCAGGGAGTGGGCGTCAACCCCAGGTTACGCGCTGCTTCACGGAAGGTTTCCACCGCGGGTGTGGCCTGCCGCCCCAACTCCGGGATGCTCCGGTCCACGCGGAACAGGCCGAAGCGCGGCTCGTAGCCCTCGGCCCACTCGAAATTGTCGAGCAGGCTCCAGTGGAAGTAGCCGCGCACGTCCGCGCCCGCCGCCACCGCCTGCTCCACCGCGTACAGGTGGCTGCGCAGGTAGTAGGGGCGGCGCTCGCCGGTGCGGTCATCCATCCCGTTCTCCGTGACGACGAGCGGCAGGCCCAGGGCCGCGTAGCGCTTGAGGAAGAGGTAGAGGCCCTCGGGGTAGAGCTCCCAGCCCAGGTCGTTGGTGTCGCGCCCCCTGGGGACGTACTTGTGGGAGAAGGACGGGGAGGCGTCCTGCCGGACATGGTCGCGCGAGTAGTAGTTGATGCCGAAATAGTCGATGGAGCCCTGGAGGCCCGGCACGTCGCGCTGGAGGGACACGGAGCCCGGCACGGACAGGGAGATGCGGCCGGTGCGCAGGGCGTTGGGGACGCTCTCGTTGAAGAACTCGTCGGTGAGGCCGGCCACGGCGAGGTCGGTGGTGGAGCCACTGGCGGGCTGGAAGACGCGCACATGGTGGGCGAGCCCCACCAGGGTGGCCTTGCCGTCCCCGTCCGCGTCCACCTGGTCATGGGTGCGCAGCTGGCGCGCGGCGCGGGCGTGGGCCTCGATGAGGTTGGCCAGCACGGTGGCCATGGCCTTCGTGTCCTTCTTGCCCGGTGGCCAGACACCGTCCATGTAGCCGAACACCGCGTACACGTTGGGCTCGTTGATGGTGCACCACCAGTCCACCTCGCCCCCGAGCAGGTGTGCCACGTGGCCCGCGAAGCGCTCGAAGGCGTCCAGCGTGGCGGGATTCTCCCAGCCGCCGGACTCGGCCACCCAGGTGGGCAGGGTGAAGTGGTGGAGCGTCACCACGGGCTCGATGCCCTGCGCGCGCAGGGCCTGGGCCCACTGGCGGTAGCGCGCCGCGGCCTCGGCGTTCCACTCGCCAGGGACGGGCTCCAGGCGGCTCCACTCCACGCTGAAGCGGTAGGCGTTGGAGCCCAGGCGCTTCATCAACGTCACGTCCTCGTCGAAGCGGTTCCACGAGTCCGTGGCGGGGCCGGACACGCTCCGGTCGTGGATGTGGGGCGTGCCGTCCGGGAAGCTGGCGCGCTCCCAGGAGGCCCAGTCGTTCTCGTTGCCGCCCTCGATTTGATGGCTGGCGGTGGAGGTGCCCAGGAGGAAGCCACGGGGCAGCGCCTTGCCGAGCGGGGTGGCATTCACCTTCTCGGGCTCGAAGGAGGGCCGCTGCTCGCCGCAGCCGGCGAGGAGGGCGAGGCCCAGGCCGAGGAGGAGGGGGCGGGGGCTCATGGCCGGGCTCCGGCGGAGGAAGAGGAGGGACGGGCGGTGAGGCCCAGGGTGAGCAGCGCGGACTGGGCGTTGCCGAGGCGGAAGGCGAAGCCCTCCACGCGCAGGCTCAAGGAGGAGGAGAGGGGGACGCTGGCCCAGGCGCGGGCGCCGAGGGGCAGCACGTAGGCGAGGCCGAGGCCGCGCCAGGAGGCGCCGACGTGGGCGGGCACCAGGCCGTGCAGGTCGAGCAGGCCGGCGTGCAGGTCCACGGGGCCCACACGGTAGAGGGCCTTGAGCGAGGGCAGCACCTGGAGGGCGGGCCGGGCGGCGTAGGCGAGGCCGAGCACGGGGCCGCCGACGAGACTCCAGCGCTCGCCGGTGTAGCCGACGCGGGCGGTGAGGGTGAGGCTGGCGCCGGCCCCGCCGCGCTGGAGCGGCACGAGGGAGAGGACGCCTCCGTCGAAAGTGAAGCCGCCGAGGAGGAGGTGGCCCGAGAGGGCCTGGGCGGCGAAGGAGTCCATCCAGGCGCCGCCCCCGTGGGTGAAGCCTCCGGAGAGGGCACCGAGGTCCACCTTCAGCTCGGAGCCAGGCAGGGCGCGCTCCCGCGCGTGCGCGGGCGGGGCCAGGGCGAGCACGACGAGGGCGAGCAGAAGGGGACGCATGGAGGGCCGCACGATAACCGGGCGGCCGGGGAGCCGGAACCCGAAGACACCCGGATTCCTCTCCTGGTGCGTCCTGGCTCCTCTCCGGGTTATACGGTGGGGCGCGGCTCCGCTTCGGCGCTCGTGGTGACGCCCGGCAGCGTGAAGGTGAAGGTGCTGCCGTGGTCCAGCTCACTCTCCGCCCAGATGCGGCCCCCGTGCGCCTCCACGATGCCCTTGGCGATGTACAGCCCCAGGCCCGTTCCCCGGCTCTCCGCTTCCTTCGCCTGCCAGTAGCGCTCGAAGACGTGCGGCAGCGCCTCGGGTCGGATGCCCGAGCCCGTATCCTTCACCCACAGTTGGACCTCGCCCCGCTGCACCCGCGCGCCCACCGTCAGCTGTCCGCCGTCCGACGTGAACTTCACCGCGTTGCCCAGCAGGTTGCCCAGCACCTGGAGCACCCGCGTCCGGTCGCACGTCACCCGCACGCCACCGTCCGGGAGCTCCGCCGCCACCCGCAGCCCCCTGGCCTCCGCCAGCGGTCGCACGCTCTCCAGCGCCTCCGCCACCAGCGACGCCACGTCCTGCACCGACGGCTCCAGTGGCAGTCCGCCCGCTTCGATCCGGCCCCAGTCCAACAGGTCCGAGATGAGTCGCGCCATCCGCTCGGCCGCCGCCTGGATGCGCCCCGCCTGCTTCTGCACCGGCTCGCCGCCCGGCTTGCCCTGGCTGCCTCGCAGCAGCAGCGCCGACGCCAGCTGCACCACCCCCAGCGGGTTCTTCAAATCGTGCGACACCACCGCCAGCAGATCCTCGCGCGCTCGCGTGGCCCGCCTCGACTCGCCGAAGAGCCGCGCGTTGTCGATGGCCAGGCTCGCCCGCTGGCACAGGTCCTCCGCCAGCGCCAGGTCGCTCGGGCCGTAGCGCCGCCCCGAGGCCCCCGACACGAAC
>NZ_DASVWK010000907.1:0-11405 GCF_036389735.1 Archangium sp. | reverse complement strand
TGTAGGGCTTGGCCGGAAAGGGATAGGCGATGACGGGTTGCCCTCCGTCCACCATTTCGCGGAACGACATGCCCTCGGGTGGCAGTGTCGTGTCCGTCGGCACCTCGTGGCTCATGGGTGCTGGCGCGACGCTCGCCACGGACTCCGTGCCACTCGGCGGTGGGGACATGGGAACCAGTAGTCCCAGGGCGAAGGCCAGTGCGAACACCCCGGCGACTCCGGCCAAGGCCAGGTGCCGCCGGATGTAGGGCGCAGGGGGGCCGGAGAAAGCGTGCGCCATGCCTTCCACTCCCTTGTGCACATCCTCCAGGGTGGGCACCATCGACTCCACCGATTGCCTGTCGGGGGCCACGGTCCACGGGGTGTCCTCCACCTCCATGGCGGTGTAGCTGGGGGAGGCCGAGGAGATGACGCGTACCCGCCAGTCGGTCCGCGGTACCGCGCCGTCCTCGGCGGGCTGGTGCACCAGGGCCGGCGCCCCGGTCGTCACGTGCGTGGCCCGGTAGAGCGTTCCCTGGCTGTAGTCGTCCTGCGGCACCTGCTCGTGGAGCTGGTACGGCCCCAACCGCTCCGCTTCCTCCCAGCTCGCCTCGGACTTCTTCTGCTCGTCCATGATTGCTCCTCGCCAGCCTCACCGTCGTGCGAGGCCTGACTCGCTTGTTTGCACCGAGCCGAGCCTCCACTCCAGGAGCCACACGGTGCTTCGGCGGAAACCTACTCAGCAGGTACGAGTCCCGTTCGCCTTCGAGTGGCGGGCGGTGGACGCCTGGCGATCCTCGCGCTCACAAGAGATTTCGGTGGCTCCGTGTCGGGGAAAGCACGAAACCAGACACAGACATTCCATGTCAGAGCATTGCCTCACCATGCACGCGCAACCCTGACACGGAGCCCGTGCATGTCCTCCCGAGAGTCCGCAGCCCAGCTTGAGCAGGAAATGAAGTCCGACCCCCCGCAGGAGTCCGAAGCCCTGCGAGCCGTCCCCACGCCGGGCGTCGCGCGCGCCGACGCCGCGCAGATGGTCCGCGTGGAGGCCGCCAACTTCCAGCGAAGCATCCCCCTCCCCGAGCACCCCGACAACGGCGACGAGGCGCGCTACCCCACCCGCTTCGCCAGCTACTCCAAGGGCCTGCCACACGACAACCTTGGAGAGGTCAACACGGTCGAGTACGACAAGCTGCTCGTCGCCGTCGCCAGCGGCAACCCGGCCGACTTCGAGGCCATCACCCTGGGCGGGAGCCGCCAGCTCGTCAACCCGCAGTCGGCCTACGCCTACCAGCTCGAGGGCGCGGACTCCCACGCGCTCGCCGTGGCCCCCGCGCCCACCTTCGCGAGCCGGGAGAACGCCGGGGAGATGGAGGAGCTGTACTGGATGGCGCTGGCGCGCGACGTGTCCTTCCTGGACTACGCCGCGTCCCCGCCCGTCATCCCCGACGCCCAAATGCGCCTCAACCAGCTCGGCGTGTACCGGGGCCCCCGGGTGAACGGGATGGTGACGGCGGACACGCTGTTCCGTGACTCCCTGCCCGGCAGCACGGTGGGTCCGTTCATCTCGCAGTTCCTGCTGCTGGACGTCCCCTACGGCGCGCAGACCGTCTCCCAGCGCATCAGCACCCGCGTGGCCGGGGATGACCGCGTCTCCACCTTCTCCGAGTGGCTGCGCATCCAGAACGGCGGACTCCCCGCCCAGCAGGAGGCGCTGGACCCGACGCCGCGCTACCTGCGCAACGGGCGGGACTTAGCGGAGTTCGTCCACCACGACTTCCCGCTGCAGTCCAGCCTCAACGCCGCCCTCATCATCAGCGCGCAGAACGACACGGACCGCGATGGCAAGTCCTCGCCGCCGGTGCACGATCCGAACAACCCCTACCGCCAGTACCTCAAGCAGGATGCGTTCGCGACCTTCGGCAACGCGGACGGGCAGGACCTCATCGGCCGCATCATGAAGCTGGCCCTGCTGGGCGTCTGGTTCCAGAAGTGGCAGGTGCACCGCCGGCAGCGCCCGGAGGAGTTCGGCGGCCGCGTCCACAACACCAAGGCCGGCACGCGCGCCTACCCCGTCCACGCCGAGCTGCTCGACTCGCCGGTGCTGCCACGGGTGTTCCAGCGCAACGCCGCGCTCAACGGAGGCACCGGGGGCACGTACCTGCTGCCCCAGGCCTTCCCCGAGGGCTCGCCCCTCCATCCCGCCTATGGCTCCGGCCACTCCACCTACGTGGGCGCGGGCGTGACGATGCTCAAGGCGTTCTACAAGACGGACCTGCCGGTGAAGAACCCGGTGGTGCCGAGCGCGGATGGCACGTCGCTCGTGCCCTACACCGGCCCGGCGCTGACGATTGAGAACGAGCTGGACAAGCTGGCGATGAACATCGGCGTCGGCCGGCTCTTCGGCGGCGTGCACTGGCGCACCGACCACGAGAGCGCGGTACGGCTGGGCGAGCTCATCGCGCTGCGCGTGCTTCAGGATCTGGCGCGCACCTACAACGAGGACTTCGCGGGCTTCCAGGTGCGCACCTTCGGCGGCAACACGCTCACCATCACCGCCACCACGCCCGCGCTCCCCAACCACGTCAGCTCCGTCACCGGCTTCACCCTCGTGGATGCCCATGACCAGCCGGTGCCCGGCTACGAGGAGCTGAGCAACGGCATGACGCTGCGGATGTCCCAGCTGCCGCAAGGGTGGAAGCTCCGGGTGAACACCTTCCCGGCCACCGTGGGCAGCGTGAGGCTCGTCGTCGACGGAGTCACCACGCACGACAACGCCGCGCCCTACATGGTGGCCGCGGGCACCCCGCTGACGACGAGCGGCACCCACACGCTGGTGGCCACGCCCTACAGTGGCGCGAACGGCAGCGGCGTGGGCGGCGTCCCCCTCGTCCTCCGCTTCCAGGTGGAGAGCCACTGGGCCATGACGGGCTCGCTGAAGGCCTGGAGCCTGAATCACGCGACCGTCCGGCTGGACAACGGCAAGGTGTTCGTGGGCCCCCGCTGGGGCTCGACGGCCACGCAGCTGTACGACCCGAACACCGAGGCCTGGATCCTGACCGGCTCCGTGAAGCATGAGCGCGCCCGCTACACGATGACGGTGCTGACGGGCGGCAAGGTGCTGCTCGTGGGCGGCGCCGTGGGCGAAACCTACCCGACCGAGACGGAGGTGTATGACCCGAACAAAGGCACCTGGACCGTGAGCGGCTCCCTGGCCCAGGGCCGCTTCGGCCATACGGCGACGCTGCTCAAGGATGGGCGGGTGCTCGTGGTGGGCGGCTGGAACAGCGGCGGCTATGGCTCCGTGGAGGTGTACAACCCGGGAAGCCAGACGTGGTCCACCCTGCCGGTGTCTCAACCCGTGCTGGGCCACACGGCCACGTTGCTCGAGGATGGCCAGGTGCTGGTGGTGGGAGGCAACTGGAATACTCCGCTCGCCCGGCTCTTCAACCCCACGACGAACACCTGGACCTCGATTGCCCCCCAGGCGAGCCGCTGATGGATCACGCGGCGGTGCTGCTGAAGGGTGGCAAGGTGCTGGTGGGCGGAGGCGCGTACTCCTGGCTCTATGATCCCACCTCCCAGAGCTGGACGCAGCGCGGAGCCCCGGTCGTCCGCCGCTCGAGCTACACGATGACGCTCCTGCCCAACGGCCAGGTGCTGATGACGGGAGGGGAAGGGGCGAACGGGACCCTCCGGGAAGCGGAGCTGTACGACCCGACCACGGGAACCTGGGCCCTGACGTCACCGATGAACCATCCCCGTTGGAGGCATACGGCGACGCGGCTGCTCAATGACAAGGTGCTGGTCGTAGGCCCCACCGAGGTCAACGTCCCGAGCTTGCTCTGCGAGCTGTACACGCCCGCTCCCTGAACCACGAGACCGGGAATGATGAGGGAGGCCCGGGACCGCAGGGCCCCGGGCTGCCCTCGCTCGTTTGAACCTGTCTCCCCTGCCCTCGTGTCCTCCGACCCCACTTGGAGGTGTCAAAGGATTCGTTCCAGCGCCTACCTCTACGCGGTGAACGGTCCGCTGTGCGCGTGGGACAGGGGGTTGGGGCGGCATTAGGAACTGTCCTCCCGCGATCATGGCCACCAAGGCCAGCGGATGATCCGCTGCCCCCGGGTTGAAACCGTGGATGCCCCCTCTGCATGTCATTCTCCAACAAGAACTTGGCGAACTTCGGCCAGTCGCTCGAGTTCCTTCGGTGTCGCCTTTCCGTCGGCCCGGGACAACTGCTGGAGAGTGTCGAGTACCCTGCGCCGGTAGGCCTCGTTGGTGCGGGACACGGAAACCAATGCAGCATCAACGCTTGCCCTGTCGGTTGGCAGGGACCGAAACGAGGATGTAATGGCCGACACGTGCGGATGCTCCGCAGGGAGAAGCTGTCGAATGATGTTCTGCGCGAACACGACTTCTCCATCGGCCAAGCGGCGGTCTGCAGCGGCGATGTAGCGCAACAGTGTCGCAACACTGCCGACAAGCACCGCCGTTTCATCCTCTTGAGGCTTTATGGGCTGATGGATCGGCTCTGGAGGAACTGGGAGCGGTTGGACAACTGGCGCCGGTTTCAGGGTAGTTGGGAGCGGTTGGACAACTGGCGTCGGTTTCAGGTATGTCTGAGGCGCGACCGCAGCAGTTCTACCGGAGGCGCGTTTCGCCAACTCCATCAGCGCATTTGCAGCTTCCTTGGCCGCGACGGGATTCGAAGTCTTCAAGACGATCCGCAAGCCGCTTTCCGACAACACCTCCAGCTCGCCGTACTCCAGCACAGGCAACTGGGCGTTGTTCGTGAAGCGCAAGTCGGGGCCTCCATCCTTCTTGACATAGCGCCACGTCGACCCCACCTGCCGTGAATCGGACGGGACCCCGTCTTCCTCGATGAAGCGAGTCACTGAGGCATGAGCTCGAAGCGTTTCATACGGGAGTCCCGCGAGATGCCGCCCATCCCAAATCATGAGCCGGTCGGGTAGAAACAAGATTCGCTGCGGACCGACAGGCACACACCAGGGCTCGATGTTCAGTTCAATCTGTGGCAGAGACCCCGACGTGGCTCGTATGGTCGTACGCCGAATCAAGGAACTCGCGCCTGCGTTCCGCTTCCAGTCGGTTGTCTGCGCAGCGTAGAAGACGTGCCACAGGCGAGCCGGTTTTCCGAGCCACTGGCCAACGGCATTGGCCATGGCGATCCGCTCCACGACCTCATCATTGTCCACATCGTAGATGAGCCGTGCCGTACGACGCGCGTTGCTCCACGCACGCACTGGAAGGGCTGCCCCCAAAAGCAACAGGATGGCCGCACCAGCGGCTGCACCCCCGAACTGGGTGCTCGCCCAATTCGCGACAAGGACGGCGCCTCCCAGGTACCAGCCAAAGAGGTTCGCTCGGCGCAGACGGGCCTGCGCATCTTGCAAGACCGCATCTGGAGAGCTGACAGCCAGTTCCGCCACGGAAGCAGTCGAGATCAGCCCCGAAGTGTCGTTCGGTTCAGCACCCGGAACAGTGAGGGTCGCGTGCGTTGAGTGCTGCATCGGCGCAGCAGGGCTCCGTAAACCACGTGAGCTGCCAACCTTCTGGCGATACTGAAATCCACCGCGCCCGATTGTGACGTAAGTGCCGCTCGGCCCAACAGCAACACGCGCACCACGGACACCCGCGGAGACACCGAGCCCCCTCGTTGAGAGATTGAGCCGAAGTGGCCCCATCTTGAGCGAACGCCTGAACGACCAACCCATCTGAATGCCCCCGCTGAACCTCTGAAGGTACCAACAACCTCCGCGGTAACTGAACCCAGGGTTATGCAGGGAGACAGGATTTGAACCTGTCTCCCCTACCCAGACTCCCCTGGCCCCGCTCAGTTCGCCCCGGCCGCCGAGCCGAGCGGCTGGACCGTGGGCGCCGGGGACTCCTTCAGTTCCACGGCCAGCGCGTCGAGGTCGTGGAAGCCCTTGGCGCTCACGTCCCCGCCCCGGAAGACGGCCCAGCTCTTGAGATCCCTCTGGAACGAGCGGGTCATCTGCCACAGCTGCGGGCCGCTGTTGGACAGGTAGAGGTAGAGCATCCGCTTCGAGTTCCACGGGTTGGGCAGCGCCACGGCCAGTCCGTCATCCGGGCGCCCGTAGGTCTTCCCCTGCCAGCGGAAGAAGCGGCGGCCGATCTCCACCGGCAGCTTCTTCTCCGCGGCCAGCCGCGCCACCAGCCCGTTGTTCTCGGCGCTCCCGAGGACGAACAGATCCTTCTCCGCGAGTTCCTGCTCGGTCACCTCTGCGTCCGGCTTGACGGGGGCGAGCACGTCCGTGAAGACGTCCGCGAGCAGCTCGCGGTAGTTCTGGGTCAGCGTGCGCTCCGCCTCCACCTCGCGGGCCGAGCCGTAGACGAAGAGCAGGTGCTCGAAGTCGTCCGTCGTGTTGGCGAGGATCTGGTAGCGCTCGCGCGGCACGGGGATGTCGTTGGACGGGTTGAACACCACGCGCACCGGCTTCTCGGCCAGGTGGAAGGTGAAGGTGTCGCTCGCGCCCTTCACCTCCACCTTCTCCAGCGTCGAGCCCTTGGCGGTGACGAGCTCCACGGTGGTGACGAAGTGGTAGGGCTTGCCGCCCTGCTCCACCTTCAGCGTCACGTCATGGCCCTCCTTGGCGCTCGCGAGGCTGGCGCGGATGCGGGGCTCAGGCAGGCCGCCGCGCTCCAGCCACTGGGAGATGAAGGGCTTCAGGTCCCTCCCCGCGGCCTCCGAGGCGGTGCGGATGAAGTCCGCCGTGGTGATGTTCTTGTTGGCGTAGCGCTCGTGGACGGCGCCCATCACCTTGGAGAAGGACGCGTTGCCCAGCAGGAGCCGGAGCTGGTGCAGCAGGACGGTGCCCTTGATGCGCGGCACCGCGTAGGTGCCATAGCGGTCATACGAGGTGCGCGCGTCCACCGGCACCACGTCCCCCTCGCGCGCGGCGAGGTAGAGGTAGCGGGCGTTGAGGTCCGCCAGGGCATCGCGCTGCTGCTCGTAGGCCTTGTCCGCCGAGTCCGGCAGCTTCTGGAGGATGGACCAGTAGGCGGCCGAGCCGCTCACCAGCCAGTTCTCCGCGTCCGTGGAGGGGAACACGGTGTTGCTCCACAGCAGCTTCTTGTCGAAGCCGAAGGCGTCCTTGACCTTGGCGAGCTCACGCTTGGGCTCGGCGGCCTTCTTCTCCTCGGCGAGCGCCTTGACCCGAGCCGCCTTGAGCTGGTCGGCCACGTAGATGGGGCTGAAGGTGGTGTAGCCGAGCGTCAGGTGGGGCGTGGCGCCGGGGAGATCCTGGATGTGCCGGCCGCCGACCATCTTCTCGCGCAGCGTCGTCTTGCCGTAGTGGGCGAGGAACATCAGCTGGCGGGCCATCTCGCTGGTGGTGACCTTGCCGTCACAGGCGTGGGGCCGGTTGATGGGGCTGGAGGCCAGCATGCGGATGGCGTTGTCCAGGTCGATGCCGCCCTTGCCGTGCTGCTCGAAGTACTTCTGGAAGGCGATGTCGCGGTTCCAGGTGTTGAAGGCCAGGTCCACGGGCGCGTTCTGGGGGTTGGGCACGTACTCCTTGCGCACCTCGAGGTCGCGCGTGTTGTTGTTGGCCCAGATGAAGTCCTTGAGGTTGCCCGGAGTCTCCGCGGCCTTGCCCTTGGAGCCCGTGCGCCAGAGCTTCGTCTTCTCGGTGCCCAGCAGGAAGCAGGCGCCCTCATCCGTCTTGGCGTCCGCCAGCGTCCAGTCGTTGGTGTAGAGGCCGTTGTTCTGCCTGGCGAGGATCTGCGCCACCTCGTCGATGGAGGAGGCGTACTGGGCCGCCTTGCGGATGCGGTTGCTCTGGGGTGTGCCGTCGGGGTTGAAAGGCGTCTGGCCCACGGTCGTCTCACCGATGACGATGCCCGCGTCGTTGATGAACCAGTCCGCGCCGCTGTGGATGCCGCCCGGGAACGTCTGCATCACGAAGCGGTGGCCCTTGGTGGGCTGCACGTCCAGCACCACATCCCAGTGGACGCCCGTGTAGCCGTTCCACATGAAGAGCTGCCCCATGATGAACTGGCCATCCCTGGTGGCGGACTTCGTGGCCACGAAGGACGAGCAGTGGTCGCCCTCGCCGGCCCGGCCCTGCTCGTCCTCGCCCTTGAAGAAGAGGCGCCCGGACAGCGGCGTGGCACTCACCTTGTTGGCGTCCTCGAGCTGCCCCAGGTCCACCGCCGAGTTGAGGGCCGCGATGTCCAGCACATCCAGCTCTCGGTCCTTGAACTTCACCCCGGCCTTGTTGGCGCCGTCGGCGATGCCCTTCATCTCCTCGAGGTACTCGGTGTCGAACTTGCGCAGGAAGAGCGAGTCCGTCAGCAGCCGCACCTGGGCCCAGCCATTGGCCTGGTCCTGGCGGTTCTTCCAGGTGCCCAGCTTCTCCATGTAGCGGACGATGTCGTCGGCCACGAGCTCGCCATACTGCCGGCCGCGCTCGTACGGCTCGCCCTCGATGTGGATGTACTTCCACCCGCCGTCGTCGTAGCGGAAGCCCTTGCCGGCCCAGCGCACGGACTCCATGGGGATGTAGGCGGTGATGTCGTCCACCTCCTCCACGCGCACGTCATCCACCGAGACGGAGCCGGTGGCCTTGCCGTTGCGGCCCAGGTGCACCTGCACGCGGTCCGAGCCCTGCGTGGCGAAGAAGAGCACCGCCACGCGCCCGTCCTGGTCCGCGCCAGCGGCGGGCGAGCAGTTGGTGAAGGGGAAGCTCTTCATTGACAGGCACGCGCCGAGCGCCGTGGGGTAGCGCGCCTGGGGGTCCGCCTTCACGCCGCGGGTCCGCAACCACGCGCTCAAGCGGTAGAGACGACCCACCTGGAGCTTCACGGGCTCGGACTGGACGGTGGTCTCGGCGCCGCCGGAGGGGTTCTCGATGACGAGCCCCCGGCTGCCCTCGGCCTTGCCGTCCGTGCTGGCCGCCACCCTGCCCCCGCCCGTCGCGGTCCAGCCCGAGGGCTGCCCCGAGCCGCCGAGCGACTCGAAGCCAGCGTTGTTCACGGGCACCTGCGCGGCTCGCGAAGGTGCCGCGTGAAGAGCGCCCACGGAGAGCAGCAAGGCGCCAAGGAATCTGGAGGTCATGCGGAACGGGGTCATGTCCGGCCCGTTCTCCCGCCATGCCCGCCGATCGTCAACCACCTCCAGCGCCGAAGTGCCCGGATTGACTCGGGAATCAGAGGACGACGGTGACCGTGCGCGTCAAGACCCCCGCTGGCCGCCCGCCTGGGCTCCCGGTGAGCCCAGAGGCTTTATTTTGGCGAGGAACGATTTCGGGTCATTCTCCGCCCGAGTGCGTTCTACATCCTGGATCATCCTGTTGCTGTGCGCAGGCTGCACCGCGCATGTGGCTCCCACCCTCCCCCCGTCCAAGGTGACGGCTCGGACCGTGGAGGCCTCGCCGAGCGCGAGCGCCGCCGTGGCCCCGCCCGCCCCGTCGGCGGCCCCCGCGAGCGCCGAGTCGGGTCCGGCGCTCGAGGCGGCCCTGGCGCGGGTCCCCGCCCAGACCGACGCGGAGCTCCAAGCCACCACCATCCCCGATGGGGTGACCGAGGGCGAGGAGGGCGCGGCGGACGATGACGACGAGGTGGCGGATGCCACCGACACGGACGAGGGCGAGGCCGAGCAGGTGGACGCGAGCGTCGTGCCCGACGGCCCGCTCTACACCGCCGAGTGGTCGGACGAGAAGCTGACGGAGCTCTGGAAGAAGGCTCCGGCGTCGCTCGGCTCCATCTCCGTGGGCTTCGTCGAGAGCGGCCGGATGATGAACTCGGTCCAGGTCCCCCAGGGGAATGACTGGCTCGTCGTCTCGCCCGAGCTGGCCTGGGCCACCCAGGAGACGGTGGACTACCTCACCACGGCCATCCGCGAGGTGCGGGCCCAGTACCCCAAGGCGCCCCCGCTCCGGGTCAACCAGCTCAGCTCCCGCGACGGCGGCTACCTGCGCCCGCACAAGAGCCACCAGAACGGCCGCGATGTGGACCTCGGCTTCTACTACCCCACCGTGGATCCGATCCGGGCCCGCGAGCGCGAGCGCTACATCGACCTCGAGCTGAACTGGGCCCTCATCAAGGCGCTCGCCCTGCACACCGACGTGCAGATGATCCTCGTGGACAAGCGCGTGCAGAAGGTCATCTACGACCACGCGCTGAGCAAGGGCGAGAGCAAGGAGTGGCTGGACTCGCTCTTCAACGCGGGCGCGAAGTCGCTCGTCAAGCACGCCAAGCGCCACCGCGACCACTTCCACGTGCGCTTCTTCAACCCGCGCGCCCAGGAGCTGGGCCGGCGCGTCGCCCCGCTGCTCGCGCTCCAGCCGGACAAGAACATCGTCATGCACCGGGTGCGCTCGGGCAACACGCTCGGCGGCATCGCCGTGAAATACGGCTCCTCCATCAACGCCATCAAGAAGGCCAACCGGATGCGCGGCGTCTTCTTGAGCATCGGCCAGGTGCTCGCGATTCCGCTGCGCGGCCCCTGCACCCGCTGCCCCGTGCCCCCGCCCGTCGTCGTCCCGCCGCGGCGCCTGCCGCCCGGGATGGAGCAGGCCCCGGCCTTCGCCTCGAAGCCGGCCCCCGCCGCGCCGCGGGTGCCCGTGACGGTGGAGCCGCAGCCCGCCGTCGCCACGCAGGCCCCCGCCGATTCCAAGGTGCAGCCGGCCGTCGCCACCCAGGCCACCGCCGGGGAGACGCAGCCCGCCGTCGCCACGCAGCAGGAGAACACCGGGGGAAGCGCCCCGGCGAGCACCGACACGTCGGGCGAGGCCCAACCGCGGCAGCCCACCGAGGCTCCGGTGCAGCAGCCCTCGGGTGGAGGCATGCCGGCCGATACGAACACCTCGGCGGCGATGCTGCCGCTGGGCGCGACGGCGATGCAGTGAGCCCCCGGGCGCGTCAGGTCTGAACGCGGCGGTTGGCCTTCTTCTCGCGCTCGCCCAGGGCGGCCTGGAGGAACTTGCCCGCCAGC
This sequence comes from Archangium sp., assembly GCF_036389735.1. Taxonomy (GTDB): domain Bacteria; phylum Myxococcota; class Myxococcia; order Myxococcales; family Myxococcaceae; genus Archangium. The sequence continues at coordinate 445 of NZ_DASVWK010000907.1, read as the reverse complement.
TTCCGACCGATGAGCTCCTGCGCCACCATGCCCGCCTCGACCAGCTTGTCGAGGTTGATGCCCGTCTGCACGCCCATGCCGTGGAGCATGTAGACGATGTCCTCGGTGGCCAGGTTGCCCGCCGCGCCCGGAGCGTAGGGGCAGCCGCCGAGCCCGCCGATGCTGGCGTCGAACGTCGTCACGCCCATCTGCAGGCCCACCAGGGCGTTGGCCAGCGCGGTGCCGCGCGTGTCGTGCAGGTGCAGCGCGAGCTTCTCCACCGGGATGTGCTCCAGCAGCGCGGAGAGGATGGCGTCCGTCTGCCTCGGCGTCCCCACCCCGATCGTGTCACCCAGGCTGAGCTGGTAGATGCCGGCGTCCACGAGGGCCCGGCTGATCTCCACCACGCGCGACACGGACACCTCGCCCTCGTAGGGGCAGCCCCACACCGTGGACAGGTAGCCGC
>NZ_DASVWK010000906.1:0-10964 GCF_036389735.1 Archangium sp. | reverse complement strand
GCCCTCGCCGTAGAAGAACACGATGTGCTCGCCCACGACATCCCCACCGCGCAGCGTCTGCACGCCAATCTCCCTCTTCGGGCGCGCGCCAATCTGCCCATGCCGGGCGAAGGTCAGGTCCTCCTGCTCGCGCCCCAGCGCCAGGGCGAGCACCTCGGCGAGCTTGAGCGCCGTGCCCGAGGGCGCGTCCTTCTTCATGCGGTGGTGCGCCTCCAGCACCTCCACGTCGTAGCCGTCCCCCAGCACCCGGGCGAGCTCGGCGGCCATGCGGATGACCACGTTCACGCCCACGGAGGTGTTGGGGGCCAGCACCACGGGGATGGCGTTCGCGCTGGCGGCCACCTCGGCGCGGGACTCGGAGGTGAAGCCCGTGGAGCCGATGACCATGGCCACCCCGCGCTCGGCGCACTGGCGCGCGTGGGCCACGCTGGCCTCCGCGCTGGTGAAGTCGATGACCACCTGGGCGAGGCTCGCGTCGAGCACCCGGCCAAGGTCGTCGCCCACGGTGACGCCCTCGCCCACGGGCGCCGAGCCCTGGCGCGAGGTGGCGCCCACCAGCTCCAGGTCCTTCGCGTCACGAACGAGGCGCGACAGGGTGCTGCCCATTCGGCCAGTGACGCCGGTGATGACGGTGCGGATCATGGTCGCGTCCGACTCTCAGCCCTGCGTCAGGCCCAGTTTGCGCAGCTCGGCCTCCAGCTTCTTCGCGTTGGGCTCGGACATGGGCACCAGCGGCAGGCGCACCTCCGGACCGAACAGCCCCAGCTTGTGCAGGGCCCACTTCACGGGAATCGGGTTGGACTCGACGAAGAGCAGCCGGTGCAGCTCGTTCATCCGCACCTGGAGCTCGCGCGCCTTGGCCAGCTCGCCGGCACGCGCGGCGGCCACGAGATCCGCCATCATCCGCGGCGCCACGTTGGAGGACACCGAGATGACGCCCTTGCCGCCACAGGCGATGAAGGGCAGCACGGTGAAGTCGTCACCGGACAGCAGCGTGAGCCGCTCGCCGCACTTCTCCACCAGGTCCACCGCGCGGGCCATGTTCCCCGTGGCCTCCTTGATGGCCACCACCTCGGGGATGTCGCACAGCCGCAGCGCCGTCTCGGGCAGCAGGTCCACGCCCGTGCGGCCCGGCACGTTGTAGGCCACGATGGGGAAGCCCGGGTGCGCCCTGGCCACCGCCCGGTAGTGCTCCACCAGACCCGCCTGCGTGGGCTTGTTGTAGTAGGGCGTGACGATGAGCGTGCCGTCGGCCCCGGCCTCGCGGGCGCGCTTCACGCCCTCGATGGTCTCCGCGGTGCTGTTGGAGCCCGCGCCGGCCACCACCCGCACCCGGCCCGCGGCCTCCTCCACCACCACCCGGGTGGCGCGGAAGCGCTCCTCGGGCGACATCGTCACCGCCTCGCCCGTGGTGCCCATGGGGATGAGCACGCTCGTCCCGCCGGCGATCTGCTGCCGGACGAGTGCACGGTAGGCCGCCTCATCGAGCGCGCCCTCCCGGAACGGGGTGGCGAGCGCCGTCATCGAGCCTTCGAAGGTCTTCATGAGGCGGCTTATACGTTCAGGGCCGCTCGCCGCGCCAGAGGTCCTCGACGCTCTCCCGCTCGCGCACCACCCGCCAGGCGTCCCCGTCCACCAGCACCTCGGCCGGCCGGGGGCGCGAGTTGTAGTTGGAGGCCATGCTCATGCCGTAGGCCCCGGCGCTCATCAGCGCGTACAGCTCCCCCTGCTTGGGGAGCACCAGCATGCGCTGGCGGGCCAGCACGTCGGTGGACTCGCACACCGGCCCCACCACGTCCACCTCCACCTCCTGGCCGCGCCGCTGGACGAGGGGCTGGAGGCCATGGTGGGCGTCGTAGAGGGCGGGGCGCATCAGGTCATTCATGCCCGCGTCCACCACCACGAACTGGCGGGCCGGCGTCTTCTTGCGGAACAGCACGCGGGTGACGAGCAGCCCGGCGTTGCCCACCAACAACCGGCCCGGCTCGAAGACGAGGGTGGCTCCGGTGTCGCCCACCGCCGCCAGGGCGGTGCTGGCGTACTCCTGGGGCGAGGGCGGCGTCTCCGACGTGTAGGTGATGCCCAGACCGCCACCGATGTCCAGGTAGCGCAGCGCGTGCCCCTTGGCCTTCAGCTCCTTGTAGAGGCCGCCCACCTTGGACAGGGCGGCCTTGAAGGGCGCGGTGCGGGTAATCTGCGAGCCGATGTGGCAGTCCACCCCCACCGCCTCCAGCCCCTTCAACCGTTTGGCGCGGGTGTAGAGGGCCACGGCCTCCTCGAAGGGGACGCCGAACTTGGACGTCTTCAGGCCGGTGGAGATGTGGCGGTGCGTGCCTGCGTCCACGTTCGGGTTGACGCGGATGGCGAAGGGGGCCCGCTTGCCCTTGGAGCGAGCCACCGCGTCGAGCAGATCCAACTCCTCGGGGCTCTCCACGTTGAAGAAGAGGATGCCGGCGTCGAGGGCCTGGGCCATCTCGTCCGCCGTCTTGCCCACCCCGGCGAACACCGCCTTGCCCGGAGAGCCGCCGGCCGCCTTCACGCGGGCCAGCTCGCCCCCGGAGACGATGTCGAAGCCACTGCCCTCCTGGGCCAGCAGCTTGAGCACGGCCAGGGTGGAGTTGGCCTTCACCGCGTAGCACACCAGGTGCGGGTGGGCCCCGAAGGCCTCCGTCACCACCCGGAAGTGCCGGCGCAGCGTGGCGGTGGAGTAGACGTAGACGGGGGTGCCCACCGCGTCGGCGATGGCGGACAGGGGCACCTCCTCGGCATGCAGGACACGCTTACGGTAGGTGAAGTGATTCACGGAGTTCCGGCGTCCGGGGGGGGAATCGACGAAGGCAGCGGCCCGCGCGGCTGGGAGGCCGGCGGCTGCGTCTCCGCGGGAGGAGGTTGCGTCTCCGAGTTGGGGGGAGGCGGCGGCGCGGGCGGGCGGGGTGGCCCCTTGATACCGCAGGCCGCCACCCCCACCGCCACACCGAGCACCACGACGAGGGTGCGCAGTCGCATGTTGCCTTCCTAGAAGCGGATGCCGATCACGCCGCGCACGGCGTGGGCCGTGGCCAGCTCGGTGGGACGGAGGAACTCGTTCTCGTCCTGGAGGCCGCCGAGCGGGAAGAGCACGGACCACTCCGCGCGAGCGATGAAGCCGTCCTCGGTCTCGTAGCGGGCACCCAGGTTGGTCTCGATGCCCAGGGGCCTCTCGGTGAAGGAGGGCGTGGACTCGGCATAGAGGGCCTGCGAGTAGATGACGCTGCCGAAGGCATCGAACCCCGGGGCCAGCGTGTAGCGCACCGTGGGCTTGGCATAGACGGCGTCGGTGACGGTGCCGATGAGCTCGCGCCAGAGGATGTTGTCCACGCGGTAGGCGCGGTTGAAGCGGAAGTTGCGGATGAAGCTGTCGCCGCACTCGTTATTGCCACAACGGAACTGCGGGCCGTCCACGTCACCCGGCTGGGTGAAGCCGCCCGCGCCCGAGCCCGAGCGGCCCGCGTAGGCGCCGAAGCCCGGCGCCCGGTCACCCGAGGCCACGCCCAGCTCCAGCTGGAGGTTGAGCTGCCCGTTGAGCAGCCGGTACTCGCCCACGGCCGCGCCGCCGAACGCGCGCACGTCCAGCGCCTGCTCCTGGTTGGGATCCGCCGTGGTGGGCGACTGCGGTACCCCCGACCGGTTGCCGATGGTGCCGATGTAGGCCGCCATCTCGAGCTCCACGCGGAAGTTGCGCTCCTCGTAGCGCAGCCACACGTCCGGGATGTAGAGGTTGGCGTCGCGCCGCAGCAGCCCGCCCGTGGTGGCACCATTCGCGTCCCGCGTGGGGGCGAAGCGCTCGGTGCGCCAGCTGAAGTGCAGGCCGTAGTTGAGCACGCCCTGGTTGTTGTCCAGCTTGGCCTTCACCTGCTGCGGGGTGTCGCGGCGCGCCACGGCCAGCACCCAGCTGTGGCTGTCATCCGCGTTGGTGAGGTCCACCGGCTGGCTTTCCAGGCCGCGCGGCTGGGCGAAGAGGCCCTCCGAGTTGAACTCCAGCATGGGCGTCACGTAGAAGCCGTCGAGCGGCTCCGTGACGAACATGACGCGGTCCACCTGGTCGCCGTAGTCGCAGTCCAGGCACGAGCCGTCGTTGCGCAGCAGGCCCATGCCCCAGTGCGCGTTCATGCGGCCGAAGCGCAGCAGGCCCACCGGCGTGGACACCTCGCCGTAGACCTCGCGCACCATCAGCGAGTCCTTCAGCGCGTTGACGCCCGACTTGGGCGGCGTCTGCCCGTCGTTGAAGAGGTCGAAGAGGTAGAAGGTGCTGTCGCCCGGGTTGGAGATGGAGGGCGTGGAACCCAGCAGCACGTTGCTCAGCGCGTCGAGCTGCACCTTGATCCGCACCTCCTCGGAGATGTTGCAGGTCGGCTCCAGGCGCAGGCGCATGTCGGCGCCGGACAGGGTCTTCTCGGTGGCGCGAGCCGAGGGCAGGAAGAGCTCGCGGCCGGGCGCCCGACCCAGGTTGAACTGGTAGTAGAGGTTGGGGCGCAGGCGGTAGTAGCCGTCGAGCGAGAAGATCTCCAGCTTGCGCTTCTCCTCCACCCACTCCTCCTGCCAGTCACTGGAGAGCGACTGGGTGGCGAGCTGGGCGCGGATCTCCTCCCGCATCTCCTGCTTGGCGGCCTCCAGGCGTTTGTCCACCTCCTGGCGGATGCGCTCCTCGGTGGAGTCGGCCGGAGTGGTGGGAGCGGCGCTCTCGGGGGTGGGAGCCGGCGTGCCCGTCTGCGACTCGGGCGTCTGGGCGGAGGCCGTGGCGGAGGCGACGAGAAGTGCCGCCAGCAGGGCGTTGGACGACATAGGGGGTTCTTCTCCGGTGCCGCCAATGCGGCAGGTGCAAAGGGCCGGCGAGTCAAGCGGAGTGCGCCGGGGGTGTCAACGACGTCGAGAGGCCCTCTTCCTTTGTGCGTCCGAGGGCTTACGGCCGGGGTGCAGCGGTTGGCACTGCGGACAGCGATGGGTGGTGCGGCCACCCTGGGTGAAGGATTCGACTTTCGTCCCACAGCGGGAGCAAGGCGTCCCGGCGCGACCGTAGACGAGGAAACGGTTCTCCGCTCCATCTTCCAGGTACGCGGGATCCTCGCCCTGCTGCTCCTCCAGGCCGAAGGCGATGGAGGCGTGGATGGCGTCCGCCAGCCGCTTCCACTCCTCGGGGGTGAGCGAGGCGGGCTTGCGCGAGGGGTGGAGGCCGGCCCGGAAGAGCGCCTCGGCGGCATGGATGTTGCCGAGCCCCGTTACCCGCCCCTGGTCCATCAGGGCCACCTTGAGCTCCTGCCGCGAGGAGCCCAGGGCCTCCTGGAGCTGCTCGGCGGTGAGGCCGTCCGCGAGCGGATCCCTCCCCAGCTCCTTCACGGCCTCCAGCTCGTACAGGCGCGAGGCGGCACAGGGCTCCATGCGGCCGAAGAGGCGCGAGTCGGCGAAGTGGATGACCGCTTTGTCGTCCAGGTGGAAGCGGGCGCGGCTGTAGGGGACGGGGACGCCCTCGGGGCGGCGCACGAAGCGGCCCGTCATGCCCAGGTGGGCCAGCAGTCCCTTCCCTCCTTCAAAGGAGAAGAGGAGGTACTTGCCGCGCCGCTCCAGGGACTCGAGCCGGCCCCGGAGCGAGGCGAAGTCCTCCCGGCGGGCCCCGCGGAAGACGCGGGAGTCGTCCGCCTCGGCCTTCACCACCCGGTGACCGTCCAGCCAATGGACGAGGTTGCGCCGGGCGATTTCGACTTCTGGAAGCTCGGGCATGGCGTGCGCGGCATAACACCGTGCGAGGCCCGGACGCATTTCTTACTTGTTGCCGCGCGCACAACTGCGCGAAACAACCCCCGTCCAACCGCTTCTCATCCATCGGAGGCCCGACATGGCCGACATCCAGAAGAAGTACACGCCCATGCAGTTCACCCACCTCAAGGGGCTCCAGGGCATCAGCGACGGGGTGCTCGAGTCGCACTTCAAGCTGTACGAGGGCTACGTCAACCGCACCAACAAGCTGACCGAGACGCTCTCGGGGCTTCAGTCCCAGGGCCAGGCCCTGGGCGCCAACCCGGCCTACGCCGAGATGACCCGCCGCCTGGGCTTCGAGTACAACGGCATGGTCCTGCACGAGTACTACTTCGGCAACATGAAGCCGGGCGGGGCGACCACGCCGGGCGGCAAGCTGAAGCAGGCCATGGAGCAGAGCTTCGGCTCCTACGAGAACTGGCTGTCGGACTTCAAGGCCGTGGGCACCTCGCCGGGCATCGGCTGGGCCGTCACGTTCCAGGATCCGCGCACCGGCTGGCTCTCCAACCACTGGATCACCCTGCACGAGAACGGCAACATCGCCGGCTACACCCCCATCATCGTCATGGATGCCTGGGAGCACGCCTTCGTGCCGGACTACAAGCCGTTCGAGCGCGCCAAGTACGTGGACGCCTACTTCCAGAACATCGACTTCGAGGCCTGCGAGAGCCGACTGAAGAAGTAGTCGCTCCGACGTTTCGTCCCTCGGCGGCGGGTGGGCTCCACACGGGGCCCATCCGCCGTCGTCGTTTGGGGGCCTCAGCGCAGCCGGTAGACGGTGACCTCGCCCTCCACGCCCTTGAGGAGGGCCTGCTCGCGCGAGGACTGGAGGGCGGCGGCGCGGATGACGTCCTGGGCGCCCGGGGCGGAGAAGATGGGCTCGGTGATGGCGATCTCACTGGCCTGGGCCACGCCCTGCACCCGGGCGGCGATGTTGACCGTCTGGCCGAAGTAGTCGAGCCGCTCGTTGAGCTCCACGGCGATGCAGGGCCCGGTGTGCAGACCCACCTTGAGGTGCAGGTCCGCGTTGCCCTTGCCCACCCGGCGCACCTCGCGCGTCATGGCGGTGGCGGCCTCCAGGGCGGGGGTGGGCTCGGCGAAGCTGGCCATCACCGCGTCGCCAATCGTCTTCACCAGGGAGCCGCCGCGCGAGGCGATGATGTCGCGCAGCACGGCGAAGTGCTCGCGCACCAGCCCGTAGGCGCGGAAGTCGCCGATGCGCTCGTACATCTCCGTGGAGCCCTTGAGGTCCGTGAAGAGGACCGTCATGGACTTGAACTCGAGCCCGCCCTCGGAGGGGATGCTCTCGGCGCGGAACAGCTCGCGGAAGGTCTGGTTCGTCACCAGGCGCTTGCCGTTGAGGTAGGGCAGGAGCACGGGCTTCAGCGCGGCCTCGAGCGAGCACGTCTCGGCCTGGGAGATGACCTGCGAGCCGAGCATGAGCTGGATGGGGGCCGAGGTGCGGTTGTGCACCACGAGCGACACCTCGCCGGTGCGCACGCTCGGCTGGCTCGGGACGATGCGGCCCTCGAGGAGGTCGAAGTGCAGCTCCGAGGTGGGGGCGTCCTCGGAGACCTCGAAGAAGGCCCAGGCGTGCTGGAAGGGGGCGGTGAGGTAGTGGCTCCGCGCGGCGAGCGTGCGGGTGAAGCGGTAGGAGCCATCGGGGGCGACCGTGGCCGAGTCGAGGAAGGAGCCCGTGCCGCGCTCGCGGAGGAAGTCGGGCACCACCCGGCTGGAGGAGAAGGCGACCGTCTGCATGTCGCGGCGCAGGTCGAGCGTCTCGGGGGAGTGGAAGCGCAGGCGGCGCACGGCCGGGGAGATGTTGAAGGCCACCTCGATGTTGTCGTCGCTCGGGCCGAAGTCGAGCCGGCACATCTGGCAGGAGTTCTCCTGACGGAGCGAGCGCAGGGCGGCGGGGGTGGCGAGGAAGGCGGAGCAGGCGGGGCAGAGGACGCCCCAGGTGAACTCCAGGAGGCCGATGCGGGTGGCGCGCAGGAAGAGGTCGATGCCCTCGTGCTCGGAGAGCCCCTGGGCGGCGGCGTAGCGCAGCGGGCTCATCCGGAAGAGCTCTTCCTCCGAGGCCGCTTCGAGGAAACGCGCGAAGCGGTCGAGGACACCAGGGCGGAAGGAGTACTGGGACTGGAGCAACTCGATGCGAGAGGCCAACGCGGAAGACATGCCCCCATCCTACCCTACCCGCTCCTCCCTTTCCCGTTCCTCTCTCCCTCGGATCTCCTCGGCCGGGGAGATTCGAGGCAACGGCAATCATGCTCGTGGATGCGTGGGCGGGAGCGTCCGCGCCGGATGCAAAGGACTGGTACTTCATCGATCTTATGACATGATGTGCCCGCTCAATGACGCCCCTACGTGAAAAGTCACCCACTGTGAGTATGCGTAGTGGTGGCGCGCCTCCGGCAAGCCTGCTCCTCCAGCCGCGGCAGACAACTCTGTGGAACTGGCCAAAGACGGCCAACGCGCCATCCGCTGGGTTGTCCGTCGTGGACCTCTATGCAGGAGCGGGGGGACTGTCCTTGGGGTTCGAGCTCGCCGGGAACCGTGTGCTGGCGGCCGTCGAACGCGATGCCTGGGCTGGTGCGACGTATGCCCATAACTTCCCCGCGACGCGCCTGTACAACCAGGAAGTACGAAGCCTCGAGCCATCCTTCTTCGAGAAATATCGTGGAGTGGACGTGGTCCTTGGTGGGCCTCCCTGCCAGGGTTTTTCAATTGCCGCCAGCAACCGGCGCGATCGCGCGGATGCTCGAAACGCCGAGGTCTTCGTCTTCGTCGAGGCCTGCGTGAGGCTGAAGCCTCGCTGGATCGTCCTGGAGAACGTTCCTGAGATCCGGCGGTTCATGTTCAAGCCGGAAACTCCTCTCATCAATGCGGTGAACGGCCTGCTCGAAGAGGCCAACTACGTCCCCTTCTGGTTCGATGTGAACGCAGCGGATTTCGGCGTGCCTCAACGGCGACTGCGAACCATCCTCCTGGCGGGGCGTGATGCTCCGCCTGACCTCCAGGACTGGAGAACGCACCGTTCCCCCGAGACCCGCGAGCGGAGGAAACGGGGCTGGGTGACGGCCATGGAGGCGCTCTCCGATCTGCCTGCCGTTTCGCCGCGCGAAATCGAGGAGGGAGCTTTCATCGGTTTCGATCGCCGCGCCACGAACAGCTACCAGCGGGCCCTGCGCGGTGATGCCATTGGGATTTTCAATCACGTTCCCATGAGACATACACCCCGGCTGATTGAACGGTTCAAGCGCATCCCTGTCGGAGGCAACGAACTGGCGGCCTGGGAAGAGCACGCCCCCCGCAGGCGAGGCAATGGCTCGGAGCGCGGTATCGTGTATCACCAGAACCACCGCCGGATCGATCCGCGCTCGCCCGCGCCTACCATCACGGCAACCTTCTACAGTTCCTTCCTGCATCCGACCGAACACCGGAACCTGACGGTCCGCGAGGCCGCACGCCTTCAGAGCTTTCCCGACGCATTCCGCTTCCTCGGAAAAAGGACAACGCTCTCGGAGAAACTCCTGCGCCGCAAGGGCCTCACAGAGGATCTCGGGCTCAATCAGTTCAATCAGGTGGGAAATGCCGTGCCCCCACAGCTTGCCAGGCTCATCGCGCAGGCACTCGCGGACGCGACGAGGTCCGCGAGGTGAACGCTCTCGACTTGTTCGCGGGGGCGGGAGGCTTCTCACTCGGGCTTCACCTGGCCGGGGTTGAGGTTACCGGGGCGATTGAAGCAGACCAGAACGCCTCCACCACCTTCAGGAGCAACTTCCCGAAAGTGGCTCACCACCAGAGGCCCATCGAGACTTGCACCACCCGCTGGCTTCGCCATCGCTTCAAGGGAGTCGAGCTCGTCGTGGGCGGGCCGCCGTGCCAGGGATTCTCCGTGGCCGGCCCGACACAGTACGGGCGCGTAGACGGACGCAACTCGCTCATACTCGAGATGGCCCGCGTCATCATGACGCTCCTGCCCCGGTATGCGGTGATGGAAAACGTCAAGGGCATCTTGAGCGGGAAACTGGCTGATGGCAGGCGTGCGCTCGATGTCTACCTCGACGTGCTGGCGAAGGCCGGGTACACGAGCAAGGTCTTCGTGCTACAGGCCGCCGACTTCTCCGTTCCTCAGAAGAGGGAGCGAATCTTCGTTGTGTCGGGCCGCCAGGGAGAACCCCTCCCTTCCCTCATCGAATCCGCGAGCCCGGGCGTGCGGTACTCCGTGGACGATGCCATCGGCGACCTCCCTCCCCTCGTGCCAGGAGCGGGCGTGGACAGCCCGGTGCCATATCCGTGTCCACCCGCGAATGCGTATCAGGCCCTGATGCGCAAGGGCTCGGAAGGTTTCGCGAATCACGTCGCGATGAAGCACACGCCCAGGATCGTCGAGAGACTCCGTACGCTCGGCTACGGGGACTCTCTAGAGAACGTCGCCGCCACGCATGGGCAGCGCAGGCGCAATTCGGGGGAAATCGTTCGCGACAGCGTCTACAAGATGAACTGCACGCGCCTGGATCCCGCCAAGCCCTCGCTGGCGCTTCCGGCCAATTTCCAGACAATCCACGTTCATCCTCACCAACCGAGGATGTTGACGGCACGTGAGGGTGCGCGAATCCAAAGCTTTCCCGACACGTTCGTGTTTCGTGGCCCGCGCACGACGATGAGCCGCAAGCTCCTCGAACGGGAAGGCCGGCTCGGCGAACTCGGGCTCTCACAATACAACCAGATTGGGAACAGCGTGCCCCCTCTGCTGGCGAAGGCCATCGCCACGGCACTCCGGGAGTGCGCGAGCGGACGCGAATTGCCCCTGAGGGGCACTGGCACGTCGGGTGTTTGATGACCGCATCCACCAATGAAACCCAGCGGTTTCTCGCATGGCAGCAGGAACTGGACCAGTCCCTCATTCGTGGGGCCTCTCCACATGCCAGCAACGTGCTCCATCAACTGAAACAGGTCTCCAAGGCGAGGAGTTCCTCCAACCCCCAGCGTGACACCAGGCTGGCTGCTCTCGAGGAAATCGTCCCGGCTTACCTCTCCCTCGTGAAGTCCATTCCACAGGTCTCCCCCCTGCCCTCGGAGGCCACGCTCTCCCCGCTGGTCGACAAGCTCAATGCCTACCTCGACCTGCTGGAGGGGCAGGCTGGACGTACCTTCATCAGCCAATCCGA
>NZ_DASVWK010000905.1:0-2791 GCF_036389735.1 Archangium sp. | reverse complement strand
CCACGGGCTTGGTCGTGAAGAAGGGCTCGAACAGCCGCTCCCGTTGCTCCGCCGACATGCCCGAGCCCGTGTCGCGCACCTCGATCGCCACGCCCTCGGCATGGGGATGCGTGACGACGTGGATCGCATTGCGATCCACGTGGCCCTCCGGGATGGCCTGGGCCGCGTTGACCAGCAGGTTGAGGAACACCTGCCCGAGCCGCCCCTCGTTGCCCTCGACCCAGAGCGGTTCCTTGTAGTCCCGCTCCAGCTTCGCGCGGTGCCGGATCTCATTCGACGCCATGCTGATGGCCGTCTCGAGCACGCGGTGGATGTCCACGGGCTCCGGCCGTGCGTCCTCCTCGGCGCGCGAGAACATCTTGAGCTGCCGGACGATGTCCCGCACCCGGCCCGCCCCGAGCTGCGCATCGGAGAGCAGCTTGCGCATCTCCTCCCGCTGGCCGGCGGACAGCTCCAGCCCGGGGAGCACCTCGGCCTCCAGGTGTTGGAGGTTGGAGAGGGTGAAGGCGAGCGGGTTGTTGATCTCGTGGGCAATGCCCGCCGCGAGCGTCCCGAGCGAGGCCATGCGATCCGCGCGCAGCAGCCGGGCTTCCATCTGCTTGCGCTCGGTCAGGTCGCGCAAGCTCCAGATGAGGCAGGGCTTGCCCTCGAACATGCCCACGAGCTGGGTGAGCTCCACGGGGATGGGCGCGCCGTTCTTGCGCAGCATGCGCACTTCCCACGAAGGGACGGGCTGCCCCACCACCCGCCCCTCGAGGGCCTCGCGAGGCAACAGGGCCCAGTCATCCGGGTGCAGGAAGGTATTCTGGAGCTCCTCCCGAGGCCTCCCCAGCAGCTCGCCCTTGGACGCATACCCCAGCAGGTTGACGAGCGCGGGGTTGGCGTAGACGAGCTGGCCCTCCTGAACCACGCACAGGCCCTCGGGCAGCTTCTCGATGAGCATGTGGAAGCTCTCCTGCGAGCGCCGCAGCGACTCCACCGTGCGCGCATGCTGGAGCGCATAGCGGATGGAGCGCTCCAGGATCGTCGGCGTGAGCTGGGACTTCACGAGGAAGTCGGCCGCCCCGGCCTCCAGCGCCTGCTGGTCGAGCGCGTCGTCCCCCAGCCCCGTCAGCAGGATGACCGGGCCGTGCCAGCCCCGCTGCCGCAGTTGCTCGAGCAGATCCAGCCCCGTGATCGCTCCGAGGCGGTAGTCGAGCAGGCACACGTCGTGGGCACGGGCCTCCAGCGCGGCGAGCGCATCCTCGCCGGTGGACACCCACTCCAGCACCATCCGTCCCGGGCCGATGGACCGCAGGGCATTACGCGTCACCACGAAGTCATCCTCGTCGTCATCGACGAGCAGGACGGTGACGGGCTTGTGGCGCTCCATGGTTGCTTGGATCCTCACGGGGAGTTGACCTGCTTGAGGGGCAGCGTGGCGATGAAGGTCGCCCCCTGACCGAGAGTGCTGCGGGCTCGGATGCTGCCTCCGTGCCGCTCGACGATCCGCCGGCAGATGGCCAGACCGATGCCCGTCCCGTCGTACTTGCCGCGCCCATGCAGTCGTTGGAACACGTTGAAGATGCGGTCGTGGTACTTCTCATCGAAGCCGATGCCGTTGTCCTCCACCAGCAGCTCGCAGCGCAGCGTCTCCGGATCGACCGTGGCGCGGACGTTCACGGATGGAGCCACGTCATCCCGATGGAACTTGAGGGCATTGCTCAGCAGGTTCTGGAGCAGTTGCCGCATCTGCGTCGGATCGGCCTCGAGCCTGGGCAGCTCGCCGAGGGTGACGGTCGCTCCCGCCTGCGCGATGGTCTCCTCCAGATCCCCCAGGACCTCCCGGGCGATCTCCGCGAGGTCCACGCGGGCGAAGGGCTGCGCCCGCGAGGAGACGCGAGAGAAGGAGAGCAGGTCGTCGATCAGCCTGCGCATGCGCGTCGCGGCGTTGTTCATCCGCTCCAGGTAGTCGCGCCCTTCGGCGCCCAGCGCCTCCGCGTAGGTCGTCCTCAGCCGCTCGCTGAAGGTCTGGATCTTCCGCAGCGGCTCCTGAAGGTCGTGCGAGGCCACGGACGCGAAGCTCTCCAACTCCCGGTTGGACTGCTCCAGGCGCAGCTGGATCTTCTTCAGGTCCGAGATGTCGATCAGGCTCAGCGTGACGCCGACGATCTGCTCGCCAGAGCGGATGGGACCCAGCTTCACCGCGAACCACTGAGGACCAAAGGGAAGGATGGAGCGGATTTCGTAGCCGGAGGGCTCGCCCGTCGCGAGCACCCGACGGATGTGGCCCCGAACCATCTCGATCTGATCCGGCACGACGAAGTCGTAGATGCTCCGTTTCCACGTGCCCGTCGGGGTGTGGCCCGGCACGTTGTAGTTCATGAAGCGGACGTGCTCGGAAGCGTCGCACGTCAACATCATGATGGGCGACTGCGCGACCAGCGTCTCCACGCCGAACGGATCGCTGGACATGGCGCGATGCTCTTCGTTCGCGGTGGCCAGGCGGTTGAGCGCCGCGGCCAGCGGCGCGAGCGGCCCCCCACCGACGCGACACCGGACATGCGGAATGCGGGCCGACAACTGGTCGACCATCGTCAGCAATTCCTCGAGGGTCGTCTCCGCGGATGAGTCCGTGCCGGAGGCTCCCTCGGGTGAGGGGACCTGCCCCTCGGTCTTTCGGCGCGTGTCCAAGCGAAGACTCCTACATGGTGAGTCTCCAACACTACAGCAACGCGGTTCAGGCCGGGAAGTATCGCCCGGAGGCCTCCCGTACCCGGCCCTCGCCCCGCAGCTTCAACAGCACCGCCAG
>NZ_DASVWK010000904.1:0-2060 GCF_036389735.1 Archangium sp. | reverse complement strand
TTCAGCCGCAGGTTCCGGTCATCGAGCAGCCGCCGCGTGTAGCTCGGCTTCTCCCCCGGCTCCGGGGCCTTCGCCGCCCGCTGAGCGATCGTCCGATCCAGCTCGACGAGGGCGTCCACCGGGCCGGTGTCGAAGCACGTCTCCGCCCCGGTGTGACACGAGGGACCCGCCTTCGCCACCCGCGCCAGCACCGCATCCCCGTCGCAGTCCGCCGTCAGCGACACCACCCGCTGTACGTTTCCACTCGTCCCGCCCTTGTGCCACAGACCCCGGGTGCGGGAGCGGTAGTACATCTCGCCCGTCTCCAGCGTCTTCTCCAACGCCTCGCGGTCCGCGTGCGCCACCATCAACAGGTCGCCCGTGTGCGCATCCTGCGTCACCACGGTCACCATCCCGTTGCCCTTGGCAAAATCCAGCTTCGACAGATCCAGCATCATGTCCTCGTCGTCGCGCTCAGTTGCTCGCGCACCAGGCTGGCGAGCGCCGCGTTCGTCGCGATCGCGTTGCCGCCGAACGAGGTCCTCGTCCCCGTCCAGTCCGTGAATACCCCGCCCGCCTCCTCGATGATGGGCTGAAGCGCCGCCGCGTCCCAGGGAGACAGCACCTCGTCGATCATGGCCTCCGCCCGTCCCGTGGCCACCAGCAGGTAGCCGTAGCAGTCACCCCACGTCCGGGAGATGGCCGCCTTCGCCGCCAGCGCCCGCCACTTCTCCCCGCGCTCCGGGTGCACCAGGAAGCGCTCGTCCGTGGACAGCACCACCGCCCTGGACAGGCTCGCCTCCTCCGACACCCGCGACCGCTTCCCGTTCCACCAGCACCCCTGCCCCGGCGCGGCCACCAGCATGTCCCCCACCGGCGGGAAGTACGCCGCGCCCGCGAGGATCCGCTCCCCCTCGGCCACCGCCACCAGCGTGCCCCACAGCGGCACGCCCCGGATGAACGTCTTCGTTCCGTCGATGGGATCCAGGATCCACCGGCGCTTCGCCCCGGGCCGCGTCTCACCGAACTCCTCTCCGAGGATGCCGTCCTCGGGGAAGTGGGACTCGATCCACGCGCGCGCCGTCTTCTCCGCGGTCTGGTCCGCCACCGTCACCGGCGTCCCGTCTCCCTTGGTGTCCACCTGGATGCCCTGGCGGAAGAAGCCCAGCGCCACGTCACCCGACCTGCGCGCCACTTCCTCCGCCGCCCGCATCAACGACTGCGACTGCGCGTCCATTCAGGTGCTCCTGATGCCAAGGCCGCTCTCGCGGAGCAGCGATTTGATCGCCCCGACGGTGGTGACGCCGTCGTGGAGGATGCCCGCCACCAGCGCCGCGTCCGCCTTCCCCTCCTTCAGCGCGGCCCGGACGTGCTCCGCGTTGCCCGCGCCACCCGAGGCGATGACCGGGACGTCCACCGCTTCGGCGATGGTCCGCGTCAGCTCCAGGTCATACCCCGAACGGGCCCCGTCCCTGTCAATGCTCGTGAGCAGGATTTCACCCGCGCCACGTTTCACGCACTCGCGCGCCCAGGCCGCCGCGTCCAGGTCCGTGGCCCGCTTGCCGCCGTGGGTGTACACGCGCCACCGGTCCCCATCCCGCTTGGCGTCGATGCTCGCCACCACGCATTGGGCGCCGAAGCGCTCAGCGCACTCGGTGAGCACCTCGGGCCGGGCCACCGCCGCCGAGTTGATGCTCACCTTGTCCGCGCCCGCCCGCAGGGCCCGGCCCACGTCGTCCACCGTGCGCACGCCGCCGCCCACCGTGAGCGGGATGAAGAGCCGCTCCGCGGTGCGCTGCACCAGTTCCCACAGGGTGCCGCGCTCCTCGTTGCTCGCGGAGATGTCGAGGAACGTCACCTCGTCGGCCCCCGCCTCCTCGTAGCGCATGGCCAGCTCGACGGGGTCGCCCACGTCGCGCAGGCCCTCGAACTGGACGCCCTTCACCACGCGCCCACCCTTCACATCCAGACAGACGATCAGCCGCCGCGTGAGCATCTACTTCACCTCCAGGGCGACCGCGCCCTTCGTGCTGAACACCACTCCCGAGTCCACCATCGCGTCGCGCAGCGCCATGCCGAGC
>NZ_DASVWK010000903.1:0-8105 GCF_036389735.1 Archangium sp. | reverse complement strand
GCGAGAACGAAGTCCCCCTCGCTCACCTTCACCACGAAGGAGAAGAGCTGCCTCTTCACATCCCCCTGCCGCGGTGCCAGTCCTCCGATCCTGCCCAGGCGGTTGCCCAATTGTTTCAGGCCGTCCTTGTCCGGGGTCGTCTCCGAGAGATCTCCCAGCATCCGCCCTTCCACCGCGACGCAGTTCCCCTCCCGCATCACGTGCCAGTGAGCAGCGAGCCCGCTCCCGTCGAGCATGCCGACGCACCAATAGCGATGCGGACTGCCATGGCGCGACTTGAGCAACCTCGTCGCGGTGTTCACGGGGACGTCGAGTTCCCTGGCGAGGGCGATGAAACGGCCGGCGCACACGTACCGCCCCTCGCCTCCAGGCGGAATCTGGAGGAGCTTCATCAGGTGGAAGCGCTGGTAGTCGGCGTTGTGGTAGTCGTCGAGCTTGTTGGGAAACAGCAGGCTCCAATACTTGTGACTCCAGGCCAGGTCGCTGAGCTCGGGCGCCGCGGCCTCGAGCTGCTCCTGGAGCCGGAGGTAGTCCGAGTCACTCCCGTCCGTCGGAAGCTTCTCGAGCAGCCTGACACCGAGCAGGAGCTGGTCGCGGTGCCGCCGCGCGATACGCACCGCCTCGGTCAGGGAGAGTTCGCGCTGGTTCATGGGGCTGCCCGTCATCCAGGCACCCGTCTCCTTGCGCCGGTAGATGCCGAACTTGAGTGCGCTGCCCCCCGCGATGCTGCCGAAGATGGCCGGGAACTCCTCGTCGTCCTTGAACTCGAGCCAATAGACCAGACCGTCGCGCCGACCATGGTCGTGCATCAGCGACAGCAGCTCCTCCCCGTCCAGGTTGCGCAGCCGCTCCGGACCGAACCGGTCCCGGAAGAGGCCGTAGAACCCATCGAGCTGCGCCCGGGAGTGGAGCTGGCCCTGCTCATTGAGCTTCCGCTCGGTCTCCTTCAGCGCATGGGTGAGCCTTCCATCGAGCACGGCTTGTCTCCTGTCACGTTGGCCTGTCCTCAACGCATGATACGGCGCGCGCACTCCCTCGCGGTCGCCTCGCGCCCGCACTAGAGTGACGAGGATGAGCGGACTGGTCGAGTTGCTGCTCCACATCGAGCCGGCGGTTTCGGGCCAGCACCACGTCGACGCCACCCTGAGGGAGCGCCCCTCCCATCCGCCGCGGTTCCGGGTGACCCAAGGGCAGGTCGAGGAGGTGGAGCCCTGGAGCTTCGGTGCGGAGGGCGTGGAGCATCGGAACGCCAAGGGCTTCATCTTGGCTTTCTCTGGGCCTTGCTGGGAGAGGTGATCCGGCTGTCCAGGCGTTTCTTCCAGCAGGCCCGGGAGGAGCGCTCCACCCTGTTCCGGCTCACGGTCCGCTCCACGCTCGCCGAGGTTCTCGGCTTTCCCTGGTGGAGGGTGCTGTCGCTGCTGTCGCGGCACCGCGCCGCAGACGCTCTCGACAGGCGCATCGCCATCATTGCCCGCTCCCCCGAGCAGTTGGAGCCGCGGCCCACCCTCCGTCCGCCATTGACCGTTCGTGTCGACGGACAGCAGGGACGGCTGACGCTCGACCCCTTCACCCAGCAAGCCATCCGGGTTGGACTCCTCGAGGTCCAATACGACACCTCCCTCCTGAAGGAGATGGAGGAGGTGGAGGAGGTGGAGGGAGTTCACGTCCTCGCCGAGAACGGAGCGACGTGGGGCTCCAGGTGGGGGGCCAGGCTCCTCGTCATCGAGGTGAAACCGAACAAGGGCTCACTCTCCGCCCAGCCTCCCCCGGGTGTGGATGCGGTCCTCCTGGTCTCTGGGCCCGAGGAGGCGCGCCGCGTCTTCTTCCAGCACTTCTACCGTGCGGTCCTCCACAACCAGCCCCTGGAGCAGTGCGTACGCGAAGCGTTCGCCGCGTCCCCCAGCATGGCCGTCCAGGTCGCCTTCGGCGCTCGCGAAGGCGGCGAGTATGGGCTGCTGTTCACACGGGCCGCCGCTGAACTCCGGGAGCACGCCAGGGACCCGTTGCCTATGGGCGGTCCCGACTCCGACGCGGACCAGACGCTGGAGCGCATCGAGGCACGCCTGGCGCGGGAAACGCCCGTGCTGGAGTCCTCGAGGGTCCGACGACACGTCCGTACGTTCCTCCAGTCGCTGAACACGAGCATCCGCACCACGCACGCTCAGCTCGATGCCCAGCTCGCGACGCTCGAAGGGCTGGCGTTCAGCGACAAGCCCCGCGTGCTGTCCGAAGTGGCCCAATCCTTTCAGGCACTCGACTCGGACGTCGAGAAGGTCCAGGAGCAGCGCCTGCGGAGGATGAACACGGGCAGTCTGGTGACGCTGCTGGAGAACGTGGATGACAGGGAGCTCCAGCGCGGCTTCACCCGACTGCTCAATGTCTGGCTCAGCCAGAAGCCAGGGGGGCCGCCCGTCGATCGCACCCGTCCCCTCTCACGTGGAGCCGGTGCGTGGCTGCACATCAAGATTTCCCCGGCCGCCATCGCCGAGGCGTTCTCCGCGACGTTCCCCGATTTTCAGGTGGACCTGGCCTTTGGTAGGGAACCGCTCCGGCTGACCGTCTGCATCTTCCACGATGCGGCGGCCGTCCAGGTGGAGCAACCTCGTGGCGAGCTGCTCCTTCCGAGGCGGGGTGAGAGCACGGAGTTCCGGACGTATCTGCGGCCCAACGCACCAGGCAGGTGCAGGTTGCGCGTCTGCCTCTTCCACCAGGGCACCCTGCTCCAATCGCTCGTGGTGGAGGCGGAACTGGAGGCGGACGGCCCCCGCACCTCGCCTGCCCCCGAGGGCGCGGAACCCATCCGGTACGCACTCGACTACGTGGCCAGCCCGGACTTCCTCCTGCTCGAGCAGCACACTCCTCCGGTCCTCAGCCTCGTCACCAACCACGCGGCCGGTGGAGAGGTGTGGCTCGGGGTCTTCTCCAGCCAGGAGCCGGGGCATGGCGGGATGCGCACGGGGACCCTCCACACCTTCCCGGAAGAGCGGCTCTCCACCTTCGTCCAGAGGGTTCGCCGGGGGCTCCTCGAGCTCCAGAAAAAAGAGGGCAGTGGATACCAGGGGCCGCCCGACGCTTCGAACCAGACCCTCCGTGTCCAGGGCCTCGTGCAGCTCGCCAGCCAGGGGGCCCGGCTCTACAACGGGCTCTTCAGTGGAAACCTGTCGCTCTCGAACAAGGAGCTCCAGACCTTCCAGCAGGGGCTGCGGCAGCCAGGACTCATCTCCGTCGCGCGCTGCAACCTGTCGGAGCATTCCATCCCCTGGGCAATGCTCTACGACCTGCCGCTCGACACCGGGAATCCCGCGGGCTTGAAGCTCTGCCCCGTCTTCCTGAAGCAGCTCGAAACCCAGGAGGATCGGCTCGATGCGCCGGAGTCATGCCGGACACTCCCCGAGTGCCCGCTCCGAGGTGCCCAGGCGCGCCAGACGGTCTGCCCCTTCGGCTTCTGGGGCATCCACCACCAGATCGAACAGCCGCTGAAGCAGCTTCGGGTGGAGGACCTGAAGGAGCTACCGTCCGAGCTGGCCAGTGCCGCGTTCGCCGAGTCGTGCCAGTTGCTCGCGGACCCGGCGCCCCCCCAGGCCTTCATGGGCTATGACCATCAGGCGCATGGCGTGGAAGAGCACTATCAGGAGTTGCATCAGCTCGAGGGCTGGGCGCTCGCGCGGAGCGCTGTACGCGAGGAGGTGATCGAGGCCCTCGAGCAAGAGCCCGATCTCCTCTACCTCTACTGCCATGGCCACCAGAAGGAGGGGGTCTTCAAGCTTGGGTTCCAGGATGCGTTCATCGAGGCGACGAGCTTGCAGTTCACCGGGGAGCGGAAGCCGTTCTTCGTCTTCCTGAACGCCTGTGACAGCGTGGCCACGCTGCCCGAGACCCTCAACACCTTCCTGGGTACGCTCATCCGTCTGGGCGCCCTGGCCGTCATTGGCAGCGAGATCACGATCAGCGCGCCCTTCGCTCGCCAGTTCGCCCGGCGCCTGCTGGAGGACTTCCTCGCTGGGAAGTCGCTGGGAGCGGCCTTTCTGAGCGCGCGACGCCACTTCCTGCGCCAGCTCAACCCGCTCGCGCTGGCGTATACCCTGCACGCCGCGGCGGACGTGCACCTGCACGCGGAGAGCTGCGATCACTGTGCGGCCCGGAGCCGTGCGGTATAGGTACATCCACGTCATCCGGAGGAAACGACGTTGCTGGCGCCCCTTGAGCTGCTCATCGAGTTCGTTCGAGCCGACAAGAGCCACGACCCCTACGCCTTCCAGTCCGGGCCTCAAGAGTACTTGAGCCGCAAGGAGAAGGGCGGTCTGGTCCGCACGAGCTTCTCGTGGGACGGCGAGGCGCTCGGGGACCTCAAGGCCCTCCAGGGACGTTCTCCCGCGCCGGAAGCCGTGAGCCGCCTGGGCGAGCGGATGGGCTCGCTACTCCCCGCCGTGGACAAACTGTTGATCCAGAAGGCCCTGGACGAGGGAAGGCCCGTGCGGCTCACCCTCCGGGCCGCGGCGGCGGAACTCTTCGCACTGCCCTGGGAGCTCCTACAACTCTCCCCGCGGGGACTGCCGCTCTATGCCTACCCCGGCATCACCATCCGTTACGCGTGGCCGGAGACCACGACCACCCGGCCCCGGCTCGAGCCGCGACCCGAGGGCGGCAGGATCCTCTTCGTCTGGTCGGACAAGGGGGGAGGCGTTCCAGCGGCCGAGCACCTATCAGCGCTGGAGGAAGCCTGCCGCGCTGGCCACCTGCCCTTCGACCCCGAGGAGGATGTGTTGCCCCGGGTCTCCTGCAAGGCCCTCACCGGGAAACTCGAGCAAGCGGAGACAGAGGGCCGCCCCTATACGGTCCTCCACGTCCTCTGCCATGGCGTCCCACTCACCCCGGAGCGCAAGGCGTTCGGCCTCGCCTGGCATGGCAGCTACGCCGGAGGACGGGATGTCGTTACCGCGGACCGGTTGAACGTTCTCTTGCATCGGCATACGTCCACACTCCGGCTCGTGGTCCTGTGTGCCTGCCATGGTGGCAACCAGGGGGAACCCGGGAGCTATCTCGGCAGTGTGGCCCAAGCGCTGCATCGGGTCGGCTTCGAGGCCGTGGTGGCCTCCCGCTTTCCGCTCTCGCAGCCGGGCTCGCTGACGCTGACGAAGCAGCTCCATGGGCACCTGCTCGGTGGCCCGACCTCGCTGGAGGAAGCCTTCCTGGCGGCGAGGGAGGCGCTCATCCGCGAGGGGCTCCCCACGCTCGACCATGCCGCGATTCAGCTCTATGGCCGGCCCGAGGATGGCTGGGACACGCGCCCGGTGGTCATCCGTCCCTATCAGGGGCTGCGGGCTTTTCAACCGGAGCAGGCACGTTTCTTCCTCGGACGTGCTTCCGAGTGTGCGGCGCTCCTGAAGCGGGTGCTGGAAGCCGAGGCGGGGCGACTTCCCCCCTTCCAGGTGCTGGCCGCTGCCTCCGGTACAGGCAAGTCCTCGTTGGTGTTGGCGGGACTGGTTCCCGCGCTCGTCCGCGGGGGCTGGCGCTGGAAGGTCGTCCGGCCCGCGGAGGTGGAGCGGGAGGTGTCCGCGCTCGAGCTGTCCTCGCGGGGGGAGCCGGTGGGAACAGCGTCGGCGGGCCCCTTCCTCCTGGTCGTCGACCAGTTCGAGGAACTCTTCACACGGCTGTCATCACCCGCCGATCGGTCCGCGATCTCCCAGAAGCTCTGGGCGTTCGCAAGCCGCCCGGGTGTCGTGGTGCTCTGTACGCTGCGGGTCGATTTCCTGGCGCGTTGCGGTGAGGTGAGGGTGGAGGGGGAAAGCCGGCGGCTCGATCAGGTGGTCTACGACGAACGGCACCGGATGTTCCTGTCCATGATGGACGCGACACACATGGCCGAAGTCATCAGGGGCCCAGCGGGTCTCGTGGGGCTTGAGTTCCAGGAGGGCTTGGTCGAGACGCTGCTCGAGGATGTCGCTGGCGAGCCCGGAGCACTGCCGCTCCTGGAGTACGCACTGGATCGCCTGTGGGAGCAGCGCTCGGGCTGGTTGCTGACGCACGAGGCCTACACGGCCATTGGTGGGGTCGCGGGGGCACTCACAGGCACGGCGGATCGGCTGATGGCGGGCTTCTCGGAGGTGGAGCGGGAGCAGGCCCGGAGGCTCTTCGTGGCGATGGTGGGGCGGAGTGAGGAGGGCTCACTCGACACGCGCCGACGCGTGTGGGTAGGCGAGGAGCGGCCTCAAGAGCCCGAGGCCCAGGCTGTCTTCGAGCGGGTGGTGGAGACGCTCGTGGCGAGCCGGCTGGTGGTCAAGGGACTGGAGCCGGATTCGGGTCGAGGGGCCTGGATGGAGGTGGCGCACGAGGCGCTCATCCGGAAGTGGCGGGCGCTGCGCGAGTGGGTGGTCCAGGACTGGGAGTTGCTCAAGCAGAAGCGCGAATTGGAGGTGCTGGCGGAGCATTGGGAGCGAAGCGCGACCGAGGCGGATGGCGGCGCATCGTATCTGCTCACGGGCAGCCGCTTGCGGCGGGCGCGGGAGTTCCAGACGCGCGCCGTGCTGAGTGGCCGGGCACTCCAATACCTGGCCGCGAGCGAGGAGGT
This sequence comes from Archangium sp., assembly GCF_036389735.1. GTDB lineage: Bacteria > Myxococcota > Myxococcia > Myxococcales > Myxococcaceae > Archangium. The sequence goes on along the minus strand of NZ_DASVWK010000903.1, from coordinate 1,537 downwards.
GTTCGTGCGCCAGCGCGTGGCGCCCCTTGATGACCTGGAGGAGCAAGGTTGGGGAGTGATTGCGCCCGTGGGAGCACGTGGCGATCTCCTGCTTGCATTGGTCGCCAACCTGATTGCGCATCGAGAGCGCCTCCAGCGCAGGCCGGTCAGTGTGTACCGTGTGCAGCCAGACCTCGGTGCCGCGATGAGCGTGAGGTGGCGGGAGGCGGTCTACCTGGATCCTCAGGTGTCTCCTCGAGACCGGCCCGCCTATCTCCTGATTCTGGGCGACTTGCAGGAGGTCTCGCTGGAGCTACAGCAGGAACTCTCCGGTGACCTCATGGTCGGGCGCCTCGCTTTTCGTCGAGACGAGGATTATTCGGCCTACGCCATGAAGGTGCTTCGTTGGGAGCAGTCCCCGCCCACGAGCGACGAGGCCAGGCTCCTGCTTCTCACGCCTGAAGATGGCACCACGGCGACACAAGCTGCCCGAGACTCACTCCTGAGTCCTTGCCGTGAAGCAGCGCTCAAGGAGCAGGCCCAGGGTCGATTCCCGGCTGCTCAGCTCGAGCAGCAGGTGGCGCCGTCGGTGAAGCAGTTCCTTCTTGAATGGGCCTCGGTACCTGTACCCAGCGTTGTCCTCTCAGCGAGCCATGGGCTAGGTGCTCCTCGCGCGGGCTGGGCGTCGTTGAAGGAACAGCAAGAACGCCAGGGGGCGCTCCTGTTGGGAAGGGCATCGCACCAGGATGGGGTCCTGTCCGCCGACGATGTCTGGGAAAAGGTGTTACTCCCTGGAGGGCTGTGGCTGATGTTCGCGAGTCATAGCGCGGGATTCCATGAGAACGCGCGCTACGCCGCCATCCTCAAGCAGAGTGCGTATTGGGGCCTTCACGTGCAGAATGGGAGCGCCCCCTTTATTGCCGCGCTGCCCCAGGCCTTGCTCGCGGCTCCAAGCGGCCCCCTGGCTGTAGTCGGATGCGTGGATGTCGGGTGGGCTTCGGTCTTCTTGAGCACACCGGGTGAGCGCAAGTTCTCCCGCTTCCTCGAGTTCCTTCGAATCGTTTGTCGCGGGAGCCGTATTGGAACAGCCATGACCGGCCTCCAGCGAGATGTGCCCGCGCTGACGAGCGAGGCGATCGCCCTGTTTGAACAGGAGCAGGAGGCTAGCTACCTGAGGAGCCAGGACTTGAATGAACCCAACAGCGCTCCGATCGACCCGCAACACCGAACGTATGTCCAAGTCGAGCGTCATGCGTTGCGGAGCATGATCCTGCTCGGGGACCCGGCGGCGCGCCTGCCGCTTTCGAGCCGCGCGCTCACCTCGGGACTCGCTGGGAACTGAGGCCCACGCGCCTCAAGCCATGTCGAGCGTCAGAACGTGCTCCCCGGGCTTCAGGACGTTGAGCACGTAGTCATTGCTCTCGGGCGGATGCTCCCGTGCGAAACGCCGCACACTGGGGGCGTTGTTGGTGACGTGCAGGGTGAAGCGCCGCTGCTGCTCCTTCGCGGCCTGGAGGATCCACTCCAGTACCCTCAAGTCCGGGTTGTCATGCCTGCC
>NZ_DASVWK010000902.1:0-3351 GCF_036389735.1 Archangium sp. | reverse complement strand
CATTCAGGGCACGGTGGAGGCGGGAACCAACCGGTGCGAGCTCCGGGTCCAGGACAACGGCATCGGCTTCGAGGAAAAGTACACCGACCGCATCTTCGACGTGTTCCAGCGCCTGCATGGGCGCAGCAGCAAGTACGAGGGAACGGGTATCGGACTGGCGATCTGCCGTAAGATTGTCGAGAGGCACGGCGGGAGCATCGGGGCACGGAGTTCGCCTGGAGCAGGGGCGACCTTCATCGTCACGCTGCCCCTCAAGCAATCCACGAGCAGGTGAGGGACGTCATGGACCCCAAGAAGCCCGTTACGATTCTGATGGCGGACGACGACGCGGATGACCGGGATTTCGCCCGCACCGCGATGGAGGAGAGCCGGCTGGCCAATGACCTCCGGTTCGTCGAGGACGGAGAGGAGCTGCTCGACTACCTCTACCGCCGCGGCCGCTACTCCGACCCGAAGGACTCCCCGCGCCCCGGGTTGATCCTCCTGGACCTGAACATGCCCCGCAAGGATGGCCGCGAGGCCCTGCGGGAGATCAAGAGCGACCCCGCGCTGCGGCACATCCCCGTGGTCGTCCTGACCACCTCGAAGACCGAGGAGGACATCCTGCGCAGCTACGACCTGGGGGCCAACTGCTTCGTCACCAAGCCCGTGACGTTCGAGGGGCTCGTCGATGTGGTGAGGGTGCTCGACAAGCACTGGTTCCAGCTCGTCGAGCTGCCCCGCACGCTCGTTCCCCCGGAGTCCTGAACACCGCGCGGCACACGCGCCAAAAGGAATCGGGGAGGAGCCGCGTGAGCAGCTCCCCCCCGACTCACTTCCCCAATCCCTGCCCCCGCAGGTTCCTACCCCACTACCCCACTCAACCCCCCCGACCGACCCGCCGCCCCGTACTCCGTACCTTCGTGCAGCCCCGTCCCGCCCTACCCCGCCCCACCCGCCGCCCTACCCCGACCAACCCGCCCGTCCTGCCCCGTCCCGCCCTACCCCGTCCCGCCCGTCCTACCCCGCCCCGCTCACTTCACGAGGAGGGGACATAGCAGGTGGCGTGCCAGCGAGGCTTCAGGGGCGTTTGCATGTGATTTCAAGGCTTTATCGCGCTACCCCTGGCAGCATCGGCCCCAAAGCCGGTAAGACTTACGGGCCAGGAGTCTGACACCTTCTCAGCTCACACCCGGGGAGCCTCCAATGGACACGGTCACTTCGAAAGACGGAACGCCCATCGCGTACGAGAAGACGGGCTCCGGACCCGCACTCATCCTCGTCGACGGCGCCTTCTGCAGCCGTGCGTTCGGGCCGATGCCGGAGCTGTCGTCGCTCCTCGCCCAGCACTTCACGGTGTTCACGTACGACCGCCGCGGCCGGGGCGGCAGCGGCGACACGCAGCCCTACGCACGGGAGCGGGAGATCGAGGACCTCGCCGCGCTCATCGAGGCCGCGGGCGGCTCCGCTGCCGTCGCGGGCCTATCGTCCGGCGCGGCACTCGCGCTCGAGGCGGCGGCGAGCGGACTGAACATCACGAAGCTCGCGGCGTACGAGCCCCCGTACGTGTCCGCCGCGTCCCGACGTCCCGAGGACGATCACGAGGCCAACCACGAGGCGCACCTGAAGCGGCTCCTCGCCCAGGGGCGCCGTGGGGACGCAGTGAAGTACTTCATGCGGGACCTGCTCGGCGCGTCTGGGTTCGTCCTCCTGGTCATGCGGCTGATGCCCGCCTGGCGGCAGCTTCAGGCGGTCGCGCACACGCTGCCGTACGACGTGAACGTCATGCGCGGCTTCTCGGTCCCGACGGAGCGGTTCTCGACCATCCGCGTCCCGACGCTCGTCATGAACGGCGGGAAGACGGACCCCCGGCTGAAGCAGGCGGCCGAGGGCGTCGCGAAGGCCGTGCCGAACGCTCGGCACCGCACGCTGGCGGGACAGACACACAACGTGAGTCCCAAGGTCCTCACCCCGGCGCTCGTCGAGTTCCTCGCCTGACCCCAGACCGCCAAAAAGGAATCGGGGAGGAGCCGCGTGAGCAGCTCCCCCCCGACTCACCCCAATCCCTGCCCCCGCAGGTCCCACCCCACTACTTCACTCTCCCCCCAACCAACCCGCCGCCCCCTGAAGAGTTCCAACTCTCGTGCAGCCCCGTCCCGCCCTACCCCGCCCCACCCGCCCGTCCTACCCCAACCGACCCGCCCGTCCTGCCCCGTCCCGCCCTACCCCGTCCCGCCCGTCCCGCCCCGCCCCGCTCACTTCACGAGGAGGGGACATAGCAGCGCGCGTGCCAGCGAGGATTCAGGGGCGTTCGCGTGTGATTTCAAGGCTTTATCTCTCGGCCCTCGGCGGCAGCGACCCAGAAGCCGGTAAGACTTACGGGCGAGTGGTCTGACACCTTCTCAGCGGCTTCATGGCTGGAGGGACTGGGGCTCACGCGGCTTCCGCGAGCGCGCCGAGACCGGCACGTAGCACTTGCCCTGGTACTCGGCATGGTCCTCATAACAGGGCGGACGCTTTTCGAGCGTCAACCAGCAACCACCGTTGATTTCCACCTCCCCCTTCTTTGGCAGGCACGGCGCCTTCGCCTGGTCGCTGAAAGGCTTCGCTGGCAGGGGATAGGCGATGACCGCCGGGTCCACGTCGCCCGTGTCCACCAGCGTGGGCGCACCGCTCTCCTCCACGGCCCGAATGACCCCCCCGGAGTCCTCGTGCGGCGCACCCCGCTGGCCCTCGGTGTACGCCCGCCAGTGCGCCACCAACAGCAGCAGCACCAGGACCGCGACGCTCATTCCGACTCCGGACTTCGCCCCTCTCCCCAGCATCTGGCGCGCGCCCGAGGCCCACCGCTTCAGCCTCCCCCGCGGCTGGCGCGCCAGGTGGTTGCGCGCCTCGTCGCTCCACTCCATCCGCTCCACCATGCGGGTGAGCACCTCGAACAACCCCGCCAGTCCCGCCAGCCCGCCCGTGGCCGGCGCCCGCTCCATCTCCACCGCCACGTAGGGCGGCCGGGCCTGGGAGGTGACGCGCACCGTCCAGTCCTCCTCGGGCTCCGCGCTCACGCCCGGTCCCGGCACCAGCACCATCGCTGGCGCGCCCGTGTGCACGTTGTGCGCCTCGTAGAGCCGGCCCAGGTCGTCCAGTTCCGGGCCCTTGCTCCCGTGCCGCCTGCCGAGCCGATACGGCCCCAGCATCCCGTCCTTGCCGTGCTTCGCGTCCGCCATGCGAGTGCCTCCTCCCGCTCCTCTTCTACAACGCACGTCCCGGCCCGTCGCCCAGTCCAGAAGGTGGACCCCACGCCGTCAGGAGGTGACTTCAAAAATCGTGTTCCGCTTGCCAACTTCGCAAGACATCTCCAGAGTGCATGGACCA
>NZ_DASVWK010000901.1:0-2233 GCF_036389735.1 Archangium sp. | reverse complement strand
ACCTCATTATAGGTAGCGCGTGGCATGAGCACCGTGCCGGTGTCCGAGCCATAGTCGAAGTACACGCCCACCACGCGGAACTCCCGAGGCCCCCGGTCCGTGGGCAGCCGCACCGTGTCTCCGCGGTGGATGTCCCGGTGGTAGCTGAAGGGCTCGGAGACGAGCAGGGTGCCGGGGTCCTCGAGCTCACGCCACACGGTGGCAGGGTCTCCCTCCTTGAAGCGGTAGGGGCGCACCGGCGTCTGTCCGAAGTCCACCGAGCGCAGGTCCGTGGGCACGCCGTCCACCCGCACCTGCACCGTGCGCAGGGTGGTGCTGCTGCCCACGCCCGGGGTGGCCCGCACGTGCTCGGCGAGCCCCGGGGTGAAGGTGGCTCCGCCGCGCCGGGTGACGAGCGAGGGCGGGGAGACGTACACGTCGGCTTGCAGCGACGTGCCCAGCCACTCGGCCACCGTGTTTCGGAAGCTGGCCACCATGAGCCCCACGCCCACGGTGGTGGCCACCGCCACCATGAGCGCGGCCAGGGCGACGGCGGTGCGACTGAGGCTCGCCGTCACGCCTCGCGCGGCCATGCGCCCCAGCAGCCCGAAGGCGCGCCCCAGCGGAGCCGCCGCCGCGCCCGCCAGCCGCGTCGTCACCCAGGGCACCAGCAGCGCCGAGCCCAGCAGCACCGAGAAGAGGCCCCCATAGGCCGGCAGCAGCTCGGGCGTGGGCAGGGCCAGCAGCCCCGTGCCCAGCGCGAGCACGAGCAACCCCAGCAACGCGAGCCGGGGTGCCCGGCGGCGGGCCACGTCCTCCAGCACGGAGCGGCGCAGCGTCACCGCCGGGGCCGAGCGCGCCGCCTCCCACGCCGGCAGCAGCGCGGCGACGAGCGTGGCGCCCAGGCCCAGCAGCAGTCCCTTGGCCAGGGTGAGGGGCTCCAGCGCCAGCTCGCGCACGCTCACCACGAGGTACAGGTCATTGAGTGTCCGGGTGACGAGCTCCACCAGCCCCCGCCCCAGCAGCACGCCCAGCAGCAGCCCCGCCACCGTGCCCACCACGCCGAGCACCGCCGCCTCGCCCAGCACCAGGGCGAACAGCTCGCCCCGGGTGATGCCCACCGCGCGCAGCCGCCCCAGTTGCTCGCGCCGCTGCACCACCGAGAAGGTCATCGTGTTGTAGATGAGGAACGTCCCCACCACGAGCGCCAGCAGCGACAGCGCGGTGAGGTTGGTGCGGAACGCCCGCGTCATCTGCTCCACCGCGTTGCCGCGCGCGCCGGGCCGCACCACCTCCGCGCCCTCGGGCAGCAGCGGGCGCAGGCGCGCCAGTCGGGCCTCGTCGGCCTCGCCTCCGGGCAACTTCAGGTCGATGCGTGACAGGCGTCCCTCCTGCCCGAGCACCTCCTGCGCGGTGGAGATGTCCATGAGCACGAGGCTGTCCAGCGCGCGGGCACTGCCCTCGTCCCCGGGCTCCAGCAGCGCCACCACGCGCAGCCGTCGCGTCACGCCCTCCACCCGGACTTCCAGGGGGCTCCCCGCGTCGAGGCCCAGCGCCTGGGCCGTGCGCCGCGTGAGGAGGGCCGCGCCGGGCTCGGTGAGGAAGGCGTTGAGGTCCACCGAGCCCCCACTCCTCGGGACATAGGCGCGGAAGGGGGTCTCGGCGAAGGGGTCCACGCCGAGCACGGTGAGGGTGCGCTTGTCGCCGCTCAGCGCACGCACGTGGCCCTCCACCACCGGGGCGGCCGGCGGGGCCTCCCCGAGGAGGCGCACGTCCCGGTACACCGACTCCGGCAGTCCCGAGGGCCCGCCGACGAGCTGGTGGGTGGCGCGGCCCGCGACGGTGTCCGTGGACCGCTCGAAGGCGCGCATGGCGCTCGCGTTGGCCAGGTCGATGGACACCACCACCGCCACGCCGAGCGCGATGCCCAGCAGCGACAGGGCGGTGAGCCACGGGTGGTTGCCCAGGTGGCGAAGGCTGGCTCGGGCCAGGAGGCGCTGTCTCACGCGCGCGCCTCTCGCTCGACGAGCCGGCCCGCTTCCAGCGCCAGCACCCGATCCGCCCGCGAGACGAGTCCCGGGTCATGGGTGACGACGAGGGCGCAGGCATTCTCCCGGCGCGTGAGCCCCTCCAACAAATCGAGCACCTTGCGCCCCGTCTGCTCGTCCAGGTTGCCGGTGGGCTCATCGGCCAGCAGCAGGGGCGGCGCGTGGGCGAGCGCTCGGGCCACCGCCACCCGCTGCTGCTCGCCGCC
>NZ_DASVWK010000900.1:0-10254 GCF_036389735.1 Archangium sp. | reverse complement strand
AGGTAGCGCGTGTCGCCCCCGCCCTGGCCTCGCACGAGGTGCAGGCCGCGCTTGAAGAGGGCGTAGGTGCGGAAGAAGGCCGCGAGCCCCGCCCGGTCCACCGCCCGCAGGGGCCGGGTGCTGCAGATGACCTTGGGGTCCGCGCAGCCCGCGTCCAGGAAGGCAATCACCCCCACCACCGGCACGCGCAGCCGCTCGCCCCGGCGCAGGCGTGGGCCGAGCACCACCACGTCCAGCGGATCCCCATCCCCGGAGCCCAGCTCGGGGATGCAGCCATAATTGTAGGGGCACGGCACCGGGGAGATGAAGTCGACCCGCCCGTCCGCCCGCCGCTTCACCACGGAGAAGCGGGGGGACTCGATCAGGACTTCGGGCTCTCGCGAGAGTTCCGGCGGAAGGGAGAAATCGGACACCCGGGCTGTGTAGCACGAAGAAGTCCCCTGCCCTTTCCGAGAGCAGGCAGGCGCCCACCGTCCACGAGGGGACGCTCGGGTTGGACGGTGCTCTACACAATCTCCTGGAAATCCTCGACTGCCCCTGGCCACGGCCCCGTCGCCGCCCCACCTCCTCTTCCCAGGCGGGAAAAGGAGCGTGAGGATGCGGCGGGGATGGGGATTTCTCGGACTGCTGGCCCTGGTGGCGTGTACGGGGGGGGAAGAAGTCACCGAGGAGCAGCGCCACGAGGAGTGCACGGAGCAGGCGCAGGGGTGGGCACCGGACTCCACGCTCCAGCAGGCGGCAACGGATGGCCGCGAAGCCGTCCTCGTGCGCTTCCGCTCGGGCTCCCGGGTGAGTGCGTCGAGCGTGCGGAGCCTCGGCCAGGTGAAGGCGCGGTTCCACTCCCTCCCGGCGGTGGCCACGCGTGTGACGCCCGAGGAGCGTGCCCGGCTCGCGGCGGACCCGGACGTGGAGCGCATCGAGCCAGACCTGGAGCTGCGCCCACTCGGGCTGCCCCGCCTCTCGCCGATGGCGCTGCTCGCGGCGCCCGGGACCACCGGCTCCGTCGATGAGTACACCGAGGCGCTGCGACTCGTGCAGGCTCCCCAGGTGTGGGACGCCAACGAGGATGGCGTGCTCGACACGGGTGCCCCCACCGGCGAGCGCATCAAGGTGTGCGTCATCGACAGCGGCATCGACCCGCGACACCCCGAGGTGGCCAGTGCCTACAAGGCGGGCCGCGACTTCGTGGACAAGGACGACCTGCCCAGCGACGAGACGAACGGCATGTGGGGCATCGGCCACGGCACGCACGTGGCGGGCATCATCGCGGCGCAGCTCGGCTCGGGAGGCACGACGTATCCGGGCATGAGCCAGGGCGGCATGGTGGGCGTGGCCCCCGGCGTGGAGCTGCTCATCGCCCGGGTGCTCAACGTGCAGGAGCGAGCCAGCATCAGCAACGTGCTCCTGGCGCTCGAGTGGTGCACGCAGCAGGGGGCGAACATCGCCTCGCTGTCGCTCGGGAGCCAGGCGAACATGGGTCGCACTGCCGAGGAGGCCTTCCAGGCCGCGGCGGATGCCGGGATGCTCATCGTGGCGGCTTCGGGCAATGACAGCGGCCCGGGCCACGAGGCCCCCTTGAGCTACCCGGCGGCCTTCTCGTCCGTGCTGGCCGTGGGGGCGGTGGACTCGCAGGAGGAGGTGGCCTCCTTCTCCAACCGGGGCGCCGGGCTGAGCCTGGTGGCGCCCGGCGTGGACGTGCTTTCCTCCGTCACCCTGAAGGGTGCCACCCTGGCCGAGCTCGACGCGCGGGGAGAGCGGTACACCTCGCGCTCCCTCATCCACGCACCGGCTGGGGAGTACTCGGGCGAGCTCGTCGACTGCGGCGTGGGCGAGCCCCGCGGGTGCAAGGCCGGCACGTGCGAGGGCTTCGTGGCCTACGTGCGGCTCATTCCCGGCAACACGGTCACGCGCGTGGCCAACAGCGTCATCACGCAAGGTGCGAAGGCCATCATCTTCGGCACGGACGAGTCCGAGAAGGTGGCGTGGCAGATGGGGCTGGACGGGCCGGGGTCCCACTGGGTGCCCTCGGTGGCGGTGGGCCGGGAGTCGAGGCCCGCGGTGCTGAAGAACCTGGGCGGGCAGGTGCACGTGAACCTCAAGGGCATGGACTACGCCTGGTTCCCGGGGACGTCAATGGCCGCGCCCCACGTGACGGGCGTGGCGGCGCTGGTGTGGAGCGCTCGGCCGACGCTCAAGGCCTCCGAGGTACGTGAGCTGCTCCAGCGGACCGCGAAGGACCTGGGCAGCGGGGGACATGACCCGCGCTACGGCTACGGGCTGGTGCAGGCGAAGGCGGCGCTGGACGCACTCCAGAAGCGCCCGTAATTGGGCTACTACATCGTTGCTGGTGGCGGCGCTTCCGGGTCCGCCGGGGTGTCTGGCTGTCGCCGTGACCCGCGCCAGTGGGATGCGGGCGGGGTCGTTCTATGATGCCGCGCCAGGCTGCGGGCGGCGAGGCAGGCGCAGGGTGAAGGTGGTGCCCTCCTCGAGGGTCGAGCGGACCTCGATGCGACCGCCATGCGCGCGCGCGATCTGCTCCACGATGTAGAGGCCCAGGCCCACGCTGCGCCCTCCCGTGTCCTGCTGGTTCGTCCCGCGCTGCATCGGCGCGAAGAGTCGACCCAACTGCTCCTGGGGAATGGGCGTGCCCCGGTTGTGCACCTCGATGTGCACCGAGTCCCCCACCTCCCGTGCGCGGAGGCTCACGGGCGTGCCCTCGGTGCCGTATTTGACGGCATTGATGAGCAGGTTCGTGAGCGCCTGCGAGAGCCGGTCCGGGTCCCACTGGCCCTGGAGGTCTCCTTCCAGCACGAGGTGCACGTCGCGCTCGGGGTGCGTCCCCTGCACCTCGTCCACGACGGAGCGCGCCAGGTCGTGGAGGCTCGTAGGCCGGGGATGCAGTGGAATGCCGCCCGCGAGCCGCGCCTGGGTGAAGTCCAGCAGGTCGCGCACCATGCGCGCGGCGCGCTCCGCGCTCGACTGGATGCGCACCACCGCCTTCAAGCTCCGCTCGTCGAGACCCTCCCGGCGCAGGAGTCCCTGGGCTCCCAGCAAGATGGCGCTGATGGGGCTGCGCAAGTCGTGGCTGACGATGCCGATGAGTTGCTGCTCGAAGGTCGCGCGCTCCTTCTCTTCCGCGATGAGCCGCTCGGCCCTCCGACGCGCGTGCACCACGTCCGTCACCTCGTGGCTGATGGCGAGGATGCTATCGAAGCCACCCTCCTCGCCGCGCACCGGTTGGTAGACAACGTCGAAGAAGCCCTCCTCCAAGGTGCCGTCCCCCCGGTCGAAGGAGGCGGGAACCTCCCGGCCCACGAAAGGCTCTCCCGTCTCGAGCACCCGGGTGAGCAAAGCCTCGAAGCCCTGGCCCTTCAACTCCGGCACGGCCTCGAATATCGGCTTGCCCAGGAGGTCACGGCCACGTGCCACCCGCCGCAGGTACGCGGGGGGGGCCAGCCGGTGGACGAACTCGGGTCCCTCGAGGACGCAGACCAGGAGTGACGGCTGCGCGGCGAGCGCCTCCAGGAGACCCTCTCGCGCGAGCTCGGCCTCCTTGCGCCGGGTGACGTCCAGGCCGGTGCCCAGGAAACGCACGGCCTTGCCCTCGGCGTCGAAGTAGGCCCGCCCGCGCGTCTCCACCCAGCGGATGCGGCCCTCGCGGCTCACCACGCGGAACTCGTGGAGGTAGTGGCCGGCGTCGCGCCCGGCGAGGGCCGCGGCCACGGCGTCCCGGACGCGCTCCCGGTCCTCGGGATGGATGGGCGCGAGCCCTGTCTCCAGGTCCAGCTCGCCCTCTGGAGGAAGCTCATGGAGCGCGCGCAGCGGCGCGTCCGCGGTGAATGCCCGGGTGAGGGGGTCGATCTCCCAGGTGCCAGCGCCCGAGGCTTCCACCACCCGGCTCAAGTGCTCCTTGCTCTCGCGCAGGGCCTCGACCGCGGCCTTGCGTTCGGTCACGTCCTCGAAGGAGACGACCGCGCCGACCGTCTGGCCGTCCCGGAGGATGGGGCTGGCGCGATAGCGCACGCTCAAAGGAGTCCCGTCCCTCCGCCAGAGCACCTCGTCCTCCACGATCAACGCCCGGCCAGTCCGGAAGGCCTCGTGGATGCGGCACGCCGCGCCCGGGTAGGGCGTGCCGTCCAACAGGTGGTGGTGCGTCAGCGCGTGCATGTCACGGCCCACCAGCTCCTCTGCCGAGTCGTAGCCGAGCAGTCGTACACAGGCGGGATTCGCGAACGTGCAGCGCCCTTCCGTGTCGAGCCCCCAGATGCCCTCGGCCGTGGACTCGAGCAGACCCCGAACCCGCTCCTCGCTCATGCGAAGGGCCGTCTCGGCCGCATGCTGCTCGGTGATGTCGGAGACGAGCGTCGCGTAGCCCAGGACCTGGCCGTGCGGATCCACCTGGGGGACATGGGTCCCCCCGATGAAGCCTCTTCGGCCTTCCCCGAAGACGAACGGAACCTGGTACGTCACGCGCTCTCCTCGGAGCGCGCGCTCGATGTACGGCCGGATGTGGCCGTAATTCTCCTCGCCCACCACCTCCCGCACCGTCTTCCCCCGAAGAGAGTCGAAGGGGACGCCAAACCACGCCTCGTAGGTCTTGTTGTTCAGCCGGTAGCGCTGGTCGGTACCGACGAAGTTGATGAGGTTCGGGAGTGCGTCGATGACGAGGCGCAGCCGCTGCTCGCTCTCGCGGAGCGCCTCCTGTGCCCGCTTCTGCTCGGACACATCGCGAAAGAAGACCGCGATGCCGCCGTCCTTGATGGGGTGGACTCGCGTTTCCGTCCACAGGTCGAGAGGCGTGAAGTACTCGACGAACTGCACCGGGGTCCGTTGCTCCATGACGCGGTGGTACTCGGTCCAGTACTTCGAGCCGGGCGTCGCCGCCTCCGGAAACAGCTCCCAGAAGTCGCGCCCCAGGCAGTCCTCTCGGCGCTTGCGCGCCAGCTCCTCATAGCGGGAGTTGACCGCGCGCACGCGCCAGGTCGGGTCGAGCGAGAAGAAGGCGTCGCCTATCGACTCCAGCACGTCCAGCCGGTGTGCCTCGGAGGCTTGCCCGACCGGGTTCTCGCCGCTCACCGGCGAGGTGCCCCCTGGAGGCGTATGGCCGCGCAGCGTCGCCACCAGTTGTCGGAGCAAGTCGGGCAGGTGGTCCTTCAGCGCGCTGTCCGACTCGCCGCCGGGCGCGAGGTGCTGGCGCACGCTGTCCGCCCACCGTCTCACGACCTCTTCGAGTCGCGCCTCGAGAAGGTCCGCGAGCCCGCTCATCGGATACCTCGTTTCATGGGGCCCTGGCACCGCGCCGCAAGCCGGCCACGTCCTTCTGGACCGCCTTCTGGGCCTCGTCCAGTGCGGCCTTGGGCGTGGCCATCCGGTGGAGGACGGCATTCATGGCCGACGTCGCTGGCGACCAGACCATGGTCATCTCCGGGAGATTGGGCATGGGGAGGGACACCTCGCCCTGTGCACGGATCGCCGACAGCACCGGATCCGAGGCGATGGCCGGCTCCTCGTACACCTGGGCGAGCGCCGGGTTCTGCCGTCCCTGGAGCGCCATGAGGCGAGCGCCCTCGGGGCCGGTGAGGTAGCGCACGAAGTCATAGGCCGCGTCCTTGTGCTTCGAGTGGGAGGAGATGCCCACGCCCTCTACCGTCATCCACGGCTTCAGGGGCTTGCCGCCCGCCTCGTCCACCGTGGGCAGCAGCGCCAGCCCGTAGTCGATGCCCGGGGCGATCTCCCCGATGAACCAGGGGCCGGAGAAGACCATCGCCGCCTTGCCCTCGTTGAACAGCGACGTGACGAGCGCCGTGGACGGCTCGGCGGGCATCAGTCCTGGCTGGCCCACCCACTTCAGCAACAGCTCCAGGGATTTGACGTTCTCCGGCGCGTCCAACCGCACGCGCGGACCTGGGTCGAACACGCGTCCCCCGAAGGCATGCATCAGGGCCGCGTGGTAGTAGAAGTCCGTGTAGGGATAGGCGAGGCAGACCCGATCCTTCTCCGCCTTCCCGGCTCGCGAGGCCTTGCACATGGCCAGCAGCTCGCCCGTCGTCCTGGGCGGCTTCGCCAGCAGCTTCTTGTTGTAGATGAGGGTGATGGCCTTGAAGTTCAAGGGCAGTGCATAGACGGAACCCCGGTAGGTCATCGCCTCCAGCGTCCCCGGCACGTAGCGCTGGCGCACGGACGGGTCGAGGAAGAAGTCGAGCGGCTCGAGCAGGCCCCCTCCCTCCACCCAGCCTCCGAGCCGATCCTGCGGGAAGACGAAGACGTCCGGACCCACCCCGCGCGACAGCGTCGCGGAGATCTTGTCCGTGAAGGCATCCGAGGGAATGGCCAGCAGCTTCACCTGCGTACCGGAAGCGGTCTGGGCCGTGTTGTACGCGCCGACGACCTTCTCCAGGGCGGCGCGCTCGGAGGCACGGTAGCCGTGCCACACCACCACCTCGGCGGCGCGGGCCAGCCCCGTCCAGGACACCAGGGCCAACAGGAGCAGGAGCGAAAACGACGGACGGCGCTTCATGCGGGACAATCCTTTCTCTTCCCGGATGAGAACATGGGGGTGGGCCCGTTCCTCCTGGGATTCATGAGCTGCGGTTCTTCGAACGACGCGCCAGCCAGTTGCGGAGGAAGGCCTTCACCGCCGGGTGCTGGGACTCGCGGAACGCGTCGGGTGGGCCCGACTCGACGATGCGGCCCTCGTGCATGAGGGCGAGGTTGTCGGCCATGCCAAAGGCGGACGCCACGTCCGGAGTAATCACCAGCGAGGTCGCCCCGAGCTGCTGCTTGGCGGTGGAGATGATGTCGTTGACGGCGGACGTGGTGAGCGGATCCAGGCCGGCCGTGGGGTCGTCGTAGAGGAGGATCCTCGGCCGGAGGATGGTGGCGCGCGCGAAGCCCACGCGCTTCTGCATGCCGCCGGACAGCTCGCCGGGAAAGCGCAGGGCCGCGTGCGACAGCCCCACCATGGCCAGCGTCTTGTTCACCGTCTCCTGGATCTCCTCCTCGGACATGGGAGTGCGCTCGCGCAGGGGGAACGCCACGTTGTCGAAGACGGTGAGCGAATCGAAGAGCGCATTGGCCTGGAAGAGGATGCCCTGATTGCGACGCATCTGGTTCAGCGCGGACTCGTCCATCTGGGCCACCTCCTGGCCCTCCACGAGCACCGAGCCCCGGTCCGGCTTGAGCAGGCCCATGATGTGCTTCATCAGCACCGACTTGCCCGAGCCGGAGATCCCCATCAGCACGCAGGTGGTGCCCTCGGGCACCACGAGGTCCACGCCCCGCAGGGCCTGCTGGCCACCAAAGGACTTGTGGAGGTCCCGCACCTCGATGGTCAGTTTGCGTGCCGGCTCGCCGCTCGTGTCGCTCATCGCCCCGCCACCATAGTTCAACCCGCCCGTGCCATCGACGGGCTGTTCCTGAGTACACGCTCTTGAGCTTTCGCCTTGAGGTCCGGAAGGGAATTCCGGACCCTGGCTTCCGTGCACCCGACCCTGTCTCGCATGGCCCCCGTCCTGCTCCTGCTGACGGCGGGAGGTTGTAAACGTCAGCCTGGCTCCGTCGACCCGCGCCCCTCGGAGCTTCCCCCCGTGGCCGCCGGGGACCTTCGCCCTCCCGAGGCGTTCGCGATCATCACGAACCAGGAGGATCGCTCGCGCGCCCTCTTCCTCGAGGCCAGCCGCGTCCTCCTCCATCCGCGGTGCGCGAACTGCCATCCCTCCGGCGACGTGCCCCTCCAGGGGACCCAGTGGCAGCCGCATGAGCCGCCCGTGGTGCGCGGCCCCGAGGATCGCGGGGTGGTCGGAATGGAATGCACGAGCTGTCACCAGGACAGGAACCTGGAGCACGCGCGAGTCCCCGGAGCGCCGAACTGGCACCTCGCTCCACTCTCGATGGCGTGGGTGGGAAAGAGCCCGCGGGCGGTCTGCGAGCAGCTCAAGGACCCGGCGCGCAACGGCGGCAAGACGCTGGCACAGATCGTCGAGCACAACGCCCATGACGAGCTCGTGGGGTGGGGATGGGCGCCCGGCTGGGGACGGGAGCCCGCACCGGGAAATCAGAAGCTCTTCGGGGCGATCATCGCGGCCTGGGTGGAGACAGGCGCGCAGTGCCCCACCGAGGAAGCACGGCCATGACGATTCGTGTTCGCATCAACGGCGTTGAGAAGGACCTCGAGGTCGATCCGGAGATGCCGCTGCTCTGGGCGCTGCGCGATGTGCTCGGCCTCACCGGCACGAAGTACGGGTGTGGGCAGGCGCTCTGCGGCGCGTGCACGGTCCACCTCGACGGCCAGGTGGTCCGTGCGTGCGTGACACCGGTCCGCCGCGCCGACGGACACTCGGTGACCACCATCGAGGGGCTCTCGGCGGACGGGAGCCATCCGCTCCAGCGCGCCTGGGTGGACCTGGGCGTTCCCCAGTGCGGCTTCTGCCAGGCCGGGCAGATCATGACGGCGGCGGCCCTGCTCGCGAAGAAGCCGAAGCCCACCGATGCCGACATCGACCAGTCGCTCGCCGGCAACCTGTGCCGATGCGGCACGTACACGCGGATCCGCGCGGCCGTGAAGAAGGCCGCCGGTCTGCCCGAGGAAGGGTGAGGACGCCATGAGCAAGGAGCCCACACTGATTGCCCGGCGATCCTTCCTCGCGGGAGGACTCGCGCTCGGGTTCTATGCCGCCGCGAACCCACCCACCACGGAGCCGAGCGGCAAGCCCGGCAAAAAGCCGAAGCCCGGCTCGCGGGCAGCGGAGCAGACGTCTCCGGGCCTCAACCCGAACGTCTTCCTTCACGTGGGCCTGGATGGTCTGGTGACGATCGTCTGCCACCGCTCCGAGATGGGCCAGGGCATCCGCAGCTCGCTGCCCGTGCTGATCGCCGACGAGCTCGGCGCCGACATGGCGCGCGTGAAGATCGTCCAGGCGGATGGGGACAAGGCCTACGGCGACCAGAACACGGATGGCTCCAACAGCGTCCGCGGCATCTACGAGGACATGCGCCGCGTGGGCGCCACGCCGCGCATGATGCTGATCTCCGCCGCCGCGAAGCGCTGGAAGGTGAAGCCGGAGACGTGCGAGGCGCGCGACCACGTCGTCGTGCACCGGCCCACCGGGCGCACGCTCGGCTTTGGAGACCTCGCGGAAGAGGCCGGGAAGCAGCCCATCCCCTCGCCCAAGGAGGTGCAGCTCCGGCCCAAGTCCGAGCTTCGCCGTGTCGGAGGGCCGCTGCCGCTGCTCGACGCGCCGGCCTACGTGACGGGAAGCGCCATCTTCGGCGCCGATGTGCGGCTGCCCGGCATGCTGACGGCGGTGATCGCCAGACCTCCCGTCGTGGGCGGCCGGGTGGCCCGTTACGACGCGACCCGCGCCCTCGCCATTCCCGGAGTGAAGCGCGTCATCGAGCTTCCCGAGCCCAAGCGGCCCTATGCCTTCCAGCCGTGGGGAGGGCTCGCTGTCCTCGCGGAGAACACGTGGGCGGCGATGCGCGGGCGCGATGCCCTGGACATCACCTGGGAGCACGGGGAGAACGCGTCGTACGACTCGGAGAAGTACCGCGAGACGCTGTCCGCGTCGGTGCGGACGCCGGGCGAGGTGGCTCGCAAGGTGGGAGATGCCGAGGCCGCCCTCGCGAAGGCGGCGCGCGTCATCGAGGCCGAGTACCACGTCCCCCACCTCGCCCACGTCCCCATGGAGCCTCCGGTCGCGGTCGCCCGCTTCGAGGGAGACACGTGCGAGGTGTGGGCACCCACCCAGAACCCCCAGGCGGCGCGCACGGAGGCGGCCCGCGCGCTCGGAGTGACCGAGGACAAGGTCACCGTCCACGTGACGTTCCTGGGCGGTGGCTTCGGACGCAAGTCGAAGGCGGACTTCGTCTCGGAAGTCGTGCTGCTCGCGCGGGAGGCGAAGGTTCCGGTCCGCGTGCAGTGGACGCGAGAGGACGACGTCCGTCACGACTTCTACAACACCGTGAACACCCAGTTGCTGACGGCGGGGCTCGATGAGCAGGGCAAGGTCGTGGCATGGAGACACCGCACCGCGTTTCCGCCCATCGCGTCGCTGTTCACGGACGCCAAACGCCCCGGGCCGAGCGATCTCCAGCAGGGAGTCCTGGACCTCGGGCTCTCGGTGCCCAACGTGACGGCGGAGACCTGCGAGGCAAAGGCACACGTCCGCATTGGCTGGCTCCGGTCCGTCTACAACATCTTCCACGCCTTCGGGATCAGCTCGTTCATCGACGAAATCGCTCACGCGCGAGGCGAGG
>NZ_DASVWK010000899.1:0-2334 GCF_036389735.1 Archangium sp. | reverse complement strand
TGTTCATGCTGGTGTTCGGCCCGGGATTGGTCCGGCGGGTGCTCGCGGAGACCCTCCCCGAGCACCGTGTGCGGTACGAGCGCGTGCTGGCCAAGGTGTACAACGCCACCGGTGGCTACCTGGCCGGGCTCACCCTCATCTGCACCATCAACGCCGTCCTCACCACCATCTGCCTGGCGCTCCTCGGGGTGCCCTTCTTCCTCCCGCTGGGCATCATCAGCGGCTTCTCCAGCATGGTCCCGTACGTGGGGCCCCTCATGGCCGGGGGCACCATCACCCTGCTGACGCTGGCCACGGGTGGACCGTGGAAGGCGCTGATGGTGTTCGTCTACTTCCTTCTCTACGGACAGCTCGAGGGCAACGTGCTGGCGCCCCTCGTCTTCCGGCGCACCGTCCACGTCAACCCGCTGCTCACCCTGTTCGCGGTGGTCTTCTTCGCGGAGCTGGCTGGCATCACCGGCGCGGTGCTGGCGGTGCCGCTGGTGGCGACAGGGCAGATCATCGCGCGCGAGCTGCTGCGCCTGCGCCGGGAGCGGCTCGACCTGCCCCAGCCCTGAAGGGCTCGCGGAAAAGCGAAGGGCCCGGAACCGACTGGCGGCTCCGGGCCCTGCTTCACCTCACCCTACCCCGCCCTCACTTGTTGCAGAGCGAGCTGCCCTCGGTGGTGCCGGCCGGGCACCCCTCGCCGACGCAGAACTTCACGCCGCTGTCCACCGCGCCACGGCCGGACTGGTCGTGCGGCACGTAGACGCGGCAGCTGCTCTGGGTGGAGACGCCCTCGTCGTTGGTGACGGCGTAGTGGAGGGTGTAGACGCGGCCGTCGCTCGTGCCCTCGCGCTCGGAGCGGAGCTGCACGGACGTGGTGCCCACGGTCACGGCCATGTCGTCGCAGGTGCGGCCGTCACCGTTGCCGTTGGCGTCCTCCACCTCGTCCGAGGTGACGGCGAGGATGCGGCCGTAGTGGTCCAGCGGCAGCGGGTTGCCGCATGCGTCCGTCGCGGGCTCGGCGCAGTCGGCGAGCGAGACGGTGACGTACTTGTGGTTGGGCGACCACAGCTCCAGCCCCTTCTCCGCGCCCGCGGTGGGGGGCACGGAGGTGTCGACGCTGCTCTTCACGCTGACGACGAACTCGCACGAGGCCGCGTTGCCGAAGGCGTCCGTGGCCGAGCAGGTGACGAGCGTGTCACCGGCTGGGAACTCGGAGCCGGAGGCGTGCGAGCAGGAGACGGGCACCGGGCCGCAGTTGTCGGTGGCCGCGGCCTCGAAGGAGGCCGGGGAGCCCGTGGCGGAGCAGGAGTCGACCGTCACCACCACGGGGGCGGTGGGGCAGCTGAGCACCGGCGCCAGGGTGTCACCACGCACCGTCACGTTGAAGCCGCAGGAGGCCTTGTTGCCAGCGGTATCCGTGGCGGAGCAGGTAACGGCCGTGTCGCCCACCGGGAAGGTGGTACCGGAGGCGTACGAGCACGACAGGGGTGCCGGGCCGCAGGTGTCGGCGGACGAGGCCTCGAAGGTGGCCGTGGCGCCGGCGGGCGAGCACGTCTCCAGCTCCTGCGAGGCCGGGCAGTCGATGGTCGGCTTCGAGTTGTCCACCACGGTGATGCGGCCCACGCACTGGGAGCTCGCCTCACCGTCGGAGGCCGTCAACGTGATGGTGTGCGTGCCCAGACCGAGCGAGGTGTAGGGCTCCTCGGTGATGGTGAGCGGCGACGGCCCGTTGTCCGGGTCGTAGCTGCCGTCGTTCACGCTGGCGCGGCCCAGGCAGTAGATGTTGGCGTTGATGGTGATGTCGCGGCACAGGGCCACCGGCGGCTTGTTGGCCGGCGTCACGGCGCACGAGAGGTCACCCGACGCGAAGGAGGTGTTGTTCTCCTCGATGCACTCGGTGGTGGAACCCTGGCCGGTGCCGTCATCATCCACCACGGCCCACACCTCGGCGGTGCCGGTGGCGGAGGTGGTCGCGGAGAGCGTGACGATGGCGCTCTCGCCCGCGGCCAGCGGCGTCCCGACGTCGGTCACACCGAGCAGCGTGCCGCCCGAGGCCGGGTTGCCCTTGTAGAAGGCCACCTTCACGCCGGCGGCCACCGGGGCCTCGCCCTGGTTGCGCACACGCGCACCGAGCACGAGCGAGCCGTAGCCATCGCACGCCACGGTCACGTCGGAGATGACGAGGTCCGCGGCGGCGTAGGGGCTGGCGCCGTCGCCCCGGTAGTTGGCGACGTTGGCGCGGAAGTTGTTGAGCTGCGGCTGGAGCCAGTTGGTCGCCGGGCGGGCGGGGATGGTGCCGTCCGCGTTGATGTTCGTCACCGAGTAGGCGTGCTGGTTCCAGATGCG
>NZ_DASVWK010000898.1:0-10397 GCF_036389735.1 Archangium sp. | reverse complement strand
GCTCACGATGTACCTCGCGGTCAGCGCCAACGGCGGCGAGCTTCAGGCCCCCACCATCAAGCGGTAACCGGAGATGAGCACCATGAACGAGCGCAGAGCGAGCCGGACCGGTGCGGTGGCCATGGTGGCGGTGCTCGCCATCGGAGGCGCCGCCGCCGCCGCCGACAAGAAGAAGAAGGACTACCGCGCCGCGGCCGTCGAGGTGATGAAGGCCTCGTTCCAGACCAAGGGGCAGGCCTCGGTCGACCGGCTGAACCAGGACGAGGTGCAGACGACCTGCTCGCAATACAACGCCAGCAAGCCCGTTCCCAAGGAGCTGGCCAGGAAACTCCAGGAGGCCCAGCTCGCGACGATCCAGTACCCCGCTGACGGCAAGTACCTCGGGAGCTGGGAGAACGGCGAGAAGATCGCCCAGACGGGCGTCGGCAAGCAGTTCAGCGATGACCCGTCCAAGCCCGCGGGCGGCAACTGCTACGCGTGCCACCAGCTCTCGCCCAAGGAGCTGTCGTTCGGGACGATCGGCCCGACCCTCCACCAGTACGGCAAGCTGCGCGGGAACACCGAGCCCATCCTCAAGTACACCTGGGGCAAGCTGTGGAACTCGCACGCCTTCAACGCGTGCTCGGACATGCCGCGCTTCGGCCACCAGGGCATCCTCACCGAAGAGCAGCTCAAGGATGTGATGGCGCTCCTGATGGATCCGGAGTCGCCGGTGAACAAGTGACCGGCCAGTCCTCCCGCCCTCCCACATGAACCGCCGCGAATTCCTCTCGACGCTCGCCGCCGCCTCCGCCGCCGGCTTTCCGCTCCTCCGCTCCGAGGCGCTGGCCGCTCCCGCCCGGCAGCCCGCCGCGCCCTATGAGCTGCCGCGCTTCGGCACCGTCCACTTCCTGCACTTCACCGACAGCCACGCCCAGCTCCTGCCGCTCCACTACCGCGAGCCGGAGGTGAACCTCGGCCTCGGTGCGGCCAAGGGCAGGCCGCCGCACCTGGTGGGCGAGCGGCTGTTGAAGCACTTCGGCCTCCAGGCGCGGACGGCGGAGGCGCATGCGTTCACCTGCCTCGACTTCACCAGGGCGGCGGCGAGGTATGGCAGGGTGGGTGGGTTCGCCCACCTCGCCACGCTGATCAAGCGGTTGCGCGCCAGCCGCCCCGGCGCGCTCCTGCTGGATGGGGGCGATACGTGGCAGGGCTCGGGGCTCTCGCTCTGGACCCGGGGGCAGGACATGGTCGACGCCTGCAAGCTGCTCGGCGTGGACGTGATGACCGGCCACTGGGAGTTCACCTACGGCGCCGAGCGCGTCCAGGAGGTCCTCGCCCAGGACTTCAAGGGACGGGTCGACTTCGTCGCGCAGAACGTGAAGACGGCCGATTTCGGCGACCCGGTGTTCCCGCCCTACGTGCTCCGCGAGCTCAACGGAGTGCCGGTCGCCATCATCGGTCAGGCCTTCCCGTACACGCCCATCGCCAACCCGCGCTACCTCGTCCCCGAGTGGACCTTCGGCATCCAGGAGGAGAACCTCCAACAGGTCATCGAGGAGGCGCGAGGGAAGGGCGCCCAGGTCATCGTGCTGCTGTCCCACAATGGGATGGACGTGGACCTCAAGCTCGCCTCGCGGGTGCGCGGGCTGGATGCCATCCTCGGGGGCCACACCCATGACGGTGTGCCACGGCCCCTCCTCGTGAAGAACGCCGGTGGGCAGACGCTCGTGACCAATGCCGGCTCGAACGGCAAGTTCCTCGGCGTGCTCGACTTCGAGGTGAAGGGCGGCAAGGTCACCGACTTCCGCTACCGGCTGCTGCCCGTCTTCGCCAACCTGCTGCCCGCCGACCCGGAGATGGCCGCGCTCATCTCCCGGCTCCGCGCGCCCCATGAGGAGAAGCTGGGCGAGAAGCTGGCCGTGACGGAGGGGCTGCTGTACCGGCGCGGCAACTTCAACGGCACGTTCGACCAGGTGCTCCTCGACGCGCTCATGGCCGAGAAGAACGCGGAGATCGCCCTGTCACCCGGCTTCCGGTGGGGGACGACCCTGCTCCCCGGCCAGGACATCACGATGGAGGACGTGCTCGACCAGACGGCGATCACGTACCCTTACACCACCGTCTCCACGCTCACCGGCGCCCAGCTCAAGGCGATCCTCGAGGACGTGAGCGACAACCTGTTCAATCCGGATCCGTACCTCCAGCAGGGCGGTGACATGGTTCGCGTCGGAGGGTTGAGCTACGCCTGCGACCCCACGGCGGGGGTGGGGCACCGGATCCAGGACCTGCGGCTCGGAGGCAAGCCGCTGGAGGCGGGCAAGAGGTACAAGGTGGCGGGCTGGGCCCCGGTCTCCGAGGAGGCTCGGGAGGCTGGCGGCGAGCCGATCTGGGACGTCGTCGCGCGCTACCTGCGCGGCCAGAAGACGCTCGAGGCGCGGCGGCCCTACCTCCCCAAGCTTCTCAATGTCGCCGGGAACCCTGGCCTCGCGAGGTAGCCGCCCCATGCGCCCGTCCCTCGTTCCTCTTGGGGTGGCCGCCGTGGTGGCGCTCCTGGGCCTCTTCCCGCTCCGCGCCAGTGCTGGCGAGCGCGTCACCGTCCAGGTGAAGCCGATCCAGGTCGGCCCGCACTCGTATTACGTGCGGGGCCTGGCCAGCGAGGCCTCGAACGAGAACCAGGGCTTCATCTCCAACGCGGGGTTCGTCGTCACCCCGGCCGGGGTCGTCGTCTTCGACACCCTCGGCACACCCGCCCTGGGCGAGGAACTGATCCGGCAGATCCGCAAGGTGACGCGCCAACCCATCCAACGCGTCATCGTCAGCCACTTCCACGCCGACCACGGCTACGGCCTGCAAGCATTCAAGGCCATTGGCGTGGAGGTGTGGGCCCACCGTGAGGGCAAGCTCTACCTCGACTCCGACCTCGCCCGGCAACGGCTGGAGCAGCGCAGGAAGATGCTCGCGCCCTGGGTGGATGGGGAGACCCGGCTTGTCCCCGCCGACGTGTGGCTCGACGGCGACACCACGTTCGAGCTGGGCGGTGTGCGGTTCGAGCTCATCTTCCTCGGCCCGGCGCACTCGCCCGAGGACTTGATGCTGAAGGTGAGCCCCGATGGGGTGCTGTTCTCCGGGGATCTGCTCTTCACTGGCCGCATCCCGTTCGTCGGCGAGGCGGACAGTGCACGCTGGCTCGCCGCCATTGAGCGGCTGCTCGCGTTCAAGCCCAAGGCGATGGTGCCGGGACATGGCAAGGCGTCGAGCAATCCCGCCGCCGATCTGATGCTCACCCGCGATTACCTCCTCTACCTGCGCGAGGTGATGAAGCGGGCGGTGGACGACTTCGTTCCCTTCGACGAGGCGTACGGCAAGGTCGACTGGAGCCGGTTCTCCCGCTACCCGGCCTTCGAGGCCGCCAACCGGGTGAACGCGTACAACACCTATCTGCTCCTGGAGAAGGAGTCCCTGGCGAAGTAACCTCAAGGCTGGGGTAGCTCCTTCGCCTCCTCGGCCCCGTCGCCCTGCACCTGGGCCTGTGCCCGCGGCTGGTTGTCCTGCTCGAAGAGCGAGCGCAGCTCCTCGCGGGACTGCAGCACCGAGCGCATGAACTGCTCCTCGTCCTGGTACACCGCATGCTGTTTGAGCAGCAGCTCCTCGTCATGGACGCGGAAGCGCTCGACGATGTCCCTGGCCCGCTCCTCCTCGAAGCCGAGCCCCCGCAGGACGTGCGCGGCCATCTCCAGGCTCGACAGCAGGGTCTCGCGGTTGAGCACCTTCACGCCCTGATCCAACAGCCGGTAGGCGTGTGCGCGGTTGCGCGCCCGGGCGTAGACGGGCAGCTGCGGGAAGTTGCGGCGCACCAGCTCCGCCGTGCGTACCGAGGCGTCCGGATCATCGATGGCCAGCACGAAAAGCTTCGCCTGGGAGGCTCCCGCGGCGCGCAGCAGCTCCAGGCGCGAGGCGTCGCCGTAGTGAATCTTGTTGCCGTAGCGGCGCACGAAGTCGACCTGCTCGGGGCTCACCTCCAGCGCGGTGAAGCCGATGTCCAGCATGTTGAGCACGCGCCCGATGACCTGCCCGTACCGGCCGAAGCCGGCGATGAGCACCGGCTGTTGATCGGCCTCCTCCACCCGGTCGTACTCCACGGCCACGGTGCGCCGCAGCATGCGTTGGACGAGGGTGTCATGCAGCGTCAGCAGCAGCGGCGTGACGGCCATGGACAGGGAGACCACCACCACGAGCAACTCGGTGAGCTCGCGCTCCATCACGCCCGCGGTGGCGGCGACCCCGAAGAGCACGAAGGCGAACTCGCCGCCCTGGGCGAGCGCCAACGCCATGATGCGCCGCCCCTGGAGCATCAGCCCGATCGGCCGCCCGAGCCAGTACAGCACGCCGCCCTTGATCGCCATCAGTCCCACCACGCACGCGGCGATGCGCAGCGGTTGGTGGGTGACGAGCGCCAGGTTCATGGACATGCCCACCGCGATGAAGAAGAGCCCCAACAGCAGGCCCTTGAACGGATCGAGGTCCGCCTCGAGCTCGTGACGGTACTCGGAGTCCGCGAGCAGCACGCCCGCGAGGAACGCGCCGAGCGCCATGGAGATGCCGACGAAGCTCATCAACAGCGCCACCCCCACCACCACCAGGAGCGCGGTGGCGGTGAAGATCTCCTGGAGCTGTGTGGAGGCGATGAGCCGGAAGAGGGGGCGCACCAGGAAGCGTCCGCACAGCACCACCGCGGCGAGCACGGCCACCACCTCGAGCAAGGACAGCAGCGAGAAGCCGCTCCCGGGTTCTCCGTGCCGGCCGGAGAGCAGGGGGATGAGCGCCAGCAAGGGGATGACGGCGAGATCCTGGAACAGGAGGATGGCGAAGCTCTCGCGACCGTGGCGGGCGGAGAGTTGATTGCGCTCGCCGAGGAGCTGGAGGGCGATGGCCGTCGAGGACAGCGACAGGCCCAGGCCGGCGATGATGGCGGCCTTCGGGGACAGGCCCAGCGCCAGCCCCGCGCCCGCGAGCAGCAGGCCGCTGAGCAGCACCTGGGCCGTGCCGAGTCCGAACACGGAGCGCCGAAGCGCCCACAGGCGCTGGGGTTGCAGCTCCAGGCCGACGATGAACAGGAACAGCACCACGCCGAACTCGGCGAAGTGGAGGATGTCCTCCGGGTCTCGGATGAGCCCCAGGCCCGAGGGGCCGATGACGGCGCCCGCGACCAGGTAGCCGAGGATGGAGCCGAGCCCCAGCCGCTTGAAGAGCGGCACGGAGAGCACCGCCGCGATGAGGAAGATGACGATTTGGTTGAGGAGGCTCATCCAGGGATTCCAGGGGTTCACCCCGGTCTAGGAGGCTCCATCGTCCACCGCAAGCTCTCTTGAAATACAGCGACCATCCGGCGCAGGCTGTCCTCCGTCTCATCCCTCGACAGGACCCGCCCCCGATGCTGCCCGTACTCCTGGCCGTGCTGCTCTCCCAGGCCCCGACCGCCGCCCATCCCCGTCAGCAGGGCGTCCCCATCGGACAGGGCAAGACGCTGCCCACCGTCCGTCTCTCCGCCCCCTCCGGCGGCTGGACCGTGGACCGCATGCTCCTCGTGGAGGGCACCCTCAGCGACACCACCATCGACCCGGTGGTCATCTCCATCAACGGCGACCGCTACCTGATGCGCACCTTCAGCGGGCGCTTCAAGCGCAAGTTCCCCGCCGCCAGCGGCAAGAACGTCGTCACCGTCATGGCCACCAACCAGGCCGGCACCGCTCGCGCCCAGGCCACCAGCTACGCGCAGATTCCTCCCGTCCCGCTCAAGACCGTCCTCACCAGTGACACCGAGGGCGTCTACACGGACCTCCACATCTACGAGCCCACCCCCGACAGCCTCTCCCAGGCCAAGGAGGGCTCGGGCCAGGTGCTCGACCTCAAGAAGATGGCCCACGTCTACAGGGCCGACACCGAGAGCCCCAGCGGCGTCACCTTCAACCTCAACGAGCAGGGCGGTGATTTCGACGACCCCGCCTATGGCCCCTACCTCTACGTCCACCGCGCTCCTCCCAAGGGCCTCTACCTCATCGCCACCAACTACTGGCCCAGCGGCGACAAGGCCCACACCGTGGCCACTCTCAACGTCGTTCTCTACGAGGGCACCCCCCAGGAGGTGCGCCGCATGGTCCGCATCCCCCTCGCCACCCCCGGCTCCACCCGCGTGCTCGCCTGGGTGAACGTGCTCGGCGATGGCAAGGCCGAGGTCTATGTGCCCTCGCAGGACCCCGCCCCCAAGGGCGCCGCGTGGCCCCGGAACCTGGACGAGGCCGTCAAGACGCTCTCCGGTGGCGGTGTAGACTCCGAGGGCTGAGTCCTCCACCTCTCCATGTTCGCCTCGCTCCTGCTTCTCTCGCTCCAGGCGGCCTCGCCCGCTCCCGAGGCCCTCGACGCCCTGCTGCGTCGCGAGGTGGCCCAGGTGGCGCTCGCCCAGGTGCGCCGCATGGACCCGAGCTGGCACCCCGCTCAGCGTGACTGCGCGGGCCTGGTGCGTTTCACCTTCCGCGGCGCGTACCGGCGCTTCCACCCCGAGCGGCTCGCCTCTCCCCTGTGGCGCGATGACTCGGGCGCCCCCTCCGACTTCGCCGACGCCGAGATGCTGCTGATGCACAGCTTCGTGCCGCTCGGTCGCGACGAGGCCGCGCGCGAGTCGCTGCGCACCGGAGACCTCGTGGCCTTCCGCCAGGAACGTGACGCCGGCCCCCTCTTCCACCTGATGCTCGTGGTGCGCCCCGAGGACAAGGCCCACGCCCCCACGCGCGTCGTCTACCACCCGGGCGAGAAGGGGGCCGCCGTGCGCACCGGCATCCTCCAGTCGCTCGTCACCGAGGCGCCCCTGGAGTGGCGCCCGGTCCCCCAAAACACCGCCTTTCTCGGCTTCTTCCGCTTCAAGGAGTGGATGCGATGACTTCGAAACCTCCCAAGGCCCTCCTCGTGGGCCTCGGCATCGCCGTGCTCGTCCTGGTGGCGCTGGTCGCCTTCTTCATCGGCCGCGGCTCCTCCGGCGGTTCGTCGGGCACGAGCTCCGGTGCGGTCTCCGGCTCCTCGGGGACGGGTAGCGCCGGCGGGGGCTCCGTGCTCTCGGCCATGCCTCCCGCGTCCGACAAGCCCCAGAAGCTGGAGGTGCCCACCGAGCCGGTGCGCCCGGCCTTCTGGGTGGACGTCTACTCGCCGAGCAAGGTGCGCGAGGCGCTCTCCGGCAACGCGTGGCTCCAGGACCAGCTCCAGAAGCCGCTCGGCAAGGGCTTCGTGGGGGGGTGGGCCGCGTTCCTCGGCACTCGGGGCGAGGACCTGGGCGGCTCCTTCAAGGGCGCCGTGTTCGATGTGATGGCCGGCCAGTTCCTCGCCGCGCCGTTCCGCGTCATGTGGTTCTCCGGGGAGACCCGCTCGGGCACTCCCGCCATCATCGTCTCCGAGCCCGGCAATGCCGCCGAGGCCGCCTTCCAGTCGATGAGTGGCGCGGTCCGCCGCAACGAGATGACGGCCGATGCGTGCCCGGGAGGGCAGGGGGAGGTGCCCACGGGGGGGTTCAAGCTGGAGCGCTGGCTCGTGGCCGAGCAGGCGCTGTGGGCCGCCCGCACCGAGGAACGACTGGTGTTCGGCCGGCACCCGGCGGTGGTGCTCCAGGGGCTTTGTGAGCCGCACATGCACATCGAGGAGCCCGAGGGCGTGGACGTGGAGCTGGGCTTCGCCCCCGAGCCGCTCGGCCGCGAGGCGCAGCTCCTCACGCATGTCATGGGCGTGGCCAATGGCATCCGCCTCCAGTTCGTCGTGCAGGGCAACCGGCTGGTGGGCCGTGGCATCGCCGGGCCCGTCGCGGAGGAGCCCCGGCTGGACAGCGCGCCGCTCTCGGACGAGCTGCTGAAGCTCGTCCCCGAGGAGACGCCGGTGCTGCTCGCGCTCCAGCTCAAGCTGCCCGAGACGTTGGAGCAGAACACCCTCAAGGCCTTCTGGTCCGGCAAGGGCTCCGCGGGCCCGTTGCGCACGCGCCAGGTGGCCCTGCTGTGGACACCTCGGGGCGATGCGAACCTGCCCTCCGAGGTGGCCCTGCTGTGGGGCCGGCCCGAGGACGCGGCGGCGCTCGGGCAGCTCTTCTCCGGGCCCAACCGGCTGGAGACCGCCACGCTGTGCGGCCACCAGGTGCTGGCCTCCACGCCGGACGTGCTCGCGCGGCTGCGCAAGGCCTGCGAGGGCAAGAGCCCCAACCTGCTCAACGCCGCGGGTCCGGTGGTACAGGGGCTGCGCGCGCCGGGCTCGGTGTCCTTCGGCGTCAACACCGGGCGGCTGCTCGGCACGTTGATGGCGGATGGGTACGTGTCGCAGTTGCCGCAAGAGGATTCGCAGAAGCCACGCTCGCGCGCGGCGCCTCCGGAGATCGAGGCCGCTCGGCGTGACTTGGAGACGCTGCCGTACCTCGGCCTTCGGGGCACGGTGGAAGGCAATCGACTGATTCCGGGAGGGTTTGGCTCATGAGGTACTCCGCTCGAATCGCGGCACTGGCCGCGCTGATGTTCGCTGGCGTGGCGGCGGCCAAGCCGCTCTACATCACCGTTCCTCGTGCCTACGGCAGCGGGGAGCCCGTGGCCGTGGACGTGGCCTTCGAGAACAAGGGGCCCGTCGAGCTTCGCGTGCTCCAGCCCGCGGACATCGACGCCTTCATCCGCGCGCAGGGGGACCTCCGGCGCGCGTACCAGGTGCCGCCCACCACGGCGAATCCCGGCAACGCGCTCAGCCGCGGCCTCAACGCGACGCACTCGCCGGGCTCGTTCCTGCTCTTCGCCCTCAACGAGGACTTCCGCAAGGCCGTGGCGCCGGGCCTGCCCGCGCGTCCACCTCCTCCTCCGGGGCGCCCCCTGGCCCGCGTGTCCGAGGGCCCCGAGAAGCTCGTGGGCATTCCACCCGGCTTCTCCGTGGTGCGCAGCCAGTGGTTGAACCTGGACCTCGGCGGCTCCGAGCGCGAGTTCAGCGTCCCGGGCTTCGACACCTCCTATTACGACAGCGGCTACGAGGAGCGCCGGGTGACGCTCGCGCCGCTGCCTTCCGGCACGTACATCCTCCAGCTCGTCCAGGGTCGCGTGGAGGGGCAGGTGGTGCTCGTCGTCACCGACCTCACCGTGCAGCTCAAGCAGACGGACGGGCAGGTGCTGGTGCGCGTGGCGGGGAGGGATCAGAAGCCACGCGTGGGCGCCCAGGTGCGGGTGTACCTGCCCAACGGCAAGGGTCCGAGCGGCACCACGGACGACAAGGGCGAGGTGACGTTGGCCGTGCAGGAGCCGCGCCTCATCGCCACGGCCACGTCGGGCCAGGACACGGCCATCGTGGACACGGACTTCTACTCGTCACTGGCGGTGGCTCCGGACGTGTTCATCTACAGCGATCGGCCCATCTACAAGCCGGGCGACGAGGTGAAGTTCCGGGGCGTGGTGCGCCAGCCGGACACCTTCCTCGCGCGCCTCTTCACGCCGCGTCGGCGCGACGTGTCGGTGAAGCTCGTCTCGGCCGAGGGCCGCGAGGTGCTGACGCGCGTGAAGGTGGACGAGTTCGGCAGCTTCGCCGGCAACATGATGGTGCCCGGAGACCTGGGCACGGGCGTGCTGCGCGTCATGGCCGAAGTGGACACGCAGCCACACCAGGGCGAGGCGCGCGTGCAGGACTACGTGAAGCCCACCTTCTACCTGGAGCTCCAGCCGGAGAAGGAGACGGTGGTGCCGGGCGAGACGGTGCGCGCCACGGTGCGGGCCCGGCGCTACGCGGGCGGCGTACCGCCGGGAACGAAGTACGAGGTGTTCCTCTACCGCACGCTGCTGGACGCACCGGCCTGGGTGGATGACTCGGGCATGGGCGGGCAGGGGAGCGCGGTGACGTACGGCAGTTCCTCCACCACGGAGGGCAAGCTGAGTGTCCCCGAGCGCCTGTTCTCCACGGTGGCCCTGCGCGAGGCCGAGGAGGATCCCTGGGCGAGCGCCGCCACGTTCGACGAGAACGGTGAGGCGCGGCTCGAGATTCCGGTGCCCGCGCTCAAGGCGGGCGAGGAGCGCTTCCCGTACCGCTACACGCTCACCGTGCGCGCCCGGGATGACCAGGCGACGTTCGCCAACGCGAGTGCCTCCTTCTTCCTGTCCAAGGTGGAGGTGCTGGGCTCCACGCGCTACTCGGCGGCGGTGGTGAAGAAGGGCTCCGAGGCGCTGCTGGCCATCCGTGCCACCACGCTGTCCGGCAAGCCCTACGGCGCCACCCCGGGCGAGGTGGAGTTCGTGCTGCGCAAGGCCGATGGTGCCGAGAAGAGCCTGGGCAAGAAGGCCTTCACCACCGGGGCCGATGGTGCGTACCGCGAGAAGGTGCCCACGACGGACGTGGGCGCGGTGGTGGCTCGCGTCACGGTGAAGGAC
>NZ_DASVWK010000897.1:0-5384 GCF_036389735.1 Archangium sp. | reverse complement strand
CGTCATACCTGCGCCGAAGTTACGGCCTACTTCGCCGAGAACGACAACCACGCCGCCTGTCATATACTCGCAGCCGTGGTCGCCCACGCCCTCGACCACCGCCTGGGCGCCGCTGTTGCGCACCGCGAAGCGCTCGCCCGCGAGTCCGCGCAGGTACACCTCGCCGGCCGTGGCTCCGTACAGCACGGTGTTGCCCACCAGCACGTTCTCCTCGGGGACGAAGCGGCTGCCCTCGGACGGGTGGACGATGATGCGCCCACCGGAGAGCCCCTTGCCGAGGTAGTCGTTGGCATCGCCCGCCAGCTCCAGCGTCACGCCGCTGGCGAGGAAGGCCCCGAAGCTCTGTCCCGCCGAGCCCTGGAGCCGGATGCGCAGCTGCCCGTCCGGCAGCCCCCGCGTCCCGTGCAGCTTGGCGATCTCCCCCGAGAGCATGGCTCCCACGGCCCGGTGCGTATTGCTCACCTGGCGCACCAGCATCGTGGGCGCCCCGCCCTCCAGCGTGGCCTTCGCGTGCTGGAGCAGGTCGTGGTCCAGGTGGTCCGACACGTCCTTCACCTGCGGCGAGTCGCAGCGCCGGGGCTCGTCGGGGGCGGCCATGGAGG
The DNA here is from genome assembly GCF_036389735.1 of Archangium sp. Classification (GTDB taxonomy): domain Bacteria; phylum Myxococcota; class Myxococcia; order Myxococcales; family Myxococcaceae; genus Archangium. The sequence goes on along the minus strand of NZ_DASVWK010000897.1, from coordinate 4,782 downwards.
GCGTCAGCAGGCCGGAGAGGTCCACCCGCCGGGCCTTCCAGTGGTCGGACGCGGGCCGCTGCCGCAGCAACTCCACCCGGCCCACCAGCTCTTCCAGCCGGCGTACGCCCAGGGCCGCCATCTGCCGCCGCAGATCCTCGGCCACCAGGGAGAAGAAGTTCACCACGTGCTCGGGCTTGCCGTGGAAGCGCTCGCGCAGGCCCGCGTCCTGCGTGGCGATGCCCACCGAGCAGGTGTTGAGGTGGCACTTGCGCAGCATGATGCACCCGAGCGCGATGAGGCTCGCGGTGGCCATGCCGAACTCCTCGGCGCCCAGCAGCGTGGCGACGAGCACGTCGCGCGCGGTGCGCAGGCCGCCGTCCACCTGTACCCGGATGCGGTTGCGCAGCCCGTTGTGCACCAGCACCTGCTGCGTCTCCGCCAGCCCCAGCTCCCACGGCAGGCCCGCGTGCTTGATGCTGGAGAGCGGCGAGGCACCCGTGCCGCCCTCGTAGCCGGCGATGACCACGCACCCGGCGCCGGCCTTGGCCACGCCCGCCGCGATGGTGCCCACGCCCACCTCGCTCACCAGCTTCACGCTCACCCGCGCCGCCGTGTTCACCGACTGGAGGTCGTAGATGAGCTGCGCCAGGTCCTCGATGGAGTAGATGTCGTGGTGCGGCGGCGGGGAGATGAGCGTCACGCCCGGCATGGACCAGCGCACCTTGGCGATCCGCTCGTCCACCTTGTGGCCCGGGAGCTGTCCGCCCTCGCCCGGTTTGGCGCCCTGGGCGATCTTGATCTGCAGCTCGGCCGCGTTGACGAGGTACTCGGTGGTGACGCCGAAGCGCGCGCTGGCCACCTGCTTGATGGCGCTGCGGCGCAGGTCCCCGTTCTCGTCCCGGGCGTAGCGGCGCGCCTCCTCACCACCCTCGCCGCTGTTGGAGCGCCCGCCCATCCGGTTCATCGCGATGGCCAGCGTCTCGTGGGCCTCGGCGCTGATGGAGCCGAAGGACATGGCGCCGGTGACGAAGCGCCGGAGGATCTCACTCGCCGGCTCCACCTCTTCCAGCGGCACGGGGGTACGCCCCTCCGTCACCACCTCCAGCAGCCCGCGCAGGTTGCAGTGCTCGCGCGACTCATCGTCCGCCAGCCGCGAGTACTCGGCGAAGAGGGCCGCGTCGTTGGTGCGCGCCGCCTGCTGGAGCTTCGCGATGGTGGCCGGGTTCCACTTGTGCGTCTCCCCCCGGCGGCGCCACTGGTACAGGCCGCCCACCGGGAGCTGCTCCGCCTCGCGCTCCACCGCCTCGCCGAAGCCGCGCGCGTGCCGCTCCCGCACCTCGCGCCCCAGCTCCGGCAGGCCCACGCCCTCCACCCGCGAGGGCGTGCCCGTGAAGTGCCGCTCCACCAGCCGCCGCTCCAGGCCCACCGCCTCGAAGAGCTGCGCGCCCCGGTAGGACTGGAGCGTGGAGATGCCCATCTTGGACATCACCTTGAGCAGCCCCTCCTCGATGCCGTGGATGTAGTTCGCCTGCGCCTTCTCCTCGCCCACGGGCAGCTCGCCCGCGTCCGCCAGGGCTCGCAGCGTGTCCAGCGCGAGGTAGGGATTCACCGCCGAGGCGCCGTAGCCGAAGAGGCAGGCGAAGTGGTGCACCTCGCGCGCCTCGGCCGTCTCCAGCACGAGGCCCGTGTACATCCGGGTGCCGTCGCGCACGAGCCGCTGGTGCACCGCCGACATGGCCAGCAGCGCGGGGATGGCGGCCCGGATGGCGTCCACGCCCCGGTCACTGAGCACGAGGATGCTCGCGCCCGCGTCCACCGCCTCCACGGCCTCGGTGCACAGCCGCTCCACCGCCGCCTCCAGCGCGCCCTCGCCCCCGTCCAGGGGGTAGAGCAGGCTCAGCCGGTGCGTCTCGAAGATGCCCTCGTTGCGGATGGCGGCCAGCTTCGCCAGTTGCCCGTTGGTGAGGATGGGGCCCGGCAGCGACAGCCGGTGGCACTGCTCCGGCGTCTCCTCGAAGGTGTTGCCCTCCGGCCCGAGCCCCGTGGCCACCGTCATCACCAGCGACTCGCGGATGGGGTCGATGGGCGGATTCGTCACCTGCGCGAAGAGCTGGTGGAAGTAGTTGAAGAGCGTGGGGGCCTGCTCGCTGAGCACCGCCAGGGGCGTGTCCGTGCCCATGGAGCCCACCGGCTCCTTGCCCGCCTCCGCCATGGGGCGCAGCAGCAGCCGCACGTCCTCGTCCGAGTAGCCGAAGGCGCGCTGCAGCCGCCACAGCTCCTCCCCGCCCAGCCGCGGCGGCGCGGGCACCGTGGGCAGGTCGTCGAAGGTGAAGACGTTGCGCTCGAGCCAGCGCCGGTACGGCCAGCGGGTGGTGATGTCGCGCTTCACCTCCTCGTCCTCGAGGATGCGGCCCTCCTCGGTGTCCACCAGCAGCATGCGGCCCGGGGTGAGGCGGCCCTTGCGGCGCACCTGCGAGGCGGGCACGTCGATGACGCCCGTCTCCGAGGCCAGGATGACGCGGTCGTCCTCGGTGACGAGGTAGCGCGCGGGGCGCAGCCCGTTGCGGTCCAGCGTGGCGCCGATGAGCTGTCCGTCCGTGAAGGCGATGGCCGCCGGCCCGTCCCACGGCTCCATCAGCGCGCTGGAGTACTCGTAGAAGGCGCGCCGCTCGTCGCTCATCTCCGTGTGGCCCTCCCACGCCTCCGGAATCATCATCATCATCGCGTGGGGAAGCTGGCGCCCGCCCAGGTAGAGCAGCTCCACCATGTTGTCGAACTGCGCCGAGTCGCTCTTGCCCGGGACGATGAGGGGGAAGAGGGGCTCCAGGCTGCCGCCGAGCCGGGCCGACTGGAGCAGCCCGCGCCGCGCGTTCATCCAGTTGCGGTTGCCGTGCAGCGTGTTGATTTCCCCGTTGTGCGCGATGTAGCGGAACGGCTGCGCCAGCTCCCAGGTGGGGAAGGTGTTGGTGGAGAAGCGCGAGTGCACCAGCGCGAGCGCGCTCACGAACTCGGGGTGCTGCAGGTCCACGTAGAAGCGCGGGAGCTGCCGGGGCAGCAGCAGGCCCTTGTAGATGAGCGTCTCCGCCGAGAAGCTGGCCACGTGGAACTGGCCGTCCGGGTCGAAGTTGCGCTCGCGGATACGGCGCTCGGCCAGCTTGCGGATGCGGTACAGCTTGCGCTCGAAGGCGCTGGGCACCACGCGGCGCCGGGCAACGAAGAGCTGCCGGATGACGGGAGCGCCCTCCCGAGCCAGCCGGCCCAGGTGCGAGGGATCCACCGGCACGTCCCGCCAGCCGAGCACGCGCTGGCCCTCGTCGGCGGCCACCTGCTCCAGCGCCGCCTCGCAGGCGATGCGGGCCTCCTCGTCGGCGGGGAGGAACACCATGCCCACCGCGTACTGGCGGCGCGGTGGCAGCGCGAAGCCCAGGCGCTCGCGCTCGAAGAAGCGGTGGGGCAGCTGCACGAGGATGCCGGCCCCGTCGCCCGTCTCGGGATCCTTGCCCGCCGCGGCCCGGTGGCTCAGCCGGTTGAGCAGCTCCAGCGCGTCCTCGACGATGCCGCGCGACTTCTCGCCCCGGATGTGGGCCACGAAACCCACACCGCAGGCATCGTGCTCGGTTTGCGGCTCATACAGCCCATAGCGTCCCGGACAGCGCTCCGACATCACCGCTCCCTCGCGGTGGGTGAACCCCACCGACGCGACGAGTCTAATGCGTCGCGTCAGCACGCGGAAAACAAACCCGCGGGGTGCACGCCCGGACGCGCCAGGAGCGAACAGAGGAGCGAGGGCCCGACATGGCCCGGCCCCTCACGGCAGCATGAGGGCTTCCAGCGGGACGCGCTCCATCCGGGAGAGGTGCTCCTCGGGCAGGCCCAGGGTGGTGCGCACGGCGGTGAGCAGCTCCGGCTCGCGGTAGGGCCGCGAGCACAGGGCGGATTCCGGGTGGGCCCAGGCGGGCCGCGCGGCTCCAGCCAGCACGATGGGGACGGGCCGGGCGCGAGGCAGCTCGGCGAAAGCGGCCAGGAAGATGCCGAGCTGGGTAGGTGGGGCGCTCGCCGACAGCAGCACCAGGTCCACGGGCAGGTGGGAGACGCGACGCAGCGCGTCCACGCCCCCGTGCGCGGTGAGCACCTCGAAGCCGGCGTCGCCCAGCACGCGCTCGGCCACGGCCTCCTGCGTGGGGTCCTCGTCCAGCAGCAGCACCCGGGGGAGCAGCTGGCGCACGTCGCTCGCGGACATGCGCGGCAGCCCCAAGGAGAAGGTGGAGCCCTGGCCCTCGGCGCTCGTGAGCGACAGCGAGCCCCCGTGCAGCCGGGCGATGGAGTGACTGATGAAGAGGCCCAGCCCCAGCCCGCCGAAGTTGCGGTACGAGGCATTGCCCGCCCGGTAGAAGCGCTGGAAGAGCCGCGCCTGGTCCTGCGCCGGCACGCCGATGCCCCGGTCCTTCACGTGCAGGCGCGCCTCGCCGGCCCGCGCCTCCACCTCCACGGAGATCGTCTCTCCCTCGGGGCTGTACTTGTGCGCGTTCTCCAGCAGGTTGACGAGCACCTGCTCCAGCCGGTCCCGGTCTCCCCGCACCCAGATGCGCTCGCGCGGAACCTCCAGGGAAAAGGGGCGCGAGAAGGCGAGGCGGAACTGGTCCACCACCTCCGCCACCAGGTGGCCCAGCTCCAGCCGCGACACGTCCAGCAAGTCATTCACCAGCCCCGCCAGCCGCTCCACCTGGCGCTTGGACTTGATGACGCTGGAGAGCTCCACCGGCTGGCCCTGCGCGATCCTCCGCTCCATGGAGTAGAGCG
>NZ_DASVWK010000896.1:0-12390 GCF_036389735.1 Archangium sp. | reverse complement strand
CCCTCGGGCCCCTGCTGGCGGGGGAAGGCTCTCGGGCCTTCCTCGGGCTGGCGCTCGAGGAGGGCGCTCCTCCCCGTCCCGTGGTGTTGGTGTGGGCTCCTCCCGAGGTGGCTCGGGATCCGGATCTCTCCGCCGGGCTTCAGCGCGAGACGCAACGCGCCGCCGTGCTGGACCACCCCAACATCCTCCGCGTCCACGGGCTCGTCCCGCTGGACGCCGGCCTTGCCCGCATCACCGAGTTCGCCGACGGCGAGTCGCTGCGCCGGCTCCTGGAGGTGCGCTCGCGCATGCCTCCCGCCTTCGCCGCGCTCATCGTCTCGGACGTCGCCATGGGCATCCACTACGCCCACCTGGCCGGCAACGATGACGGCACCGCGCTCGTCCACGGAGACCTGCGCCCGGAGACCGTGATGGTCTCCTTCAGTGGCGTGTGCAAGGTGACGGGCTATGGCGCGCTGAGCGTCGCGCCCCGCGAGCGCAATGGCCGCCGCGTACGCAACCGCCGCAACTACAGCGCCCCCGAGCAGCTCATCGGCGGTCGCGAGGCCATGACGGCCCGCACCGACGTGTTCCTCCTGGGCGTGATGCTGTACGAGTGCCTCTCGGGGCGCATTCCCTTCCAGGACGCGCAGGATCCGGATCAGGCGATCATCAACCGGCCGCTGCCGACCCTGACGCCCGACGTGCCGCGTCCGCTCGCCGAGGTGGTGCAACGCGCCACCGCCAAGCGCGCCAACGAGCGCTACGCCACCGCGCTCGAGTTCCGCGAGGCCGTGGTCGCCGCCGTCCAGGGCCTGCCCTCGGCCGAGACCTTCTCCGAGTTCCTCTCCCAGCTCTTCCCGCCCGATCGCGACGCCCGGGCCACCCGGCGCCAGATGCTGGAGATCGGCCTCGCGGACTTCACCCGGCGTGTCTCGGGCACGGCGTTCCCGGCCGTGCAGCTCCCGCCCCCGCCCCCGCGGCCCACCGGCGACTTCGAGGCCCTGGTGCCCGCGCGTTCCTCGGGCAGCTCGCCCATCGTCTCCGCCAACCCCGAGGCACCGGAGGAGGACATCCCGCTGGATGTCGTCCTCCAGGCCGAGGACGCGGACGCCATCGACTCGGTGCTGGAGCTCACCGGCCCCCACGCCCGGCCCGGAGTGGCCCGGCCGCTGCCCGCCCGTGAGGAGCCTCTTCGCCCACCGCCTCCGCCTCCCCGCGGGGAGCCGAAGAAGGAAGAGGTGTCGGAGCGGGCGGAGGAGGCGGAGACGCCCCGTCCCCCGAAGCGGCGCTCGCGTGTTCCCCTCATCGCGGGCGCGCTGGCCACCGCGGCCGCCGCCGCTGGCTTCTTCGTGTGGAACGGGCGCCAGCAGGCCACCCAGGAGTCCTTCGACATGGGCATGGCCGCCGTCGCGCGCCCCTCGCCCACGCCCGTCCAGGCCACGAAACCTCCGACCCCGGCTCCGGCCGAGGTGGTGGCGCAAGCCGCTCCCGGAGATGCCGGCGTAACGGCGGGTCCGGCCACCGCGCGGCTCGCGCCGGAAGATGGGGGAACGACCGTGGCCACCGCCCCGTCCGCGCCGGGCGGTAACGTGGGCACGGCTCCGACCGTGGTGCTCGCGGGAGGCACGATGCCCTCCTCGCCGGGAGGCTCCGTGGTGCCCGCCTCGGGGACGGTTCCCGCGACGCCCCCTGCCTCCGGAAGCAAGGAGGCCCCCGCGACACCGGCCAGTGCGCAGGTGCCGGTGACCACGAAGCTCCAGCTCTTCGTGCTGCCGCCGGTGGACGTGTCCCTGGAGGGCAAGCTGCTCGGCCGCACGCCGCTGACGGTGCCGCTCGCACCGGGCACGTACACGCTGGAGCTGAGCAACCCGGCCAAGGGGGTGCGGAAGACGACCCGCGCCATCACCGTGCGCCCGAAGGGCACGACCACGCAGCGCATGCTCATCGGCAAGGGCACCGTGCTGGTGCGCGCCCCGGCGGGCTCGCGCATCCTCCTCAACGGACGCAAGGCGGGCCCGAAGCTCTCCATCTTCGAGGGCGAGCACCAGCTCGTCGTCACCAACGGCAAGTCACGCTGGGAGAAGTCCTTCCGGTTGGAGCCTCGCCAGAACATGACGTTCGACGTGGCCTACGACAAGCCGTGACGGCCCGGCGAGCCGCTCAACGCCTCCAGCAGCCAGGGGCCGCTCTCGGGGCCCGCCCCTCCCTGGGTCAGGGAAGCTGACGCCCGCGGTCTACTCGAGCTGGCCGCGCAACTCCTCCAGCCTCTGCCGGAAATCTGGTGGGAGGCCGGGGAGGCGCAGCATTCTCACCACCACACGTCGGCCGGAGGCGGCGCGACGGCCGGGGACGCCTCGGTGCCCTCGTAGCGCCACGGCACCGGCCGTCTCTTCCCGAACCCCAGACGCGCCAACCACTGGGTCCGGTCTGGCAAGCCGGACCCGCGGAACCGATGAAACGGTGAGGTCTTCCTGCAATCTTTTCCAGGGATTGACCCGCTCCTACACCTTGAGAGTGGTGGGCTTCGATTCCCGCCGCCTCCAATGGCATCATCAAGAAGCGGGTGACGTCGATGTGGACGAGTGACGGGTTCGCATCAAGCCGTTCGGTGCTCTAACGCAGACGTACCTTCAGGTGCTCTTGAGCGGCGTTGGGCCTTCCCAGTAAGGCATCGAGCAGGCGTTCCTCGACAGAATCTTTTTCCCAGACCGCGGCCCGCTCGAGCCCCACACACTCCTGGGGCTCGGCGGCTCTCTTCTTACCAGCGGTATCGAAGATGGTGCAGCGACGGAAGTCTCCCACGTCCTGCCTGAACTGAACGAGCGGCTGAGTCAGATGCTCCTCAAGCGCCCTCCATCCGATGAGATCCCATGCGTTCCGAGCCAGCAGGTTGACGGCAATCTTGAAGAGGGCAGGCTTTGACGCAATCCTGTCCAAATCAGAGTCTGGAACCGTGGTCCTGTGATTGTAGAAGGCAACATAGGGTGGTTCAAGCAGTCTACCGTATCCGAAGGAACCATCGGCGAGCGCCAGTCTGATAAACGTGCCTGTCTTGTGCTTTTGCTTGCCCAATTCTCAGTCTCCGGTGTAGGGGTAGAGCTGCCCCCAGTGCTTCGTGGCGGCGTCGTGGAACAGCCTGCCCACTGGATTGTCTTTCGCCACGCCGCGCTGGACGTTCTCGGTGCGATACGGCGCCTGGTTGTCGGACTGAGCGCCCCCATGGAAGTCTATCAACTGCTGCTCTCTCCCGCGGATCCGCCAGTAAGCGACGTCGTGATACCTGTTCGCATGGTTGACCGCGGTTCCGACATCGAACTCGTCACGCACGGCCGGCAGGAACCCAGGGCTTTTCGGTTCATCATTTTCGTCTTTGTTGATGTGATGGTTCAGATCACGCGAGGCAACAGCCAGGTTGGCTTGCGCTTCAAAGCCTTTATCCAGGTCAATGACCATGCTTGTTCGACCCGAATAGGAGCGCTTGGTTTTTCTGTTGAATTTCGTGTAAGTCACATAGATGCGACCCAGACGCTTTGTGTCTCTGTCTTTTTCGGCGCCTGGACCTGGCCCGGGAGGCGCGTGAGGCTCGGATGTCGGTTTCAGCTCAAGCGTGCGCACAGGTGTACCCGGATGCACCGTGCTCTTGGGCGCATAGCAGCCTTGAACCCACCCCTGAAGGTCGCCGAGGTGCGTGCCGTAGAACGTGTCGGCGATGTCGAGTGGCGTCTGTCTCCTGTCCAGTGCTGCCTTGGCAGTCAAACAGACCAGGACCACGCTGCCGCCTGCCGCCACCAGCGCGCCGCCCGCCACGAGGGCCTCGCCCGTGGCGGCACCAGTCGCTGCTTCCGCCGCGGTGATAGCGCCTTGGGGCACGAGTCGGAGTACGGCGCGTGGAAGGCCATTGCCCAGACCCTCGCCAGCAATGCCCTGGAGCGGTGTGGGCGAGGACGGAGCCTGCGTCGCCACGGGCAGGCCCGACTTGAGCGTGTCCTGACCGGTGCCGGGACGGACGCCGCGCGTGGTGACGCTACACCCTGCGAGAAATATGAAAAGCAACAGCGCCAGGTGGTTCACGCGCTCTTGCGCTGACGGATCATCGCCTCGTACGAGCGGCCCACGCTCTGCGAGAGGATGAGCAGCTCGCCCACGTCCGGCGGGGTGAGCTGGCCGGGGCCGTTGTCCACGTACAGCAGGTGCACCAGCTTGCCGCGCACCAGCAGCGGGAGGATGACCGCCGTCGTCGGGTAGTCCCCTCCCAGCAGCTTGTAGAAGGCGCCCGAGGCCGCGTCCCGTCGCACCGGCCCCACGTAGTGCGAGCGCGTGTCGCGCACCAGCCGGAAGGTGCTCGGCCCCTGGAGGCCGATGCCGATGCGCTTCACCGCGGCCTCGCGCACGCCCTTCCCCATCCCGCGCCAGCCCGTCACGAGGTCGCCCTGCACGCTCAGCAGCAGGCTCCGCCTCCACTTGCCCAGCGCGAAGCGCAGCACCGTCGTCGCCACCTGCTCGCGATCCGAGCTGCGCGACAGCTCCGCCTGCGCCTCGGCGAAGGTGAGCGGCTTGGGCGGCGGCTCCGGCGCCACCGGCACGGTCGGACGGGCCCTCGCCGGCGCCACCGGCGGCAGCGCCACCTCGGGCACCGGCGGCGGAACGACAATGGGCGCCCCCTGCACCACCGGTACCTCGGGCTCGGGCACGTACCCCTGCACCACCGGAGCGGGCGCCTCCTCCTCCACCACCGCCTCCACCAGGTCCAGCACCTGCTCCGCTTCCGCCTCCGCGCCTCCTCCCGTCAGCGCCTGCGCGTAGAGCGACTGGAACTCCTCCTCGCTCATCAGGTCCGCGACCTTCGTCGCCGCCTTCTCCTCCTCCTGCTGCTTGCGCGTGGGCCGGATGACGTTCATGTCGATGGCCCGCATCGCCCGGAACGCCTTGCAGTAGCGCCGCTGGAGCTGGTTCATCCGGAACTCGGGGATGACCACCGGCACCACGCGCTTGCCCGTCTTGAAGGCCAGCGCGTCCAGCGTCTGGAGATCATGCGGGTTGAGCACCGCCACGCTCATCCGCGTGGCGTCCACCCGCATCGGCAGGTAGTCCTTCTCGTCCGCGTCGTTGAGGTCCACCAGCTCCAGCGCACGCGGATCCGGCACCATCTCGCCCGAGGAGGACGCCACGTTGTACTGGGCGCCCAGCACCCGTGCCAGGTCCTGCTCGGACACCAGTCCCAGCTCGACGAGGTTCGTCCCGAGCCGCCCACCGTGGACGACCTGCGACTCCAGCGCCTCCTCCAATGCATCAGGAGTGATGAGCTGTTCTTGGAGGAGCAGTTCGCCCAGGCGCATGCGGCACGGCTTGTATCCGCCCCCCGCCGTCTTCCGCAAGGAGCGCCTCGGAGTCCTCCCTCAGGGCACCGGGTCCTCCGGGTGGTGGCTGAGCGCCACCCGGTTCCCCTCGGGGTCCCGGACGTACACCGTCCACCGCGTTTCGTGCTCCAGCGCCACCCCGGCCCCCTTCAGGGTCTCCACCGCCCGCGCCCGCGCCGCCGGGTGGATGCGGAAGGCCAGCAGGAAGAGGCCCGGTTGCTCGTGCCGGAAGGGGCCCGGCTCGGGCTCGCCGGACACCTCCTCCAGAGCGAGAAAGCCCCCGCCTGGCACCTCGACCCACACGCTGCGTAGCGAGCCATCCGGCCGGTGATGCCGTTTGAGCTCAGAGAACCCCAGCACCTCCCGGTAGAAAGCAGTGACCTTCTCTACATCCCGAACCTGGATGGCCAAGTGGTGGAAGCCCTGAACGTCCATGAACGGAATGGTATGGTGCCCGCCCCCCATGGCGCGACTGCTCATCGTCGAGGATCATCCTGAACTGGCCTCCCTCATGGTCGCCGCTGCCGAGAGCCGCGGTCATGAGGCCCAGGCCGTGCATACCGGCGAGGCCGCGCTGGCACTCTTGCGTCCAGCGGCCTTCCATGCCGCCATCGTGGACCTGCTGCTGCCCGATATGCGGGGCAGCGCGGTGCTCTCCGCGCTCCGGGACCATGCCATCCCCGCCGTGGCCGTCAGCGGTGTCTTCAAGGGAGACCGCTTCGCCCGCGAGGCCACCGAGGTCCACGGCGCCCGCGCCTTCTTCGAGAAGCCCTTCGAGCTGCTCCAGCTGCTGGAGGCCGTCGAGCAGCTGTGCGGCCTGACGCGCCCCCTGCCCCCTCCCCCTCCCGAAGACGAGGACGAGGTGGTCGTCTTCGAGGATGCCTCCCTGCTGGACGTGGACGACGAGCCCGGCTTCGGCGCCGACTCCAGCCAGGAGGATGAGCCCGTCTTCGCCCCACCGCCCCCCTTCCGCCCGCTCTCGCAGGAACTGACTCCCGTCGTGATGGGGCTCGCGCTCGTCGAGGAGGCCGAGGACCCCATGCGGGTCGAGGCTCCGGCTCCGACCCTCGCGCCAGAGCCCACCACGCAGGTGCATGCTCCGGCCCCGGAGGACATCTCCGCCTCGGTCGCACAGGCTCCGGCCCCCGCGACCGCCGCGCCGGAGGAGAAGCCGCACGGCGAGGCCCCCGCGCCCGAGTCCACCGACCAGGAGATCACCGTGTCCGGGGGGGAGCCCCTCATCCTCAAGGAGGAGGCGGGCACCGTCACCGTCGGGACGTCGGACCTCGAGGAACTCGGAGTGCTGGACGCGCTCAACCCCATCGAGGAGGCACCGGCAGCGACCCAGGCCCGAAGCGAGGCCGAGACCCGGGACGAGACCCCCGTCGAGACCGAGGCACGGGGCGAGAGTACCGAGGAGACTCCCGCCGCCTTCGGGCCGGAGCCCGGGCTCGCCCTGCCCTTCGGTGAGCGCGAGAAGGTATGGGCCAAGAGCCAGGCGGCGACGACCGCGCCCGGCCCGCAGCGCCGCACCCCGCCCGAGTGGTCACTCTCGGGGGACCTGAAGGACACCAGCATTCCCCGGCTGCTCAACGCCTACTACGAGGCCCGCCACAGCGGAGAGCTCAAGCTCAAGCAGGGCGCCGTCCTCAAGGTCGTCTATTTCGAGGCGGGCCGCCCCGTGTACGCGGCCTCCAACCTCGCCCAGGAGCGCTTCGCCCGCTTCTGCGTGCGCCGGGGCGTGCTGCCCGAGGCCAGACTCCAGGAGGTACTCACGCTCGCGCGCGAGCAGAACCTCCGCTCCGGCGAGGCGATGAGCCGCCTGGGCCTGATGGACGCGCAGCAGCGTCGGCAGCTCATCGAGGAGCAGGTGAAGGAGATCCTCTGGTCCACCTTCTCGTGGACCGAGGGCGCCTATGGCTTCAGCCCCATGCGTCCGCCGCGTGCGGGCCTGGTGAAGCTGTCGGTGTTCCCCGGGGATCTCATCCTCGAGGGCATCCTCAAGTCAGAGCCCCTGGTGAAGCTGCGCCAGCACATGCCGCACTCGCGCCGCCTCTTCCCCTCGGCGGCCCCTCCCTATGGGCTGCACGAGCTGAAGCTCAAGGGGCAGCAGGCCCTGCTGCTGGCCTACGCGGACGGCAGCAAGACGGTGGAGGACCTGCTCGCCGTCACGGAGCTGCCCGAGCGAGACGCGCTCGCCACGCTGCGGGGCCTGGAGCTGATCGGCGTGCTGGAGGAGCGGCGCGACGAGCCGACCAACCGCCGCCGCATCAGCTTCGGCCTGTAGGGCGACGGCGGCGCACGGCCCACGCCAGCGCCCCGAGCGCCAGCAGCACCGGGGCCTGACCCGAGCTGGTGCAGCCGCACCCGGACACCGGCACGCTCGGCCCGGAGTCCTCGTGGATGGAGACGAGCACGCCGTTGAGCCGGGCCTCGCCCTCCATGCGGCGCTCGCCCACCAGGTGCGGGCGCGCCACGTAGGTGAGCGTCCCCGTGCCCTCCGCTTCGAAGCTCAGCCCCGTCACGGTGAGCGCTCCGTCCGCCCAGCTGGCGGCCACGGGCTGGCCGTCGAACCGCGCGCTGCCCTCCACGTACGTCAGGCCCTCCAGGCGCTCCACGTAGCTCACGCCCTTCACACCGCAGGCGGTGTTGTTGCGGAGCTCGACGGAGACGCCCACGAACCCCGTCTCCGAGGCGGCCGGCACCTCGGTGCGGCGGCGCACCCGCACGAAGGGCTCCACGGTGATGGGCAGCGAATGCTCGATCGAGGCCTCATTGCCCGGCCCCCCGTTCGCCGTCACCTTCACCACCACGGACTCGCCCACCAGCGTTTCCAGCCCGGTATCCCGGGTGGCCAGTCGCACGGCGTTCCCCTTCAACGAAGCCTGCGCGAGCGGCGGGCCGGACACCTGCGTCCAGGTGACGTCCGGCGTCTGGCAGGTCCCCGCTGGGAAGGTCTGGGTCACCGTGGCCTGGGCACCCTCGCAGGTGGCCACCAGGCTCGTGGGAGGCAGGGCCGCCAGCCCCGCGGGCACCGTGGGCGTGTCCACTTCCAGCGACGTCTCGGCGGAGTGCGTCCCCGCCTCGCCCACCAGCGCGCCCGTCACCCGGAAGCGACCTCCCTGGCAGCCCGGAGCCACGTCGACATCCCAACTGCCCGGGACTCGCACCCGCTCCCGCCGCACGCTCCCGCTTCCGTCCACCCGCGCGACCTGGAGATCGGCGAACAGCTCGGGGCGGCGCTCAAGGCAGTTGAGTTCCGGCACCAGCCGCACCGTCAGCGTCCCCTCCGGAGACAGGTTTTCCCGCTGGAGCCCGAGCATGCCCTGCTCGGGCGGTGTCAGCCGGGTCTCGATCACCACCTCGCGCGTCGAGGGTTCGCTGGAGAGCCCACCGGTGGTCCGCGTGCGGTTCACGGCGGTGAACCTCAGGCGCGTTGGATCGAGGCAGTCCCGCGTCTCGAGCTGGAGCCCCGCCGCCCGCACCGGGAATCGAGAGACCGCCGTGCCGCTGGCCACGTCGCGCACGGTGATGCCTCCATCCTCCACCAGCGTTCCGTCGAGGAGCCACGTGGTCTCCACGCCCGGGAAGCCAGCGGCGTCCGCGCACACGTGGACGGACTGCTCGGGGGCGAGCACCCGCGACTGACCCGCGACCAGGCGCACCGGCTCCGTGCCCACGAAGGATTCCCTCGGTCTGCCCCAGGGCGCCACGCGGACATCGAAGTGCGCGGGCGAGGACTTGAGCCCCGCGGCGTCATTCACCACGAGCTGATAGGTGAAGTTCGCTCCAGCCTCCACACAGAGGTTCGGCGGCGCCGTGAGCAGGGCCGTGCTCCCGTCCTGCACCAGCGTCGGAGCCGGCAGGCCCACGGGTGCCGACACCTCGCTCCAGTGGAAGCCCGTGAGCGCGCAGGCTCCCACCGGTGCGCCCACCTCGAACCGCAGGGGATCCGTCTCTCCCGCGACCAGCTGGAGCTTGGAGCGACTCACCGAGGGCACCGCAGGAGGCTGGGTGTGCTTCACGTACACCGGCAGCTCCCAGGTGACGTCGTGCGCGGCCAGGCCATCCGCGGCGAGGACCTTGAAAGCGCCCACCTCCCGGCTCTCACACACGGCGCCGCTGGAGACCTTCACCACGACGGGGTCTCCCGGCAGCCAGCCTCCATCGACGCCCGCGTCGACCTGCGTCAGGGTCCAGGCCCCTGGGAGCCCCCTCGATGCGGAGGCCGCCACCAGCACCGGATCTCCATCGGGATCCACCGCGCTGAAGGTGAGCTGGCGCTCGCTGTTCTCGTCGAGCACCACCGAGCCGTCCGGCAGCGAGGCCTCCGTCGAGAGCCGCGGTTTCGCGGCGTTGGAGTAGAGGAAGAGGGTGCCCACGCCACTGCGCTCGGCGGAGATGACGCAGTCGCTCGCCCCCGTACAGGAGACATCGCGCAGGGTGGCACCCGAGAAGCCGGCCATTGGCAGGGGCCTGAACACCCAGCGGCTGCCCGCCTGGGCGGGATCGACCATGGGCACGGCGCTCGCCACCGCATGGCTACCGTCCGGCAACGACACGAGGGCCATGCCGAAGCCGTGTCCGTTCGTGCCCCCCGCCTCCACGTTCATGGACAGGCTGGTCACTTTCCTTCCCGGCTCGAGCCACTGGACCGGTGAGAGGGTGCTCTGGCCTCCCTTCAACGTGCTCCGCAGGAAGCCCTTCTCCGTCCCCACCACCGCATGGGCAGTCAGTCCATCGGGGGAGAACGTGTCGATCGCCAGCACCATCCCCGCGCCCGAGCCGCTCACGGGCCAGCCCATGTCGGCTCCCGGCTCATTTCCATTGGAGTACCAGATGACGACCCCATCGGTGTCCACGGCTCCCACGGCCGCATAGAGCGTGTTGCCCACCCGCTGAACCCCGAGCGAACCATTGAAGAAGTAGCCCTCCTCGATGTTGCGCTCGATGGCGCTGTCACCGCCGGACATGCCGGCATCCGCGAAGAACACCTGGAAGGTCGCGCCGCTCCCCGAGATCGCCGCGGCTCCACCGCCGCGGGCCTCCCTCACCCGCAGGACGGGCTCGCTCCCTCCATTGAGCGTCATGATGAACGGGACGTTGTTCACACACGGGCTCGTATTGCTTCGAAAGCCGGTGCGATTCCCGGCGACGTCGACCGAGATGAAGCAGTCGTCGCTCGCCTCGTAATAGGTACCGACCGAGGTCCCCGAAAGACTCCGCGAAGGCGAAGTGCCGCCGTCCTCGAACAGGACGGCCCCGTTGGTGGTCCCCACCGAGAAGGTTCCGGGCGACCACAGCTCCACGGCCCCCAGGGGCCTGCCGAACGTGCCCTGGGAGACGTTGGTGCGCCAGTCCGCGTGCGCGCTCGCGGCCCCCAGCAGCACCAGGCCCGCCACCACGCTCAGCGCGACGAGCCTCAGGCGCGTGCTCCACCTAGTACGCCAGCTCCGCCCGAAGATAGAGCCTGTCGGAACCATCACGCGTCTCCTCCGGCAAGCCCGTCCCGGTGAACCCCAACAGCGTATAGCCAGCGGCCACACGCAGTCGCTCATCCACCCGGTACGCCACTTCGCCACGTAGCGAACCCAACGCTTCCCCTTCCGGCGCCACCGACCGGCGCGCGGCCTCCACCGCCACCTCCAGGCCCCCCACCACCCGAACCGACGGACGCAGGGAGCCGGTGAATACCCATATCGCAACCTCGCCCCGGTTGCTTCGGCCCGCGTGAAGCCCCGCCGCCAGACCGAAGCGGTCTCCCACTCGCACCGCCGGCAGCAGTGAAATTATCTGCTGACCCCGTTCGCCGAAGACGGCGCGCTCGCCGGGCAGCAGCTCCCGGGTGAGTCCGTAGCGCGCCACCAGCAGGAAGGGGCCCGGTCTCCACGCCAGTGCCGCATAGCCCTCGAGCAGCCGCGCCTCCACCCGACTGCTCCGCCGGTCATACGTACGGCCATAGTTCATCCGCCCGGAGAGTGAGAGGTCCTCGCGCAGCACCGCCTCCGTCGCGAGCATCATCACCGCCTGGACGCGATCCACCGGCTCCGTCGTGCCGCGCACCGGCGTGCCGCGCGCGAAGCGCAGCTCCAAGCGCCCGTCCGCCCGGAAGCGCTCCAGCACGAGCTGTCCGGAGAGGCTTCCCACGTCCCGTCGCAGCGGGCTCGGGATGTCCAGCGGGTGGCGCACGCCGTGCTCGTAGCGCGCGCCCACCCGCAGCGCGTCGAAGAGCGTCTGCTGGAAGCCCACGGCCCGCGCCAGCCGCACCGCGTTCGCGTCGTGCGAGGCCACGTCCTCCACGAAGAGGCTCGTCCCGTCCCCGAGCTCCGTGCTCGCCCCGTTCACCGCGCGCGCCGCGCCAAAGTCCGGCCCGTCCACGTCCACCGAGTAGCTGCCGTAGTAGACCTCCTTGCCCCGGTGCCACGTGCCCTGCACCCACGCCAGCGGACCCAGCTCGGGCCCCCAGCCACCGCGCACGCCCAGCACGGCATCGGCGAGCCCCACGTCCGCGCCCACCGAGGAGAACGAGTCGTCCACCCGGCCCGGGCCCTCGCCGCGCAGCACCAGTGCCTGCCGGTGGCTGGCCAACACGTCCAGCCAACTGTTCAACCGCAGGTGCCCGTGGAGTCCCGCCGAGGTCCGGCCTCCCTCCAGCAGGGGCCCGTCGCCACCGGGCTCCTCGCTGGCCCGCAGCCAGGCATCGCGCAGCTCCACCCCCACGCCCCACGCCTGGCGCTCGTAGCCGAAGCCCACGCCCAGCGTGCGCGCCTCCAGCGGCGTGTTGGAGAAGGGCCGCCGCGGATCCACCGAGAGCCGATCGTCCCCGAGCAGGGTGAGGCGCCAGGGCCCCAGTGGCTGTACGGCGCGCAGCGAGACCTGACGGAAGGAGCCGGTGTCCGCGTGGACGCCATCGGAGAAGCCCGCCGTGCGCCGTCGGAAGGCCGCCTCCACGGAGCCGACCCCGAAGAGGCCCGGTCCGCGCAGGCGAAGCCCCAACGCATCCCCGCCGCGCGGCGCCCGCTCCTCGTCCGGCCGGAGGAAGGAGAGACCG
>NZ_DASVWK010000895.1:0-11547 GCF_036389735.1 Archangium sp. | reverse complement strand
TACCTCGTCTTCAACTCGCGCACGCAGCACGTGGTGCGCATCGACGCCATCGGCCAGGCGTGCGTGCGGCTGCCGGAGGACCAGGGCATCGTCTTCCCCGGCGGCTACTACCTGCAGACGGGCGACTACAAGGTCTTCGAGGGCGAGGCTGGCGGCGCGGGCATGGAGTACAAGCGCACGCTGCGCTCGCCCAACGGCGAGGACGTGCTCTACATCTTCCACAACCGCACCGAGGGCAGCTACGTCCTCTTCCCGTACAACCTGGTGCGCAAGGAAGTGCAGAACCCGCTCGTCTGCCACGGCTTCAGCCTCTTCGCCGACGGGCGGCTGGTGGTGTTCCGCGCCACCTCGAACGACCCCACGCGCGTGCACCCCATGCAGGTGTGGCAGACGCCCTTCGTCTCGGCCGAGCACGCCGCGAAGATGCCCCCCGCGCCCGGCTACCTCGGCAAGGTGGGCAACGCCGAGCTGGTGCGCGGCATCTCCGACGCGCTGACGCTCGTGCGCGTCGCCCGCACGGACAAGCCCTCCCGGCGCACCTACGAGGACCTCGCCACCTCCTCCACCCGCATGCTCGATGCCTTCTACTGGCTCGCGCACGAGGAGACGTCGCTCCAGGAGGGGATCGAGTCCCTGCGCCGCACCTCCGAGCTCATCATCGACGAGTTCGAGAAGGTGCTCGCCCTCCAGAAGCGCGCGACGGACGCCATCACCGGGGCTCAGACGGCCCAGGAGCAGGTGCTGCTGCGCGTGCGGCCCGAGGAGCTCCAGAGCGCCGAGGGCTTCATGAATGCCCTCTCGGACCTGCGCAAGCAGCGCGGCCACCTCATCACCCTCAAGGAGATCCGCTACGTCGACGTGACGCGGATCGAGGCCCTGGAGAAGCAGGTCTCCGACGAGACGGACCGCGTCAGCTCCGACGCGGTGCAGTTCCTCCAGCGGGGCGAGGCGCTCCAGCCGCTCGCCGAGCGCCTGGACGTGCTGCTGCAGAAGCTGGAGCCGCTCCAGACGACCCGCGAGATGGAGCCGCTCGGCGAGGACATCGAGCAGGTGGGCAAGGGCCTGGAGGTGCTGAGCGAGACGGTGGGTGGCCTCCAGGTGGGCGATCCGCTGGCGCGCGCCCGCATCCTCGAGGGCATCTCCGAGCTGTTCTCCCGCCTCAACCGCGTGCGTGCGGGCCTGTCCGTCAAGCGCAAGGAGCTGGTGGGCCGCGAGAAGCGGGCCGAGTTCGGCGCCCAGTTCAAGCTGCTCGGCCAGTCGGTGGAGAGCGCGCTGTCGGTGGCGGACTCGCCGGAGAAGTGCGACGAGGGCCTCTCGCGCCTCACCGTGCAGTTGGAGGAGATGGAGGGGCGCTTCGGCGAGTTCGACGAGTTCCTCGGCCAGCTCACCCAGAAGCGCGAGGAGTTGCTCGAGGCCTTCGGACAGAAGAAGCAGGCGCTGGTGGACGAGCGCCAGCGCCGGGCGCAGAACCTCTTCGGCGCCGCCGAGCGCATCCTCGTCGGCGTCAACCGCCGGGCGAAGTCCTTCAAGGACGAGGACGAGCTCAACTCGTACTTCGCCGGCGACTCCATGGTGCAGAAGCTGCGGCAGCTCGCCGAGCAGCTTCTCGGGCTCCAGGACAGCGTGCGCGCGGACGAGGTGCTCAGCCGCGTGAAGACGGCGCGCCAGGACTCCCTGCGCACGCTGCGGGACCGCCAGGACCTCTACGAGGAGGGCTCGGGCGCGCCGGTCATCAAGTTCGGCAAGCACCGCTTCAACGTCAACACCCAGCCGTTGGACCTGACGCTGGTGCCGCGCGAGGGCGCGCTCTACCTCCAGCTCACCGGCACGGACTACGCCCAGAAGCTGGAGGGCGCCGAGCTGGAGAAGTACCGCGAGCTGTGGGAGCAGCACCTCGTCTCCGAGACGCCCCACGTGTACCGCGCCGAGTACCTCGCGGCGCAGGTGCTGCTGGACGCGGAGGAGAGCAAGGGCACCGTGACGCTCACGGCGCTGCACCAGGCGGTGCTGGAGCCGGGCGGGCTGTTGGAGAAGGTGCGCGCGTACTCGGCGGACCGGTACGACGAGGGCTACGAGCGCGGCATCCACGACACGGACGCGGCGGCCATCCTGGAGAAGCTGCTCGCGATGCACACGGGGGCGGGTCTGCTGCGCTTCGCTCCCACGCCGCGCGCCTGGGCGGCCCTCTTCTGGGCCTTCGGTGGCGAGGGCGACGAGAAGGCGCTCTTCCACCGCCGCGCGCGCAGTCTGCACCGGTTGCGCACCGCCTTTGGTGAGGCGGCGGAGTTGGTGCACCTGGGCAACGAGCTGGGTGAGCGCATCGGTGCTTTCCTCAAGGCCCTGGGCGTGGAGCATGGCCCCGCGGAATCGCGGCTCGCCGGGCGCTACCTGGTGGAGGAGCTGGGCGTGGATCGCCCGCGCCTCACCACCAGCGCCGAGGCGGTGGCGCTCAAGGACGCGCTGCTGTCGCAGTTGGACAGGTCGGGGACGCGCTCGGCCTTCGAGGACGACCTGCGCGGCCTGGAGAAGAACCTGCCCGAGCGCCTGCGCGTGGTGCGCGCGTGGGTAGAGGCGTTCCTGGCGCGTCGCGAGGGCGGCCCGGGCTCGGCGGCCCACGTGGCGACGGAGGCCGCGGTGGTGCTGCTCACCGAGCGCAAGCTGGATCGCGATGTGGCGGGTGCCCTCACGTCCACCGAGGTCCCTGGGATGCTGGGTCAGCACCCGCGCATCCAGGACCGGAAGCTGCCGCTGCGGCTGGACGAGTTCCTCGCGCGGCTGAGCGACTTCCGGCAGGTGCGCGTACCGGCCTACCACGCCTACCGCGCGCTGCTGCGGGACTTGCTGGATCGCGAGCGCCGCCGGCTGCGCCTGGAGGAGTTCACTCCCAAGGTGCTGTCGTCCTTCGTGCGCAACAAGCTGATCGACGAGGTGTACCTGCCGCTCATCGGCGCCAACCTCGCCAAGCAGCTCGGCGCGGCGGGGGAGAACAAGCGCACGGACCGCATGGGCATGCTGCTGCTCATGTCGCCTCCGGGCTACGGCAAGACGACGTTGATGGAGTACGTGGCCAGCCGGCTGGGGCTCACCTTCGTGAAGGTGAACGGCCCGGCGCTCGGCCACTCGGTGAAGTCGCTGGATCCGGCCGAGGCCCCCAACGCCACGGCCCGCCAGGAGGTGGAGCGCATCAACCTGTCCTTCGAGATGGGCAACAACGTGATGCTCTACCTCGACGACATCCAGCACACGGATCCCGAGCTGCTCCAGAAGTTCATCTCGCTGTGCGACGGCCAGCGGCGCATCGAGGGCGTGTGGAACGGGAAGACGCGCACGTATGACCTGCGCGGCAAGAAGTTCTGTGTGGTGATGGCGGGCAACCCGTACACCGAGACGGGCGACCGCTTCCGCATCCCGGACATGCTCGCCAACCGCGCGGACACCTACAACCTGGGTGACATCCTCGACGGCAAGGAGGACCTGTTCGCGCTCAGCTACATCGAGAACGCGCTGACCTCGAACAGCGTGCTGGCGCCGCTCGCCACGCGCGAGCCGGGTGACACCTACAAGCTCATCCGCATGGCGAAGGGCGAGGACGTGCCCAGCGGCGAGCTGGCCTACGGCTACGGGGCGGCGGAGCTCCAGGAGATCGTCGCGGTGTTCCAGCGGCTGTTCCGGGTGCAGGAGGTGTTGCTGAAGGTGAACCTGCAATACATCGCCTCGGCGGCGCAGGATGAGCGCTTCCGGATGGAGCCGGTGTTCAAGCTCCAGGGCAGCTACCGCAACATGAGCAAGGTCGCCGAGAAGGTGATGTCGGCGATGACGGACGACGAGCTGGAGCGGTTGATCGATGACCACTACCAGGGCGAGTCGCAGACGCTCACCACGGCGGCGGAGCAGAACCTGCTCAAGCTCCAGGAGATGCGCGGGCGGCTCAAGCCGGAGCAGGCCAGGCGCTGGGAGGAGATCAAGCAGGGCTTCGCGCGGGTGAAGCGGATGGGCGGGAAGGAGGACGATCCGGTGGCCCGGGTGACGGGTCAGCTCGGCGCGATCGAGGAGCAGCTCGGCTCGGTGGCGGACGCGGTGGTGCGGGCGGCCGAGGTGTCGCGCCAGCCCACGGGAGCGGGCCCGATGGCCGAGGTGACGCCTCGCCTCGAGGCGCTGCGCGAGGCGCTGTTGGAGCTGGCGCGCAGGGAGCTGCCGGCGCCGGTGGTGCAGGTGCCTCCGGGGACGGACCTGACGCCGTACCTGCAACACCTGGCGAAGGTGCTGCGGGTGCTGGCGGAGCGCGCGGTGGCGGCGCCGGCCCAGACGACGGACATGGGGCCGGTGATGGAGCAACTGACGCAGGCCGTGCGGACGATGGCGGATCGCCAGCCCGTGGCGACGCCCGCGCAGTCGCTGCAACGGGCGGCCTCGGCGCCGCTGCCGGCCGACATGGGCCGGCAGATCTCGCTGGTGGAGAACGCGCTGGCCCCGCTGGAGCGGATCGCCAAGCGGACGATTCAGAGCGGCGAGGAGAGCCTCAAGGCCATGCAGGTCTGGCAGGCCGTCACCGAGGCGCTGGAGCTGCTCCAGGCCATGCAGCGCTGAGTTCCGGGGCCGCCTGTCCGCCCGCCCTCGTGGCGAGGGCAGGAGCCCCTCCTGTCTGGCTGCCCTCCCGATGTGGCGTTCCGCGCGCGCTGCACCAGGGGACCGGGCTGCACATGGTGCTGGATGAGCGCCCGCCGGGGTGCTCGTGATCCGCATCCTCGAAGGAGGAGAGGCACCATGGACGAGACGCATCTAAGGACGTTCCGCCCGTGGCCAGGCGTGCGCTGGGGCGCCGTGGCCACCGGTGCGCTGCTGGGGGCCGCGCTGTGGCTGGTGCTGCTGCGCTTCGATGCACCGCGGGCGCTCGTTGACGATGTGGAGCCCGGACTCGGGCGTCGGCTGTGGTGGGTGGCGGCACCGCTGCTCGCCGCGGGAGTGGCGTCGTGGGCGGGGGCCTCCGCCTCGGCCGAGCGCGGCATCCGTGGCGCGTACCTGCACGGACTGCTCGCCTGGGCGGGCGCGCTCCTGCTGGCGGCGATGGTGGGCTCGGGCAGCGTGGGCGTGCTGCCGCAGCCGGGATGGAGCGGGCTCGCGTCGGTGGTGGGCGCGGTGGTGGGCTCGGCGCTCGGACGCGCGCTGATCGCCGGACGTGTGGCGGCCCCGTGGATGTCCGGGACCGGTCGCCGTTTCAAGAAGCGCGGAGAGCCCGCGCTCCAGTCGCGTCCGGCGCCGTGGCGTGAGGTGCGTGGAGCGCGGCGAGGCCCGGAGGAGGAGCGGCGCCCCGGTACGCACGAGGGCGCGAAGGACCTGGAGCACGATCTGCACTGACGGGAGGGGACGGGCATGGCTTCGGACGGGACGGACGAACTAAGGACGGGGCTGGCGGTGCGGGCGGCGGACGGCAGGCGCCTGGGCACGCTGGTGGGGCTCGAGGCGGGCTCCCTGGTGGTGGAGCGCGGCTTCTTCTGGCCGCAGCGCCTCATCATCTCCCGCAGTGACGTGGGGACGGTGTCGGAGGGGGAGGTGCTGCTGCTCGCGGGGGCCGCGCCACGCGAGACCTCCAGCGGGCAGGAGGGGGGCACTCCCACCTGGACGGAGCCGGCCGTCAGGCCCGAGGCGCCCGTCGCCAGCGTGCGCCCTCGAGCGGAGGAGGGTGAGGTGCGGGTGCCCCTGGCGCGCGAGGAGGTCCATTCGCGGATCCACACGCGGGACGTGGGCGCGGTGCGCGTGCGCAAGGTGGTGCGCACCGAGCTGAGGCAGCTCACGGTGGAGGTGCGGCGCGAGGAGCTCGTGGTGGAGCGCATCCCCGTGCAGCCGGGCGCGTCCGCGGACTCGGCGCGGGGCTCGGTCCCGTTCGAGGAGACGGAGCAGGTCTTCCCCTTGTGGCGCGAGGACGTGGAGGTGGTGAAGCGCCCCGTCGTCTACGAGGAGGTCCACTTGAAGAAGGCGGTGGAGCGCCGCACCTGGACCGAGCAGGTGCCCTTGCGTCGCGAGGAGGCCCGCGTGGAGGAGGAGGGCGAGACGCGGCCGGTTGCTGGCGACATGAACTCGGGGCGTGAGCAGGCGTAGGCGCTACTCGTCGTGCTCCTCCGAGAGCCTGATGAGGTCCATCTCCGCCAGCGAGGGCAAGCGAACCAGTACCCGGAGTCCGCTGTCGCGCGAGTACCCGACGGAGTAACGCTGGCCTGCGATCTGCACCCGAGCGCCGTGGGGGGGCCTGGGGTGGGAATTCAGCCAGACATCCGCCTCTTGCCGGGTAGCAAAGGAGCAGAGCGGGAGGGGGAGGGCTTTTGAATCAAGACTGCCGAGGAAGTTCTCGAAGAGGGGCGACTGGCCGCTCTCCAGGATGAACTGGAGCGCGAGCAAGGCGGTGTCGACGGACTCCTTGTCCTTGGGAGAGTGGACAGACGTACGTGCCTGGCGGAGGGCGGCAAGGGCCTCACTCATGAGGGGAGTCGGGGTCTGGATGGTCGTGGTCAGCTCGGCGCTCTCGGGGACGCGGACCAGGAATCTGGCTCCGCGCTCGAGTGTGTAACCGACAGAGTATCGGGTGCCCGCGATGGCCACGCTGTGCGCATGTCGAGGATCTCTCGGCTGCTGTAACGAGGCCTCGGCCTGCGCTCGTGTATCAAAAGGAGAGGACGAGGTAGGTGAATCGCCCTGGTTGAAACAAGCCAGGTAGTCCTCGAAGTTGTACAGGTGACCACTGCCCCAGATGAAATGGAGCGCGAGCGCCGCCGTCTTGAGCGGCTCCGAACCTGGTGGCGCGCCGATCTCCTCCTGTAGCCTCTGGAGGGCACCGCAAGCTGCGTTGATGTCGAGGCTCATGTCAGCAGTGCCATGGGGGCGAGGACAATCAATCCCGCGCCAGCGGAGATGACAACAAAGGCGACCCCCGCGGCAACAATGATGGTGCCAACCAGGACTTCCTGTTGATGGCGCCTCATCCAATCCACGGCACGATGAATGGCCGGAAAACTCAAGGCCTCCAGCTTCTGGAGCCTCAGGCAATCCATATACTCATTCAGGCATTTGTTGTCGCAGTATTCGATATGGCCATGGCTCCGACGTGCGCCATGCGGATAGGGCGGCTTGCGCCTCATGCAGTCACGGTGGCAGTCGATCTGCTCCTGGTCACAGTTTCGTGGACGGCTGGACGCAAACACGATGCGGCCTGCGTCAGAAGCGGCGCTTGCACGCAGGTCGCTCAACTCCTGCTCCCATGTCGATGCAGATTGCCAGGAGTGCTCGGCCTGCTCTCCAGGAATGAATCTGAGGACCAGAACAGACTCATACAGATCTTGAGGCAATCCTCGGGAGGGCTCCAGGGACGGATGTGTCTGGCTACCGCTGCACGCAGTGAGAACGCCGAGAAGCCCTATGATGGTGATACGGACCATGTTCAGCACTAAAACAGTTCCATGCCCGACTCGCACTAAAGACTCGCGTGGGGAGGTTCGGCGTAGGCGCTCGGGAGGGGCAGGTCCACCGTGAAGGTGGCGCCCTGACCCGGGAGGCTCTCCACGTGGATGCTTCCCCCGAGCGCGGAGACGATCTGCCACGTGATGTAGAGGCCCAGGCCCAGGCCGCCGTAGTTGCGATCGGACACCGCGCGCTCGAAGCGACCGAAGATGCGCTCCAGCGCCTCGGGAGGAATGCCAATGCCCTGATCCCGGACCACGAGCGAGGCGCGTCCGAGGTCGCTTCCCACGCGGACGTGGATGGGCCTGCCCGCCCCATACTTGATGGCATTGGACAGCAGGTTCTCCACCACCTGCTCCAGCCGGAGCCGATCCCACTGGCCGACCAACGGCCCGCCCAGGTCGAGTTCGAGCGTGCAGTGGGCTCGCTCCGCCGAGGGCTCCAATCGCGAGGCGACGCCCCGCACCAGCTCGACGAGGTCCACTGGCTCGAGCTGCAGGTCCAGCCGCCCGGTGCTGATGCGCGACACGTCGAGCAGGTCGTCCACGAGGTCCGACAGGCGCTTGACCTGCCGGCCCATCATCTCGACATCCCCGCGACGGCGCTCCGCCCAGGGTGAGTCCGCTTCGGCCCGTAGGGCCCGGGAGAAGGTCTGGAGCTTGAGAATCAAGGAGGTCAGCGGGGTCCTCAGCTCGTGTGACGCCACCGACAGGAACTCGTCGCGCAGGCGCACGGCCCGCTCCAGCTCCTGCTCCACCTTCTTCCGGTGGGTGATGTCGAGGTTGGTCCCCACCAGTCTGGTGGGCTTGCCCGAGGCATCCAATTGGACGCCGCCGTGCACGGCCATCCAGTGCGGGCTTCCGTCCGGCCACGTCACGCGGAACTCCACGTCGAACTCCCCCCGGGTGTCCTGGGCCCGACCGAACGCCTGGTGGACACGCTCCCGGTCCTCGGGGTGGATGTGTTGGAGGAAGTGCTCGACGCTCCACTGCTCGGGCCGGGTCGTGTAGCCGAAGGCCCGGTCGTGTTGCTCGCTGCGCCACGTCTTCCCGGTCGCGAGATCCACCTCCCAGATACCCACCCCGGAGACCTCGGTGGCGAGCCGCAGGCGTGCCTCGCTCGCCTCCAGCTGGCGCCGGGCGAGGACCTCGGCGGAGACGTCCACCGCGAAGGTCATCACCCCCTCGATGCGCCCTTCGGCGTCGCGCATGGGCTGGTAGGTGATGTCGAAGAAGGTCTCCTCCCTCGCTCCCGTGCCGGCATGTTTGAAGAGGAGCGGGAGCCCCTTTCCCACGAAGGGCTCACCGGTCTGGTACACGCGGTCGAGCAACTCGTAGACACCCTGTCCCTCGAATTCGGGAACAGCCTGGCGGAGGGGCTTGCCCTCCAGCTCCCGGGGGCCCGTCACCTTGTAGGTGTGCGGGTGGACGAATTCGAAGACGTGCTCGGGCCCCACCTGGGTGTTGACGATGGCGGGCGCCTCCATGAAGAGCCGGCGCAGCCGTTGCTGCTGGGCCTTGGCGTGCGCCCGATCGGCCTTCGCACGGACGTTCAACAGGGTGATGAGGAGGGAAATGAGCACGAAGATGGAGACCGAGACGAGGTCCTTCGGGCCCAGGGAGAACGCATACCGCGGGGGCAGGAAGAAATAGTCCGCCGCCAGGGCGGACAGGCCGGTGGCCAGCACCCCGGCTCCGCCGCCGCCTCGGTACCCTGAGAGCATCACGGCGGCGAAAAAGAGGAGGAAGGGCGTGGTCTGCACGTAGGGCTGGAGCAACAACTGCACGAGCAGGGCAAGGCCCGTGACGAGGGCCGCGAAGCCGTAGCGCGGCAGGGAGGTGGTGACCTTCAATCCAGGACCTCGCGGAAGGGTCGGACCAGCCGGTGCTGAGCCTGCTGTAAGGTAAGCAGCGCAACCCACATGGGCGGGCAGGCTAGCGGGCTACCATCCGAGCGTGCGAACCCCTTCCCGGAACCACCCACCCACGGGTAGCGTGCGCCCCCGAGCACCCATCGGCGGGCCCGCTCATCTTGTTCCCCCCATCCCGCTCCGCCCGCCCCGAGTCTCCGAGGTCCCCCGCATGTCCCGCGCCACCCCTGACTTCGATCCCACGTCCGTGGACGTGGAGGGCTTCCTGCGCGACATCCGCGCGCTGCGCACCGAGGTCGATGCCTCCGTCAGCGAGGCGGACCACGCCCACCTGCGCCGCATCGAGCGCTGGGGCCGCACGGCCACGGTGCTCGGGCTGGCCACGTGCTGGCTGATGCCCAATCCGCTGAGCGCACTGGGCCTGGGCTTCGGCCGCTCCACGCGCTGGCTGCTCATGCACCACGTGGGGCACCGCGGCTACGACCGCGTTCCGGGTGCTCCCGTCGAGCGCACCAGCAAGGGCTTCGCCAAGGGGCGCCGCCGCTTCCTCGACTGGCTCGACTGGATCCTCCCCGACGCCTGGGTCTACGAGCACAACGTGCTCCACCACTCGTTCACCGGCGAGGACGCGGATCCGGATCTGCTCGAGCGCAACGCCGAGGGCTCCCTGCGTGATCCGAACCGCCCGCTCGCGCTGCGCTACCTCCAGCTCGCGCTGCTCGCCATCACCTGGCGGGCCAGCTACTACGCCCCGGAGACGCTCGCCTCGCTGCGGCGCAAGCACCGTCCCAACGGGCCACTCACCCGCGCGGAGTGGCGCGAGGTGCTGCTGAGCGGCTACGCGCCCTACATCGCCTGGAACTTCGTCCTGCTGCCCGCGCTCTTCCTGCCGCTGGGCGCCTGGGCCGCCTTCAGCGCCCTGTGCAACTCGCTCATGGCCGAGGTGATCACCAACGTGCACACCTTCCTCGTGGTGGGGCCCAACCACACCGGCGAGGACCTGTACCGCTTCGACTCCTCCCCGGAGGGGCGTGGCGAGCGCTACCTCCAGCAGGTGATTGGCAGCGCCAACTACCGCACGGGCGGGGATTGGAACGACTACCTCCACCTGTGGCTCAACTACCAGATCGAGCACCACGTCTTCCCGGACCTGTCGATGCTCCAGTACCAGCGCGTGCAGCCAAAGCTGCGCGCCCTGTGCGGGAAGTACGGCATCCCCTACGTGCAGGAGAGCGTCTGGACGCGCGCGCGGAAGATGGTGGACATCATCGTGGGCAAGAGTTCCATGCGTCGGCTCGCGCGCCTCGGTGCGGCGGCTCCCGCGTCGGCTCCGGCCTCGGGTCCGATCCCCGACGTGGCGTGATAGGGTGAGCCCCCGTGCACACCATCTTCGTCATGATCAAGTGTGAGCTGGGGCAGACCTACAAGACCGCGGCGATGATCGTCGATCAGGTCGATGAGGCCGCCGAGGTCCACTCCACCTCGGGCGGGTACGATCTGCTGGCCAAGTTCCATCTCGACAAGGACCAGGACATCGGCCGCTTCGTCACCGAGCGCATCCAGACCCTGCCCGGCATCAAGGACACCTACACCATCACCACCTTCAGCGCCTTCTGAGCGGTCGTCCTACATCCAGGGACTCCTGGAGTACCCCGACAGTCCATCCCATCCAGTGAACCTGGGAAATTGTGCAATCCCATGTGGAATTGTGCATGATGGGGGACACAAACGGCTCGGCGTCTGCCCGAGGTCGTGGGGGGCATGAAGGAGGACTCCACTCGTGACGGCGTCGACCACCCCCATCCGGTTCATGATCTACCCGTCCCTGGGAGATGTGAGGGATCACGTCCGGGTCGATCTGTTCGGGCGGGTGTTGTCCGAGCGTTTGGGACGGCCCGTGGTGGTGGAGCTGGCGGCCACGTACGAGGTGCTGGAGACGGAGCTGGCGGCGGGCCGGGTGGACATGGTCTGGGGCACGGCGGAGCAGTGCACGGCCTTCGAGCCGCAGGCGCGCGCGGTGCTGCGCGCGGTGCGCTCGGGGAGCTGGCACTACCACGCGGCCCTGGTGTGCCGGGCCGAGGAGCCCCTCTCCCTGGAGACGCTCGAGGGCAAGCGCGTCGCCTGGGTGGCCCCGCGCTCCACCGGCGGGCACCTGCTGCCCGTGCGTCACCTGGAGAAGCAGGGCGTGCGCACGAACGAGGTGTTCTCCCAGCAGCGCTTCCTGGGCA
>NZ_DASVWK010000894.1:0-1838 GCF_036389735.1 Archangium sp. | reverse complement strand
ACCACCTACACCACCGGCGCCGTTACCTCGGCCTGCACCGTCACCGCCTCCTTCGTGCTCAACGAGTACACCGTCAGCACCCAGGTGGCGGCGGGCCAGGGCAGCTTCTCGCCCAACAGCGCCACGGTGGCGCATGGCGGCACCACCTCCTTCACCGTGACACCCGCCACTGGCTACTCGGTGCAGGCTGTAACGGGCTGCGGTGGCACCCTCTCTGGTACCACCTACACCACCGGCGCCGTTACCTCGGCCTGCACCGTCACCGCCTCCTTCGTGCTCAACGAGTACACCGTCAGCACCCAGGTGGCCGCTGGCCAGGGCAGCTTCTCGCCCAACAGCGTCACGGTGGCGCATGGCGGCACCACCTCCTTCACCGTGACGCCCGCCACCGGCTACTCGGTTCAGGCTGTAACGGGCTGCGGCGGTATCCTCTCTGGTACCACCTACACCACGGCCGCGGTGACGAGTGACTGCACCGTCACCGCCTCCTTCGTGCTCAATAGTTCACCCGACGCCGTGGATGATGCGGTGACAGTGGCGGAGGACAGCGGCGCCACGGTGGTGGACGTGCTGGCCAATGACAGCACGGGCGAGCCGCTGACGGTGACGGCGGTGATGCAGCCCGCCAGCGGCGGCTCGGTGACGCTGGAGGGCGGCGTGGTTCGCTTCACGCCGGCGCCCCACTTCAACGGCCCCGTGATGTTCACCTACACGGTGTCGGACGGTAACGGCGGCACGGACACGGCGACGGTCGCCGTGATGGTGCTGGCGGTGAATGATCCGCCGACAGGTGTGGCCGACACGTTCTCGGTGCCCGCGGGCAGCGCGCCCAAGACGCTGGACGTGCTGGCCAACGACACGAGCGCGCCAGACACGGGCGAGACGCTGACGGTGGCGGCGGTGACTCAGCCGGCCAGTGGCGGCACGGTGTCCGTGGCGCCGAATGGTACGGGCGTGGTGTTCACGCCGACGCCTGGGTTCACGGGCGCGGTGACGTTCACGTACACGGTGTCGGACGGCAATGGAGGCACCGCCATCGTCACCGTCACCGTGACCGTGGGCCGCGTGGACTCCGACAACGACGGCATCGACGATGACTCCGAGCTGGAGCTCGGCCTCGACCCGAGCGACCCCGACGCCGACGATGACGGCATCGTGGACAGCGAGGACGGCCTCACCGACACCGATGGAGACGACCTGATCGACGCGCTCGACCCGGACAGCGACAACGACGGCCTGAACGACGGCACCGAGCGCGGTGTGACGGCCAGCATGGCGTTGCCCGGCACCGACAGGTCCTCGCCGAACTTCCAGCCGGACAGCGATCCGTCCACGACCACCGATCCACGCAACCCGGACAGCGACAACGATGGACTGAAGGACGGCACCGAGGACGCCAACCACGATGGTCGTCTCGACGCCACCGAGTCGGATCCGAACGACCCCGACACCGACCACGGTGGCTTGAGGGATGGAGACGAAGTCAGTGCCGGCGGCAACCCGCGCGACTACACGGACGACCTGGTGGTCGCGGGCCGTGGCTGCTCCTCTACCGGCTCGGGCGCCCTGCTGCCCCTGCTGGCGCTGCTCGCCGTGCCCCTGCTGCGCCGTCGCCAGGCCCTCCGTGGCTCGGCAATGGGCTGGGGCGTGCTGGGGCTGCTGGCCGCCGTGTTCGTCTCGGCTCCCGCCAGCGCCCAGGACGCCTCGCAAGCCTCCCAGAGCATCGACGTGCAGCAGTACAAACCGGGCCCCAGCTCGCGCGACGTGCTGAACCTGCACGGCTCCCAGGTGGGCAAGCACCTGGACTGGAACCTGGGCCTGTCCTTCAACTACGCGAG
>NZ_DASVWK010000893.1:0-7875 GCF_036389735.1 Archangium sp. | reverse complement strand
GTGCTCCCTCGGCTGCTTGTGGGAATTGGCCTCGGGTCTGCTAGCCTGTGGCCATCTCCCGATGTTTGACCCCCGTCTCTGCGAAACTTGTGGTCTCGCCGTGCCGACAGACACGGACGTCTGCCCGCGCGATGGCACCATGCTGCTCGGCCCTCCTTCGACGTCGCCCTTCGGTGACGAGACAGGAGGCTCGCGACGCACGTCGCCCGGGAAGACCGTCCACTTCTCGGATGACTTCTCCCCACAGGATGCCCTCATCGGGCTGAAGCTCGGTGAGTACGAGCTGCGCCAGCGCATCGGCGTGGGCGGCATGGGCCTGGTGTACGACGGCATCCAGCCGCTGATCGGCAAGCGCGTGGCGGTCAAGGTGCTGCGCCCGGAGCTCGCCGCGGCCGAGGAGCAGGTGGCGCGTCTGCTGGCCGAGGCCCGCGCCGTCAACGCCATCCGCCACCGGGGCATCGTCGACATCTTCGGCTTCGGCCAGGTCCCCGACGGCCGGCAGTACATCATCATGGAGTACCTCGAGGGCGTCGCCCTCGACGCGCACCTGGCCGACAAGGGCAGGCTGCCGGTGCCCGAGGTGCTGGACATCCTCGACGAGGTGCTCAGCGCGCTGGGTGCCGCGCACGGGGCCGGTGTCGTCCACCGAGACCTCAAGCCGAGCAACATCTTCCTGGTGCAGCAGCCGGACGGCTCGCGCTACGTGAAGCTGCTGGACTTCGGCCTGGCCAAGATGGGCCTGCCCACCGGGCGCACCGCGCAGACGCGCACGGACATGGTGGTGGGCACCCCGGAGTACATGGCGCCCGAGCAGGCCCGCGGTCAGCCCGTGGGCCCGATGACCGACCTCTACGCCCTGGGCGTGGTGGCCTTCGAGATGGTCACCGGCCGGCTGCCCTTCACCGGCACCTCACCGGTGGACCTGCTGATGAAGCACGTGGACGCACGGCCGCCCAGGCCCTCGGAGTTCGTCCCCGAGCTGTCGCCCGCGCTCGACGCCTTCGTCCTCCAGATGCTCACCAAGGACCCGGAGGCACGCCCCGGGTCCGCCGAGTCGCTGCGTCGCCAGCTCCAGCGGCTGCGCGACACCCTCGCCCACCCACCGGCCCAGGTCTCCGTCCCCGCGAAGCCCGCCGTCCCCGAGCCCGTCGTCCAGGCGCACCCGGAGCCCCCGCCGACGCCTCCCGCGCCGCCCGCGGTGATGTCGCCCGAGCCCTCCACCGAGGTCGTGCAGTCGGGGGCCCGCTCGCCGCTGCGCCGCCTGCTACCCGTGGGCCTGGGGGCCCTCGCCCTGGTGGCCGTCGGAGGAGTCGTGCTCGCCCTGCGCCAGCCGACGCCCACCCCGCCGCCGCCCCAGGCCACCGTCACGCCTCCGGCTCCGACGCAGCCCCAGACGCCGCCTCCGGCCCAGCCCTCCACGGGCACGGCCCAGGTC
Source organism: Archangium sp. (assembly GCF_036389735.1). Classification (GTDB taxonomy): domain Bacteria; phylum Myxococcota; class Myxococcia; order Myxococcales; family Myxococcaceae; genus Archangium. Next base: position 6,440 of record NZ_DASVWK010000893.1, on the reverse strand, counting down.
CAGCCCTCCACGGCCACCCCCCCGGCCACGGAGACTCCCGCTCCCTCCCAGGAGAAGCCGGACAGCGGCACGGCGGTGGCGCAAGTGCCCCCCGGCAACCCGGTGGACCCGACGCCGACGAGCCCGAAGGAGGAGAAGGTCCCCCGGCCCAACGCCCCCACCCGGAGCGCGCTCCTCCAGCGCGCCCAGAAGCTGGAGCGCAAGGCCCACGAGCTGGATCAAGCCGGCAAGCTGCGCAGCCGCGCCACCTTCACGATGCTCGGCGAGCTGCGCAAGAGCGCCGAGACGGCGGGCAGTGCCGAGGAGCGCCGGGACGTGTCCGTGAGGATGACCTCCTTCGAGAAGATGTTCCTGTCGCCCCGGTGAGGGGCTTCAGCGCAGGCAGGCCACCGGCTGGCCCATGGCGCGGCGTGCCCGCTCCTCGGTGACGAGCTTGTAGCCCGCCAGGTCCGTCAGCAGCACGTCCCGGTTCTGCCGGATGAGGCTCGCGTTCTTGCAGAGGCGGGCCGTCCGGTAGAAGCCGTGCGGAGGCAGGATGAGCGACAGCTCGGCCAGCTCCGCCAGCTGGAGCGTGCCCAGCTCGCGCCCGAGCACCTTGTACGCCGCGTCCTCCACCCCCACGATGCCGCGCTCGAAGTAGAGCGCGGACAGGTCGTAGGCCAGGAGCTGATCCTTCTGGAGGAAGGTGTGCAGGCGGTGGGCGGCCACCACCCGCTCCAGCTTGCCCTCGATGCCCAGCGCCCCCGCGAGCCGCATGGCGAGCAGGCGCTCGCAGGCTCCATCTCCCCGCGGCTCGGAGCCGAGGGTGGCGTACGAGAAGAGGCGCCAGGTCCACTTCGGCCCGTCCTCGCGCGGCGTCTGGAAGTAGGTGGGGCACCCGAGCTGCGCGATGTAGAGGGCCACCAGGTCCTTGGGCAGACTCGCGAAGTCCGGCCGCTTGTAGGTGATGGGGCGATTGTGGTCGGCGGTCCCCGCCCGCAGGCTCATGCGCTCGCCCTCGATGGAGTGGCGCAGCTGCGTCTCCACGTCGAACTCCGACTCGAGCTGGGGCAGCTTGCTGGCCGCATGGAAATACACGGCCGGCAGCACCACGCCCGCCAACCCGATGAGCAACAGCACCAACCAGAGCAGGGTCTTCACGCCCCCAGGTTATCAAAGGGCGACGGCGACCCGGGTCCAGGTTAAATCAGAGCCGTCATGACCGACTGGCACCCCACCACCGTGGCGGCCGTCCTCCCCGCGACGGAGGACCTCACCGAGCTCATCCTGGACATCGGCGGCACTCCGCTGGTGGGCACGCACCGAACTCCAGGACAGTACGTGCGCCTGGCCTTGCCCGAGGTGGGGGAGAGCCCCTTCGCCATCGCCTCGCCGCCCGAGCCCTTCGGTACCCGGTGGGAGTTCCTCCTCAAGGGGGGCAGCGCGCTGGCGGATACCCTCATGCGGCTCCAGCCCGGGGCCCAGGTGCACAGCAAGCGTCCCGAGGGCCGTGGCTTCCCCCTCGTGCAGGCCCGCGGCGGCAACCTGCTCCTGTTCGCCACCGGCTCGGGCATCTCGCCCATCCGCTCCGTCATCGAGAGCGTCCGCGCCGAGCGGAGCGCCTACGGGAGGGTGATGCTGTACTTCGGCGCGCGCACCCCCCAGGCCTTCGCCTACGAGGACGAGCTGCACCACTGGGAGTCCGCGGGCATCCGCGTGGTGCGCACGGTGAGCCAGCCGGGCGCGAGCGGCTGGCAGGGGCTCACCGGCTACGTGCAGGCCCACCTGGGCGAGGTGCAGGTGGAGGACACCCTGGCCTTCGTCTGCGGCCAGTCGGGCATGGTGCAGGAGGTCATCGACGCGCTGCGGGCCCGCGGGCTGCCCCGCGAGGCCATCCACCTCAACTACTAGCGCCGCTCCACCGTGGGCAGGGTGTAGCCCACCGAGAAGAGGGCCGCGGAGGGGTTGCTCTCCTGGTTGCCGGTGGCCTTCTGTGGCGTCCACGCGGCCACACCCACCAGCCGCCCGTCCGCGCTGAAGCGCACCCGGCGCACGGACCAGCCGAAGCGACGCTCGTCCACCGGGTCCTCCTGGCCGTCGCGCCACAGGTAGAGCCGCTTGTCCCAGCCACCGCTGGCCAGCGCGCGCCCATCCGGGGAGATGCTGGCGGTGGCCACCACGCCCCGGTGCCGCGTCCACTTCTGGAGCACCTTGCCCGTGGCGGCGTCCACCAGCGCCGCGGCGTTCTGCTCGGAGAACGGCTCCTCGACGCCCTTCTTCTCGCGCTCGTAGAGGGTACGGGTGCGCTCGGCGGGAGTCTCGGAGAAGGCCACGCCCAGGCGCTGCCCGGCCGCGTCGACGGTGATGTCGTTGACGTGCGCCTCGAAGGAGAGGCTGGTGCGCATCGCGAGCATCAGCCCCCGCGACTCCCGCCCCGCTGGCTCGGACTCGGGCGCCTTGAGGGTGAAGAGCGCCTCGATCGTTCGCTCGTCGAAGGCCACGGTGACGCGCTCGGAGAAGGGCGCGCCCAGCACGCCCGTCACCCCCTGGGGCAGGCATGCGTCGCACACCGCCACGTCCACGCCCTCCAGCTCCAACCCCTTGAAGCGCAGGCGCTGGCCACGGGCCACCTTCGCCAGATGGGAGCCGAGCGGCGAGGGCAGCGCCACCTGCTCCTCCAGGAAGGCCGTGTCGATGCCGGCCGTCGCCGCCGCCTGGGTCCCCAGCACGATGGCGGGGGTGCGCGCATCCAGCGCGAACACCACGGGCGACTTCCCATTGACGAGGCCCCCCACCACGGCGAAGCCCCCGCGCCGCTCGAAGTGCACGCGCGTCTGATCTCTCCGCAGCACCTGCTCGGGTGTGTCGAAGACGCGGATGCGCTTGTCCCAGCCTCCCGTGTACAGCGTCCCGTCCGCCGCGAAGGCGAGAGCGCTCACCCGGTCCGTGTGGGGCCGCAGCTCCGAGGAGAAGCCCAAGTCCTCCACCCGCAGCGTGGTGACGAGTCCCCGGGCACTGCCCACCACCAGGTAGACGCCCGACGGGTGGAAGGCCAGCGTGGTGAGGGGCTCCTCGAGGCGCACCTGGGCCTTCTGCTCGCCCGTGGCCGCGTCATGGAGACGCACCGTTCCGTCCCAGCCCGCGCTCGCGAGCCACCGGCCGTCCGCCGAGAAGGCCAGCGCCTCCAGGTCGAACTCGGAGGGGTTGACGCCCTTGTCCACCACGCGCGTCGGCGTGGGCCGCAGCGACCAGAGGGCGAGGAAGTACTCGCGAGCGCCCAGGTGCGTGTAGGCCACGTGCGCGCCATCCGGCGAGAACGCCAGCGTCCAGACGAAGTCCTTCCGGTCGAGGACGGCACCGTCCTCGAGCCCCACCACCTGGCCCGCGAGGTAGCCGCCCGGAGTGGCCTCCAGGAGGGCGACGTCCGGAGCCGTCTTCGTCGGCGCGGCGTGCTTGCAACCCGCCAGCGCCAGCAGTCCCACCACGGCGAGCGCGCGCGGCGCGAGCATGCTCACGAGCCCCCCAGCGCCGCCGTCTTCTCCGGAGGCACCTCGTTGATGCCCTTGTTGTCCACGGAGAGGAGGAACAGGGGCTTGCGCGCCTCGCGCTTGTCGTCGAAGGACGTCTTGCCGGTGGCGCCGTCGAAGTCCTTCAGGTTGACGAGGGCCTCGCGGAACTCGCCGCGGCTCTTGGGGGCCTGCTTCTCGAGGATCTGCCGCACCATGCGCGCCGTGTCGTAGCCGTAGGCCTCCAGCAGACCCGGGTCGCCGTTGTGGGCCTGACGGTAGGTCTTCACGAAGCGCTGCGTGGCCGGCCGCTGCGAGTCCACGAAGAAGCCGTCCACGTACACCGAGCAGGTGACGAACTTGCCCCCGCGCTCGATGAGCTCGGGCAGGCCGCTGGCGCCCTTGACGCTGCTCCACGCGTTGGTGCCCAGCAGCATCACCGTCTTGAGGTCCTTCTTGCCCGTCGTCTTGCGGATGCGCTCCAGGTCGCGCGCGTCGCACGCGTTGGTGACGATGTCCTCCACCGCCAGCGCCGGAGCCACCAGGCTCACCCGCTTCCACTCGTCGGGGATGAAGATGGCCTCGAAGTCGATGATGGGCTCCACGTTGCCCTTCATCTTCTCCATGGCCTTGCGCTTGCGGAACGCGTCCTGCCCGGTGGTCTGCTGCTGCACCTCGCGCACGCCCTCGATGTAGTCGAGCCGGTCCTCCAGGTAGTAGCGGCCCACCAGCTTCTTGGCCTCGTTGGTGAAGGTGGTCTGGTCGTGTGCGTACGCCTCGGCGCCGCGCACCTGCCCACCGTTCTCCGTCACGTGGTCCCAGAAGTCGTTGGCCAGCTCCACCCCGTAGGGCAGGTTGGGGTAGAGCATCGCGAAGCTCTTGAACCCCTTCTGCTTCATCGCGAACTCGGCGATGGCGCGCGCCTGCGCCGAGTTGGTGAGCATGTTGCGGAAGACGTAGGGCCCGATGTCGGTGATGCCCTCCAGGCGCGTGAGGGTGATGAGCGGGACCTGGAGCTCCTCGGCCACCAGCGCGGCGCGCCGGGCATCATCCGAGACGATGGGACCCAGCACGACCATGGCGCCCTCGTCGAAGGCGAGCTGCTCCATGGCCTGCCCGGTGACGTTCACGTCGCCCTGGGTGTCCTTGACCACGAGCTCCACGTCACTGCCGGACAGCCCCAGCTTCACCCCGCGCAGCACCGCCTCGCCCACGGCCTTGTACTTGCCGGACATGGGCAGCAGCAGGCCCACCGTCTTGGGCTGCACCTCCACGCGCCGGGTGGCGCGCGCGAGCAGCTCGCGGGCCTGACCGGCGAAGGGGTGCGCGGGCGCCTCGGCGAGGAAGCGATTGAGGGTCTCCTCCAGGCGCGTCCAGTCGCGCAGGTGGTAGTAGATGCGCGCCAGCTTGAAGGTCAGCACCGGCCAGGCGGGGTTGGACGTGGACAGCCCCTCCGCCACCCGGGCCACGTCCATGAAGCCAGCACGGCCCTCGACGAGCTGCTGCACCCGGGCCGCCGCGGCCTGCTGCGCCTCGGGGCCCCGCGCATCGCCGGCCAGGTCCACGGCGATCTGCAGCGCCTGTCCGAAGAGGCCCGCCTTCTCCGCGGCCTTCGTGGCGTCCTCGAGCAACTGGGTGCGCTCGGGGCCCTCGGCGCGCTCGGCGAGGCTGTAGAGCGTCTGGTAGGCGTCGCGGTAGGCACCCACCTCCAGCGCGGCCCGGCCCAGCCGGCGCTTGGCGTCCGGGGCGTTCGGGTGGAGCGGGTTCTCGAAGAGCAGCTCGTTGAAGGTCTTGCGCGCGTTGACGTAGTCCTGCGAGTCGTAGAAGACGACGCCCGCGCGGTAGAGCGCCTCCTGGCCGGCGGTCGTCTCCGGGTACGCCTTGCGCACCGCGAGGAAGGCCTCGGCGGCCTGCTTACGAGGCGCCGTCTCCGCCTGCTGCGCGGCCCGGGCGAGCGCCTCGTCCGCCGCCGCGTCCTTACGGACCTCGACGGTGGGTTTCTTCGGGAAGGGGTCGCCCTGGGGGACGTCGTTCTGTCCCTGGGAGGAGGAGCCGGAGGTGTTGCCGGTCGTCGTCCTGGAGCCACCGCCCGTGGCGGAGGGCGTCTTGCAGGCGGTCATCAGCAGCGCCAGCGCGCACAGCAGCGCGCGGCGCGGGGAGGGGCGGACATCCATGGTGTGGGCGTGCATAGCAGTGGGGAACGCCTCCGTCGACAGTCGAGCGGGCGGAACATTCCCCCCGTCACCCCATGGGTCCTGCACCCGACGTGCCCCACCCCGCCTCCCTGGGGGAAGCCCGGGAAGGGGGCCCCCGGGGTGTGGGCTCCGGACCGCGCCGGGTGTGGCCCCTGGCGCTCGCCCGCCTGGGGGAGGGTAGGAAGGGCGAGCCCCCGTATTGGCCTCTGGAAGGGGTTTTGCTTGGGACGGAGGCATTGCTTCCCCTGTTCCCCGTCCCAACCCTAAGTGCTCAGACCCTCACGGGAGACGGCGATGCCAGGGAAGAAGCGGACGAGCGAGGGTTACGGGAGCACGAGCGAGCAGCGACAGCGCAACCTGGAGGGCGATGGCTTCGAGGAGCGGGCGCCCCACACCCCCGAGGAGAGCGAGGCGGCCCGTGGCTCGCCGGACAAGGGAGGGCGCGTGGTGTACGTGGACACCATGGAGGGCCGGCCCGGCAGGGGCGAGCCCGACTCGGAATGAAGCCGGGGTGCTCCCCGACTAGCCCGGGCGGCGAGCCACCGCGAGGTCTCTCAGGCCCCGCGCGCCGTTGAAGAAGAAGCGGATGTCCGAGAGGCCCGCGGCCCGGAGCATCTCCTCCAGCTCGTCCGGCGTGAAGTTGTCCCCCCCGGTGCTGAGCAGCATGAAGAGCGACAGCAGCGCGGGCAGCAAGGGCCCCCGGCGCTCGGGGCGGAACAACGTCTCGCTCACGAGCAACAGCCCCCCCGGGCGTAGCAGG
>NZ_DASVWK010000892.1:0-14718 GCF_036389735.1 Archangium sp. | reverse complement strand
TGGGTGTATGACGGCTCGGGGGCGGTGGTGGAGGTGCCCTCGCTGGGTCCCAGCCAGTGCGGCGAGGTGTTGGACTCCCAGGGCCATGCGAGCGCGGGCCTGAAGGTGAAGCCGTGCGACCTCGGCCGGCTTCAGCGCTTCGACACGCTGGAGCAGGACGGGCTCGTGTTCGTCTTCATGGGCGGGGACTCGTCACGGGCCCGCCGCCCCGCCTTCCGGGTGCCGTACTGGGGTCAGCCCGAGTGGACCGTCTATTTCATGGTGACGCGCTTCCCCAACGGGGTGACGAACCTCGTGGAGAACTTCATGGACGTGCCGCACACCGTCTTCGTGCACAAGGGGTGGTTTCGCAACCCCGCGCGCAAGCGGGTGCCGGCCACCGTGAAGCGCTCCGAGGGCAGCGTGCTCGTCACCTACAAGCAGGAGCAGGACACCGTCTCGGGGCTCGGCCGCATCTTCAACCCGAGCGGCCTGCCCATGGTCCACACGGACCACTACTTCGTCCCCAACATCACCCGCGTGGACTACATGTGGGGGGACCGCAGCGGCTTCGCCATCAACTCCCAGGTGACGCCCATCGGCCCCACCGAGAGCCTCGTCTACACCGCCATCAGCTACCGGCTTCCGTATGACCTGCCACGGGCCCTGGTGGCGCGCACGCTCCGGCCCCTGGTGCACTGGTACACGAAGCAGGTCATCCTCCAGGACGTGGACATCATGGGGGTGCAGCGCGAGGGCCTGCTCAACGGCCCCGGCGGTGGCGTCTTCACCGGCACCGAGGCGGATCTGCTCCACGCCGACATCGAGGCCTACCGCCGTTGGCTGCGCGAGGGCGGACAGGGCCCCGGCCCCACGGACGAGGAGCGCGACATCGTCTTCTGGATTTGAGCCGGAGGCCCTACTCCGCCAGCCTCTGGCCGGTGAGGCCGAGGTACACGACGGCGACCACGACCAGCAGCGCGAAGGCACCCACGAGGCTCACCAAGGGCCAGAGGAGGTTGGCCCGGGCTCCTCCCGCCTTCTTGTGTTCGTCGTACACGCCGGCCAGGGCTTGAGCGGCCACCCGGGTGCCGATGATGTTGGTGATGATCCCACCCCCCGCCTTGAACTCGAAGACCACCACGAGCGTGCTCCAGGCCACCCCGAATGCGGTGATGATGAGCGAGTTGCGCATCCGGGTCTTGTCCCCCAGCCGCTTCCAGTTGATGGCGGAGAGGATGCCCGCGAGGGTGAAGTTGAGGACGATGCCCAGCACGTACACGTACCAGGTGGGGTAGAGCCGGAGCTCCTTGCGGAGCAGGGGCGCGCAGCTCTCGCACACCTGTCGCACGCCGATCTGCTGGGGCTCTCCCTGGATGAAGGTGCCGCAGCGCTCACACGGGACGCCGGACGCCTCGGACGGAGCGGGCAGGGGGAGGCCATCGGACGAGGTCGGGAGCGGGGCGGGCTCGGACATGGCCTCAGTCTATACTGCCCCCGCCCGTGAACGAGTCCAGCCTCGCGTCCTCCTCCTCCGCGCCGTCAACGACCGCCATTGATCCCGGTGTGCGGCAGCGGGTGCTCTCCATCTTCGGCGGCTCGGTGGGCAACCTCATCGAGTGGTACGACTTCTACATCTACTCGGCCTTCTCGCTGTACTTCGCGAAGTCGTTCTTCCCGAGCGACAACCCCCTCGTCGAGCAGCTCAACTCGGCCGGGGTCTTCGCGCTCGGCTTCCTCATCCGCCCCGTCGGCGGCTGGGTCATGGGCCTCTACGCGGACCTGAATGGGCGCCGGGCCGCGCTCTCCCTGTCCGTCTCGCTCATGTGCCTGGGCTCGCTCATCATCGCCGTCTGCCCCACCTATGAGCGCATTGGCGTGCTGGCGCCCATCGTCCTCATCCTCGCCCGGCTCCTCCAGGGGCTCTCGCTCGGCGGCGAATACGGCACCAGCGCCACCTACCTCAGCGAGGTCGCCACCTCCCGCCACCGCGGCTTCTACAGCTCCTTCCAGTACGTCACCCTCATCATGGGCCAGCTCCTCGCCACGCTGACGTTGCTGCTGCTGCAGCGGCTGGTGCTGACGGGGCCCCAGCTCGAGGCCTGGGGCTGGCGCATCCCCTTCCTGTGCGGGGCCGCGCTGGCCGTCTTCGGCTTCTACATGCGCCGCAACATGGTGGAGACGGAGGCCTTCCAGGCCGAGGCCGCCCGGAAGACGGAGCACCGGCCCATGCGCGAGCTGCTGCGCCACCCCAAGGAGATCGCCCTCGTCGTCGGGCTCACCATGGGTGGCACGCTCGCCTTCTACACGTACACCGTCTACATGCAGAAGTTCCTGGTCAACTCGGTGGGCCTCTCCCGGGACCAGGCCACGCTCATCTCCGTCGCGTCCCTGTTCGTCTACATGCTGCTGCAGCCGGTGTTCGGGCTGCTCTCCGACAAGGTCGGCCGCAGGCCCGTGCTGATGGGCTTCGGCGTGCTGGGGACGCTGTGCACCGTGCCCCTCCTCACCGCCCTGACGCGCACCCGAGACGCCTTCACCGCCTTCCTGCTGGTCATGGCGGCGCTCGTCATCGTCTCGGGCTACACCTCCATCAACGCCGTGGTGAAGGCCGAGCTCTTCCCGGCCAGCATCCGCGCCCTGGGCGTGGGCCTGCCCTACGCGCTGACGGTGTCCATCTTCGGCGGCACCGCCGAGTACGTGGGCACCTGGCTCAAGCTGGCCGGCCACGAGTCCTGGTTCTTCTGGTACGTGACCGGCTGCATCCTGTGCTCGCTGCTCGTCTACGTCTTCATGCGCGACACGCGGCGGCACAGTCGCTTCGACTGACGCCGCTCGCTCCGCTGCTCTGCATGCAGCCCTGCTGAGGAACTTCAGGGAGCCTGTAGCATCCGTGTTGAAGGACACACCTCCGGACTGTCGCGCGGTCCACAGAGAGCCCCTGTGCGGGTGCCGTGCGCGAGGAGGTGGTGCAAATCAAGGTTCTCATGCTTCCCCCCGGTCTCCAGTACGAAGAGAAGCGCCTGCAGGCCCTGCGGCGCCACGACATCCTCGATACGCCTCCCGAGTCCGAGTACGACGACATCGTCCAGCTCGCCGCGCGCCTGTGCGAGGTGCCCATGGCGCTCGTGAGCCTCGTGGACCGGGAGCGGCAGTGGTTCAAGGCCAACGTGGGGCTGCCCGGGGTGAGCGAGACGGAGCGCTGCATCTCCTTCTGCACCTTCGCCATCGAGCAGGAGCAGATCCTCGTCGTGGAGGACGCCACCCAGGACGTGCGCTTCGCCACCAGCCCGCTCGTCACGAGCGCGCCCTTCATCCGCTTCTACGCCGGGGTGCCCATCCAGTCGGAGGACGGCTTCCACCTGGGCACCCTGTGCGTCATCGACAGCAAGCCCCGCACGCTGACCGAGGCGCAGCGCCAGGGTCTGCTCGCGCTCAAGCGCCAGGTGGAGCTGCACCTGCGGCTGCGGATCCAGGTGCGGCAGGCGCAGGCGCGCAACCGCCAGCTCCTGGAGAGCTCCAGCGACGCCGTCTTCGTGCTCGACGAGGCGGGGCGGGTGGTCGAGGTCAATCCGGTGGCCGGACGGCTGTTGGGTCTCAGCCCGCCCCAGCTGATCGAGGCCTCCTTCGTGTCACTCGCTCCGGAGGGCGAGCGCGAGTCCCTGGGCCGGGCGCTCCAGGATCTGCTCGTGCGCGGCTCGGTGCGGCTGGAGAACCAGGGCCTGCTGTCCGCCAGGGGCGAGCGCGTCGCGTTGGACCTGTCCGCCTCGTTGCAGGAGGTGGGCAGCGCGCGGCGCCTGCTCGTGGTGGGGCATGACCTCACCGAGAAGCGGCGGCTGGAGCAGCAGAGCATCCAGAACGACAGGCTCGCCTCGGTGGGCGCGCTCGCGGCGGGCATCGCCCACGAAATCAACAACCCCGTCGCCTACGTGCTCTCCAACTTGAGCTACCTGGAGCGCTGGCGAGATGACCTGGAGCGCCAGCTGGCGGCGACGCCCGGCTTCCCCGCGCACGTCGCGGACCTGCTCGTCGAGGCCAAGGAGGTCGTCTCCGAGTCGCTCGATGGGTGCAAGCGCATCCGCGACATCGTGCGCGACATGCGCTTCTTCTCGCACGCGCCGGACGAGTCGCTCGCGCCCGTGGACATCAACGCCAGCCTCGACTTCGTGCTGCGCATGGCCCAGAGCGAGCTCAAGCGCACCGCCCGGTTGGAGAAGGACTATGACCTGGCCCTGCCCCCGGTGTTCTCCACCGAGAGCCGGCTCAGCCAGGTGTTCCTCAACCTCGTCATCAACGCGCTCCAGGCCATGCCGTCCGGGGGCCCCCAGCGCCACACCCTGCGCGTGCGCACCGCGCGCGAGGGCGAGCACGTGCGCGTCGACGTCTCCGACACCGGCCACGGGATTCCTCCCGAGGTGCTGCCGCGCATCTTCGACCCGTTCTTCACCACCAAGCCGGCGGGCTCGGGCACGGGGCTCGGCCTGTCCATCAGCCACTCGCTCATCCAGAAGATGGGCGGGGAGATGCGGGTGCGCAGCGAGCCCGGCAACGGCACCACCTTCACCCTGCTGCTGCCCCTGGGCGAGCGCGTCGTCGACCCGAGGACCGTGCTGGCCTCGTGAGCGGGGCTACTTCCCGGGCGTCGTCGAGGACGTGGGCGCGAGCTCTCCGCGCAGGATGGAGACCACCAGGGCCCGCGTCTCCTCGTAGGAGGGCTCGCCCTCGTAGAGGCCATACGTCTCGTGGGAGTGGTCCGCGGAGTAGGCGTCGAGGTGGAACACCCGCGGCCCGTTGGGGTTCTTGTCTCGCGCGAACGCGTTGGTGAAGGCGTAGGAGCCCAGGGAGATGACCACCGTCGGCTGCTGGGTGCCCGGCGTGAACACCTGGAACTCGTAGCGCCTGGCCCACTCGCCCTCCAGCTCGAAATTCTCCACCACCATCACCTCGCGGCCCGCCTCCTGGAACTGCTCGCGCACGTAGTGGTCCCGGTCCACCTTGCCGGCCTGCCGTAGCAGCAGCAGCGCCTCGCGTTCGGCGTCCCGCTTCTCCTTGTCGCCGAGCGCCTGGTGGAGCTGCACCAGCTTCGCCCGCGTCCTCCAGTCCCGAGGCTCCAGGTCGGCCGCCTTCTGGAAGCACTCCAGCGCCGGGCCGTGCTGGCCGAGCACCTGGTGCAGCTGCCCCGCGTTGTAGTGCGCCATCGCGAAGTCCGGCTCGGACTCGCGCGCCCGCTCGTAGGCGTCCAGCGCCTCCCGCGTCCGGCCCTGGTCCGTGTGCAGCAGCCCGAGGAAGAAGAGCGCCTGCGCGTTGCGCGGCTCCAGCGCCAGCGCCTTGTCGATGGCCCCTCGCGCCTCCTCCGCCCTGTCGAGCTGGAGGTACAGCATGCCCAGCAGTTGCCAGGTGGGGCCGTGGCGCGGGTCCAGCTCGGCGGCCCGGGTGGCCTCGGGGAGCGCCGCCTCGGCCTTGCCCTTCGCGCCGAGGTAGAAGGCCCGGATGTAGTGGGGCCACGCCTGCTCCGGCGCGAGCGCGAGGGCCCGCTCGGAGGCCGCGAGCGCCTGCTCCTCCCGGCGAAGGGCGAAGGCCGTCCGCGCCAGCAGCACGTGCAGCCGCGCCTCCTGGGGGCGCTTCTCGAGGCGTGCGTGCAGCTCGCGCGCGAGCGTCTCCAGGTCCGCCGCCGCGGCCTCGCGGTCCGGTCCCCGCAGCCCCTGGCTGGCCCGCTCCAGGCGGGCCTCGTCGGTGTCCGCCCGGGTCTCGGAAGCGGGGGAGGAGGTGGCGCGGCCCGTGGCGCAGCCGCTGCCGACGAGGAGGCCCGCCACTAGGCCCCCCAGGATTCGCGGTCTTCTCATCGTCATGCCAGTGCCATCTCGAAGCCGGTCCGCCCGGCGGGGAAGTGTTCACGCGCGGAGCTCGCCGGCGTCACCGCGTAGAGGTGGAAGTCCAGCCTCCGCTGGAAGAAACCCTCGAGCGCCGGGCTCAGTGGATCCTGCTCGTCGAGGTACAGCGAGAAGAAGTGGTAGCCCTTGCCGTGGTGGTCCGCGTACACCCGCTCCACCAGGGCGCGCAGGATGGCCGGGTCCTCCCCCGCGATGCTCGTGTTGCACAGGTAGAAGTAGCGGAAGTCGTTGCCCGGCTCCGGCAGTCTCGGCGCGCGCAGCACCGTGGCCATCGCGTCGTAGCCCCACTTCATCCACCGCATCGAGCCCCGGTACGCCATCACCCGGTAGCGCTTCACCGCCGCCGGGTCCCATGCCGAGGTGCACCCCACCAGCTTTCCCCCCTCGAAGGCCAGGTAGCTGCCCTCCACGCTCAGCCCCGGCCAGCGCTCCAGCCGGTGCTGAAGCTCGCCCAGGTCGTACCGGTAGCCGAAGGGGCGCGTCCGGTGGTCCGCGTCCAGCAACGCCGCCATGGCGGGCAGATCCTCCGGCGTGGCGCGCCGTACCTCGAAGCGGCTCCGGCCCGGCTCCCGGCGGCGGGTGAAGTGCACGGAGACCGCGGAGAAGCGGCGCAGCGGCGTGTAGTGCGGCTGATTCACCCGGCGCGCCTTGCGCTTCACCAGCGCCTGGAGCGCCGCCGCGTTCGTCGCCATCACCGCCGTGAGGAATGCCTCCACCCCCAGCCGCTCCGCCGTCTCCTCCAGCACCGGTCCGTAGAAGCGCGCCAGCCCCCGGCTGCGCCTCGCCGAGAAGCGCGTGCGCAGGTCCCCGAGGTAGCCCACCCGGCACGGGCGCCCCTCCAGCCAGCCGTCCCGCACCAGCACGGCGCCCATTCCGTCCAGCCCGTCCTCCACCTCGTGCACCCACAGCTCGGTGTCGCCTCGCTGCATCTCGTAGAGGCGGAAGAAGTCCGGCGCGCGCTGCGTGGCCAGCACCAGCTCGCCCTGCATCGGCACCGCGCCGAAGAGGTCCAGCAGGTGGGGATTGTCTTCCCGCGTCGCGCGTCTCAGGAGGCTCATGGGCTCGCTCCAGAGTACGCGACGAGGGGGCCTCTCGTGGGGCTCGCCTGGTGGCCGGGGGGGCTACTTCAGCAGGCCGTCTCGGGTGGCCGTGTTGCGTGCGTCCTGTACCACTGCCTGGATGCGGCCCGAGTCCGGGAAGAGCTTCTCGGCCAGCTCCCCCAGGCCCAGCGCCTTCTCCAGCGACTCCTTCGTCCGCTCGTGCACCCAGGCGCGCAGCAGCCCCGCCCACGCGTCCTCCAGCGTCTCCAGCGCCCGCGCCGCTCCCTCCTCGTACAGCGGCGTGGCTTTCTCGGACGCGTGACGGATGGTGTCCAGGAAGTACCCCAGCTCCACCACCGCCGGCCCGCTCCGTTCCGAGCCCACCACCGCCTGCTCCAACAGCCGCTGCACCTCCGCGAACGTCTCCTGCCCATCCCGACCCGGCTCGTCCGCCACCTGCAACTGTCTCGCGAGCTCCAGCAGGTTGGGCGTGTACGTGGGACAGTCCGCCGCCAGCTCCCGGTGCAGCCGCAGCCGCTCCGCCGTTCCCGGTGCGCCCGCACGCCGTGCTTCCCGGAGTCGCTCCGCCAGCTCTTCCACTCCTGGATGCGAAGCCGTCTTCGTCACTTCACCTTCTCCATCAACCGCTCCTGCTGCTCGATGAGCTTCTCGGCCAGCTTCAGCTGCGACTGCGTGGCCAGGGTGAAGTCCCTCCGCTCCAGCAACTGCTTGATCTGGAAGAGCGTGAAGTCACGCAGCTGCGACGGGAAGTCCGCCACCCGCTGGAGCGTCGCCGGCACCTGTCCCAGCCGCGTGTTGAGCAGCGTGATGCGCTCCAGCATCCGCGCCGCCTGCGTCTGCGACAGCAGCCCCGCCGCCGCCGACTCGGCGATCAGCACCTCCGCCTGCGCGAACTCCCCCTGGGCGATGAGCGCCCAGATGCGCGCGGAGACCGTGCCTCCCTTGCTGCGCGTGCCCTCCTCGACGTCCTCCGACCCGCACGCCCCCTCGTCTCCCCGCGCGCACTCCACCCGTAGCCCCGCCGCGCCATGGCCACAGCCCAGGGCCCACAGCAGCAGCGAACCCCCGAGAAGGGACTTCCAGGTACGCACGGTTCACCCTGATTCAATTCAATTACCGCTAATCCTGATTTAGCCACGGATGCAGGTCAGGTGTCAAGTCGTGACCTGACACATGGGATGACCCCACGGGTAATGGAAATGCACCTGCCCTGGGCCGTCACCTCAGAAGGCGTAGCCGATGGAGAAGGAGAGCACCGGCAGGTGCACGTACCGCTCGAAGGTGTCGTCCAGGTAGCCCTCGGCGAAGCGCGCGAAGGCGTTGACGAGCAGCGGCTGGCTCGGCTCGAACGTGGGCTCCACCCGACTGTTGGAGTCCAGGGTGAAGGCCGCTCCGAGTGCCGTGCGTGCCGTCCACCCCGCGCCCAGTCCCCAGCGCCAGCCCAGCTCCACGTCCAGCATGTGCAGCACCGAGCGCACCCGGTACTCACGGTTCAGCACGTCCTCGCCCACCGGCGGGTCGATGCCGGTGAGCGCCGCCAGCACGTCCTCCGGGTTCGTCTCGCCGCCGAGCGCCACCAATCCGTAACCGCCCTCCACGTACAGGCCCGCGCCGGGGAAGGGGCGCCAGCCCACGTGCGTGCGCCACACCAGCGAGTCCTTGAGTGACTCCTTGATGAGGTTGGCCCGCTCGCGGTCGTACGCATCCAGCGCCACCGCCACGTCGTTCACTGCCTGGAGGTACATCCCTGGCAGGTAGCCCAGCGACGTCGACAGGCGCAGCCGCCACGGGGACTCGACGCCCAGCCGCCCGCCCACCGACAGCGGGAAGTCCGTGTTGGCCTCCACCGTGATGTCCCAGCCATGGCCCTGCTTCGTCTCGGCCGCTCCGGCCTCCGCCCCCGCGAGCAGCCCCGCGAGCAGCAGCGCGCCCACTCCCACACGTGCCTTCATGTGTCCCCTCCGCTCCCGGGCGGCTCCACGCGTGGACGCGGGGCCCCGCTGCCGGGCACGGTGGGGACTCGGGCGGGGCTCCGCTACCGTACCAGAGGATGGGTTGTTGGCTCGGAGGGGGAGCGGACGGGCAGGGGGGCTCGAGGCGTCCGCGGAGACGAAGTCAGAAGGGCCTCGAATCAGGCCCCAGCGGCGGGGCGTGGAAAGAGGGGGGCTGCTCGCTCTTCAGCCAGGAATCTTTGTACCATGTCTGTATCCAGCATCGGCGAAGCCGAGCTGCGCCCCTTGTTGCTGAGGGGAGGCTCCCAGGGGGGAGGACCACCATGAAGTCTCTCGCATACGCTCCAGCGTCCCGCGTTCTGATCGTGGACGACACGCCATCGGTCCATCAGGACTTTCGCCGGCTCCTCTCCAGCTCCCAGGTCGATACGGCGCTCGATGAGTTGGGAGCCTCCGTCTTCGGCACGCAGCCGCCCCGTCCCAAGGGGCACCACTTCGAGGTGGACTCCGCCTTCCAGGGCGAAGAGGGCTTGCGGCGCGTGAGCTCCGCGCTCAAGGACGGGCAGCCCTACGCCGTGGCCTTCGTCGACATCCGCATGCCGCCCGGAATGGACGGAGTGGAGACCACCGAGCGCCTCTGGCGGGAGGATCCGGATCTCCAGGTCGTCCTCTGCTCGGCGCATTCGGACTACTCCTGGGAGGCGGTGGTGCAACGGTTGGGCATCAGCCAGCGGCTGCTCATCCTCCACAAGCCCTTCAACAGCCTCGAGGTGCGCCAGATGGCCCACGCGCTCGCCGAGAAGTGGGAGCTGCTGCGCCGGGAGCGCAGGCGGGTGGAGGAGCTGGAGCAGGCCAACGCCCGGCTGCGGCAGGAGACGGAGGAGCGCATGCGGCTGGAGGTCCAGCTCGCCCAGGCCCAGCGGCTGGAGGCCTTGGGGAGGCTCGCCGCTGGACTGGCGCATGAGGTGAACAACCCCCTCAGCTTCGTCCTCGGCAATCTCAACCATGTCAGCCGGGAGCTGGGGGGGCTGGCCGCTGGGCGGCCCGTGGAGGACGTGGAGGAGCTCCAGGATGCCTGCCACGATGCACTTCGGGGCTGCGAGCGCATCAAGCGGCTGGTGCAGGACGTGCGGAGTTTCGCCCGCGTCAGCAGCCACCCCACCACGCCGGTGAACGTGGACGTGAGCGAGGTGATGCAGGAGGCCCTCGCCATGGCCAGCATCACCAAGGTGCCGGGACTCCGGGTGGTGAAGGAGCTGCAACCGGTGCCGCCCGCCGTGGCCGATGAGCACGGCCTGGGTCAGGTCTTCCTCAACCTGCTCATCAACGCCGCCCAGGCGCTCAAGGGGAAGGTGGAGACCGCCGAGGCCGTCATCCGCGTGGCCCTGGGCGTCCATTCCGACGGCCGGGTGAAGGTGGAGGTCCAGGACAACGGCCCCGGCATCGCCCCCCAGCACCTGGGCCGTATCTTCGAGCCCTTCTTCACCACCAAGCCGGTGGGAGAGGGCACGGGGCTGGGCCTGTCCATCTGCCACGGCATCATCACGGGGTTCGGCGGCGAGCTCACCGTCGAGAGCCAGCAGAGCCAGGGCACCACCTTCCGCGTCCTGCTTCCGACGGCGTCCTCCCGCTCTTGACCGCGGTCCGCGACCTGGGTGCTCCCTGGCTGGGTCCAGCGAGCACTATTGCTAGGCGCTCTCCACATGGGCCTTCAGCGCCTGGCCCATCAGCGTTCGCCAGCCCTCGCG
Source organism: Archangium sp. (assembly GCF_036389735.1). Classification (GTDB taxonomy): domain Bacteria; phylum Myxococcota; class Myxococcia; order Myxococcales; family Myxococcaceae; genus Archangium. Next base: position 4,087 of record NZ_DASVWK010000892.1, on the reverse strand, counting down.
CAGTCTCGGCACCGTGTTCTCGTCCACCCGGCCGAACACCGCCTCCTCCACCTTCACCACCGTGGACCCGCCCTGCTCCCGCAGCGTCACGCGCGCCGTCGTCGTCGCCGGCCCGCCAAACGCCGGTGTCAGGAACCCCGCCAGCTCCAGCAACCCCGGCGCCTCCACCACCAGCACCGTGTACCAGAGCGCTCCCCCGTCGTTGCCCCAGTCCTCGTACACCCGGCCCCCGGGGCGCGCCTCGATGATGAAGCCCTTGGGCGTCTGGCCCACGTAGAAGTCCCGAGGCCACCACTGGCCCGGCTCCTCCACCAGCGCCTTCCACACCCGCTCCCGCGGCGCGCCCAGCGTCACCTCCACCTCCGCTCGCGCCACGCCCACTGCGTTTCCCGCCTGCATCATCGTGACTCCTCCTCAAGTGCTTCCGTTCGCCGCTGGGTGGCGCGGCAGCCGCACCGTGAACGTGGTGCCCCGTGTCTCGTCCGACTCCACGTCGATGAGGCCCCCATGCGCCCGGACGATGTGATCCACGATGAACAGCCCCAGTCCCATGCTCCTGCCGTAGCTGCTCGCCTCGTGCTCCCCTCGCTTCAGCGGCGCGAAGATGCGCGGCAGCAGCTCGGACGGAATGGGGTTGCCCAGGTTCTGCACCTCCAGGCTGACCGTCTGCTCCCGGCCCCACGTCCTCACCCTCACCGGGGTCCCCTCGGAGCTGTACTTCAGCGCGTTCGTCACCAGGTTGATGAGCACCTGCGCCATCCGGTCCGAGTCGAACTCCGCGGACCCCTCCCCCTGGCTCACCACCTCCACCACCCGCTCCGGGTGGGCGAGCCGCAGCTCCTCCACCACCTGCCGCGTCAGCTCGTGCAGGTCCAGCCATCGGCGCTCCACCCTCAAGCCACCGCCCAGCCGCGCCTGGGTGAAGTCGAGGGTCGTGTCGATCATCCGGTTGGTGCGCTCGGCCGCCGCGAGGATGCGCGTGAGCGTCTGGCGCAGGCGCTCGTCCGTTTCCTTGCGGCGCAGCTCCCGGCCCGCCGCGAGCATGATGACGCTGATGGGGTTGCGCAGGTCATGCCCCACGATGCCCGCCAGGTACTGCTCGAAGTCCGCCCGCCGTTGCGTCTCCTGCTCCTGGCGCTTGAGCTCGGAGATGTCTTGGGAGACGGCGGCCAGCATCCCGGGCACCCCCTCCTCGCTGGGCAGGAGGAAGACGTCGTGCTGCACGGGGATGAGCGCGCCCGTGCGCAGGTGGCGCAGGCGGAACTCGCCCCGCCACCGCCCCTCGCGCTGGAGGACGGGCAGGATGTGGTTCTCTCGAAACTCCGCGTCCTCCGGGGAGAGCAGGTCGGTGTTGCGCAGGTGCGAGATGTCCTCCGTCTCCGTCAGTCCCACCAGCCGTCGGCCCGCCTCGTTGAGGTAGCGCATCCACCCGTCCAGCGTGGAGAAACCGATGAAGGACGCGGCCCGCGCCACCACGGAGGCCATCCGCTGGTACTCCACCTGGAGCCTCTGCTGCTGCGTGGTCCGCTCCTGGAGCCCGCGCCGTAGGTCCTCCCGCTCCAGGGTGTTGTTCACGATCCGCGAGAGGCTCTCCTGGGTGACGCTCGCCTTGACGAGGTAGTCGGACGCGCCGCTCTTGAGCACCTGCACCGCGAGCTCCTCGCTCCCCCGCCCCGTCAGCATCACCACCGGAGGGTGTACCCGGCCCTGCTCGACCTGGAGGCGCCGTAGGAACTCCAGCCCGTCCATCCCGGGCAATTGGTAGTCGAGCAGGATGCAGTCCACCTCGTGCGTGCGGTACAGCTCCAACGCCTGCTCGGCGTTCTGCGCCTCCAGAAAGAAGTACCGGCACTTCCCGTCCTCGCTCAAGGCGCTCCGGTACGTCTCCCGCGCCTCGGGGTCGTCCTCCACCAGCAGGAGCGTGCGGGGTGGCGGAGGGCTCATCGCCCGCCCGACCTCGGGGGCCTCGGTCTTCATGCCTCGCCCCCTGGCGCGTCCTCCCCGGGGGGCAGGCACGGCAGCCCGACGAGGAAGGTGGCCCCCTGGCCCGGCTCGCGCTCCACGTGGACGAGCAGCACGCTGGCGCTCAGCTCATTCGCTGCTTGCATGACTCCTCCGGGGGGGGTGGACGCCGCCATATCAACAAATGGGGGAGCGACCGTCAGGAGATGTAACCACTTCTGCCGGGCCTACAGCGCGGGGAGAAGTGTCCATCAGGACAACCCTGATGGGGGCTCCGCATGTGCAGGCGAGCGGACGTCCACTCCCAGGTCCGGTGTGTCATTGTTTGGAGCACACACCACCCGGCTCAATGCAGGCCGGTGGCGGAAGGGGGAGTGGGCTGGAGCTCGGGCCCGGCCAGCGGCAGCACGACGCGGAAGGTGGCGCCCTTGCCGGGGGTGCTCTCCACGTCCACCGCGCCGCCCAGGGCCTCCACGAGCTGGCGGACGATGTAGAGCCCCAGTCCGAAACCGCCGTACTTCCGCACCGACACCGCCCGCTCGAACTCGCCGAAGATGCGCTCCAGGTTCTCCGGGGCGATGCCGATGCCGTGGTCCGTCACCTCCAGCAGCGCCAGCAACCCGCTGGAGCGCACGGACACCTCAACGGGCGTAGCCGAGCCGTACTTGAGCGCGTTGGACACCAGGTTCGTCACCACCTGCTCCAGGCGCGCCCGGTCCCACCGGCCCACCACCGCGTCCGCGCCCCTCAGCTCCAGGCGTGTCCCCGTGCGCCGGGCCTCGTCCTGGAAGCGGTCCATCACCTACCCGAGCCCAGCAGCACCGGCAGGCCGCTCTCGTTCTTGCGCAGCAGCTCGCCCTCGAAGGAATGGTAGGTGCCGTCCTCGCGCAGGCGCCGCAGGGCCCCCTCGCTCGTGGCGCGCCAGGCGGCTGGCGGCAACCGCGCCCAGGTGAGGCGCCCCTCGCCCAGGTCCTGCCGCGTGTACCCCAGCATCCGCGGCAGGGTGGGGTTGGCATCCAGCAGCCGGCCCTGGGCATCGCTCACGAAGAGCCCCAGCAGGTCCGCGTTCCACGGCGTGAGCAGGGCGGTGTCGCGCGTGTGCTCCGTCCGCTCGTTGCGCAGCCGCTCGAGGAACCTCCCGAGCTGATGGCCGAGCGCGCTGGCCAGGGCCTCTTCCTCCTCGCGCTCCGCCAGGGGCTCGTTCCGGAAGAGTTCCAGTACGCCCTGGAGCCGGCCCCCGCTCGGCACCGGGACGAAGATGGCTCCATGCGGGGCGGGCGGGTTCCACCGGGGGGGGCCGGCGTCCCAGCCGCCTCGGGACTGCCAGAAAAAGATAAGGACGGCGCGCGCGGCGGACGGAACCGGCTGTTCTTTTGTATAAGGGCGCCGGCAGAGGCAGCGCTCGCTGCCCTGGTCCTCAGAAGCGAAAGGCAGAAGACATGCGAAAGATTCTGGCGGTCGCGTTGATGCTCGCCGTGGTGGGCTGTAACCAGCAGCAGGGCTCCAAGGATGGGGCTGGGGCCAACCCGCAGACGGACGAGCAGAAGACGTTCTATGCGCTTGGCCTGTCCCTGGGTCGGCAGATCCAGGTGTTCGACATGACGCCCGAGGAGCTGGAGTACGTGAAGGCGGGCATCTCGGCGCAGGTGCAGGGCAAGGAGCCGGTGGTGGACATCCAGGCCTTCGGGCCGAAGCTGCCGGAACTGGCGCGCACCCGGGCCACGTCGCGGGCGGAGAAGGAGAAGGTGAAGTCCAAGAGCTTCCTGGAGGAGCAGGCCAAGGCGTCGGGCGCCCAGCGCACCGAGTCCGGCCTCATCTTCACCTCCCTCACGGAGGGCACCGGGCAGTCGCCGGCGGCCACCGACGTGGTGAAGGTGAACTACCGGGGCACGCTGCCGGACGGCAAGGAGTTCGACAGCTCGTACAAGCGCAATGAGCCGGCCCAGTTCCCGCTCAACGGCGTCATCAAGTGCTGGACCGAGGGTCTCCAGAAGATGAAGGTGGGCGGCAAGGCCAAGCTGGTGTGCCCCTCCGACATCGCCTACGGCGACCGCGGCGCCCCGCCGAACATCCCCGGTGGCGCGGCGCTGGTGTTCGAGGTGGAGCTGCTCGAGATTGTGAAGCA
>NZ_DASVWK010000891.1:0-2701 GCF_036389735.1 Archangium sp. | reverse complement strand
AGCCGCCTTCTCCTTGATGGTGTAGCCGTGGACGATGCCGTCCCAGGCCAGCGCGCGCACCTTGGCCTTCAGGTCCTCGGCCACCGCGGGGATGCGGTCGTAGTTGCGCACCGTCTTGTTCAGCGAGCGCCGCAGCTCGTCCTGGAGGTCCAGCGCGGGCTGCGCGGCCTGCTTGCCGAACTCGAGCGCGGCCACCATGTCCGCCTCGCTCACCTCCTCGGCACCACCCTCCACCATGACGATGGCCTCGCGGCTGACGGCCATGACGAGGTCGATGTCGGACTGCTCGCGCTGCTTCATCGTGGGGTTGGCGACGAGCTTGCCGTCCACCCGGCCCACGCGGATGCCCGCGATGGGACCGTTGAAGGGGATGTCCGACACCCACAGCGCCGCCGAGGCGCCGGTGATGCCGTGGATGTCACCCTCGTGCTCCGGGTCCGCGGAGATGACGCTCGCGATGACCTGGGTCTCGTAGGCGTAGCCTTCCGGGAACAGCGGGCGCATGGAGCGGTCCACGATGCGGCTGGCCAGCGTCTCCTTCTCGGTGAGGCGTCCCTCGCGCTTGAAGTAGCTGCCGGGGATGCGGCCGGCCGAGTACAGCTTCTCCTGGTACTCCACCGTGAGGGGGAGGAAATCCACGTCCTTCTTCTCGCGGGCGCTCACCGCGGTGACGAGCAGCATGGTGTCGCCATAGCGAACCACCACGGAGCCGTCCGCCTGCTTGGCCATGTGGCCGGTCTCGATGGTGAGCTCGGTGTCGCCAATCTTGACGCTTTTCTTGAGATGCATATCCGTCTTGCCTCGTGACTGCCTGATGGCCCCGCTGACGCGCGCCCTGATCCTTGACGTAAGGTGAGGGCCCACGCGCCTCGGTGCGAGGCCTCTGTGGGGAGAATGCGATCGCCGAGCCTGGAACAGGCATGGGACGGGCAACCGCGGCTTGACTGCGGTGGGGCGCTTCGGAAGCGCCGGAGGGATCTGTCGGAGCTTTGATCCCTGATCGCGCGGGCCGACCTGGCACAACCACCGGTCAGCCCGTCCGAACGGAAACCAAAACCTCCGCCCACATCACCCCGTTGCCTCTTCCCCGCCCCGCTTCTTCCTCGACTGCATGTGCTGCGACTGCCTGGAACGACTCGGGGCGCTGACAAGTGCCAGCGCCCCGTGTCTACCTCGGGCCTACTTGCGGATGCCGAGACCCTCGATGAGCTTCTTGTAGCGGTTGGCGTCCTTGCTCCTCAGGTAGTCGAGGAGACGGCGACGCTGACCGACGAGCTTGAGCAGACCACGGCGGGAGTGGTGGTCCTTCTTGTGCGTCTTGAAGTGCTCCGTGAGCATGGTGATGCGCTCGGAGAGCAGCGCCACCTGGACCTCGGGAGAACCCGTGTCCGTCTCGTGGGTGCGGTACTTCGTGACGACTTCCGCCTTACGCTCCTGATGCAGTGCCGACATGTTCTTCCTTTTACTGCTTACCCGCTCCGGGGATGGGGACTGCCGTTGCCAAGGTCCGCGGAGGGGTACAGACCGGGCATCGTCCTTCTAACGACTGGGGGGCTTATAAACATCGCCCGTACGGGCGGTCAACCTTCAGCGCCTGCCTGTCCGCCCGGTAATGGACGGAGGGGGTTGAACGCCGAGGCTCAGACCAGCACGCGCAGGTAGCGCAGCCGGCCGCGAACGACCTCGGCCACGGCGAGCACCGTCCCCGAGGGAGCCACCACCCGCACACGACCGGGATGGGCGGGGGCCTCCACGGGTACCCCGTGGGAGACGCGCGCCGCATCGGCTTCGCTCACCCGCACCGCGGGCAGGTCCACCAGGGCCTCGGACACCGGCACCAGCCGCCGGGCCACGGCCTCGGGCTCCTTCGCCAGCAGCTCGGCCAGGTCGGCGAGCGGCAGCGACTGGGCCAGGGCGAAGGGGCCGCTCATGGTGCGCCGCAGCGCCTCCAGGTGGGCCCCGCAGCCCAGGGCCCGACCGATGTCATAGGCGAGCGTGCGCACGAAGAAGCCCTTGGAGCAGCGCACGGACAGGCGAAGCTGGGTGGCGTTGAAGTCGCGCAGCACCAGGTCGTACACCGTCACCTGACGGCTGGCGCGCTCCACCTCCTCGCCGGCGCGGGCGAGCTCGTACAGCCGCTTTCCGCCCACCTTCACCGCCGAGTACATGGGGGGCACCTGCTCGAAGGTGCCGCGGAAGCGCGCGAGCACCTCCTCCAGCAGCGGCGCGGTGAGGACGGGCACGGGCGCCTCGGCCACCACCTTGCCCTCCGCGTCCTGGGTGTCCGTCTCGGCCCCCAGCCGCACCACCGCGTCGTAGGCCTTGTCGCCCTCGGTGATGAAGCCGGCCACCTTCGTCGCCTCGCCCAGGCACAGGGGGAGCACCCCCGTGGCCATCGGGTCCAGCGTGCCGGTGTGGCCCACCTTCTTCACCCGGAGCAGACCCCGGACCTGCCGCACCACGTCGAACGAGGTGGGCCCCTTGGGCTTGTCGATGACCAGGACGCCGTCCATGCTGACTACCAGCCTTCCTTCTCCTTCACCTCGCGCAGCAACCGCTCGATGCGATCCCCGCGCTCCAGGGACTCGTCGAAGGTGAAGAAAATTTCCGGCGACACGCGCAGATTCACCGCCTCGGTGACCTCGCGGCGGATGAAGCCCTTGGCCGCCTCGAGTCCCTTGTGGGTGTCCTTGCGCTCCTG
>NZ_DASVWK010000890.1:0-4390 GCF_036389735.1 Archangium sp. | reverse complement strand
CGAGCTCCACGGCGATCTCCAGCAGCGGGTTCTTGCCCGTCACCTCGAAGACCTCGTCGGCCACGCGCTTGATGACCTTGGCGCGCGGGTCGTAGGACTTGTAGACGCGGTGACCGAAGCCCATCAGCTTCTTCTCACCCTCACCCGACTTCACCGCCTTGATGAAGTCCGGCACCTTCGACACGTGGCCGATCTCGCGCAGCATGCGCAGCACGGCCTCGTTGGCGCCGCCGTGCAGCGGGCCGTAGAGCGCCGCGATGCCCGCCGTCACCGCCGAGTAGGGATCCACCTCGGAGGAGCCCACCGTGCGCACCGACGTCGTCGAGCAGTTCTGCTCGTGGTCGGCGTGAAGGATGAAGAGGATGTCCAGGGCGCGCTCGAGCGTCGGGTGCACCTTGTACGTCATGGTGCCGACCTTCTTGAGCATGGCCAGGAAGTTGCCCACGTAGGACAGCTCGTTGTCCGGGTAGACGTACGGCAGGCCCATGCTGTGGCGGAACGAGAAGGCCGCGATCGTCGGCATCTTGGCGATGAGCCGGGTGATCTGGATGCTGCGGCTGCGCTCGTCCTTGACGTTCTTGGCGTCCGGGTAGAAGCCCGAGAGCGCCGCCACCGTCGAGGCCAGCATGGACATGGGGTGCGCGTCGTAGCGGAACCCGTCCATGAAGCTCTTGATGTTCTCGTGCACGTACGTGTGGTGCGTGACGAGGTAGGTGAACTCCTCGAGCTGCTTGGGCGTGGGCAGCTCGCCGTTGAGCAGCAGGTAGGCCACCTCGAGGTACGACGACTTCTCCGCGAGCTGCTCGATGGGGTAGCCCCGGTACTCGAGGATGCCCTTGTCACCGTCGATGAAGGTGATGGCGCTCTTGGTGTTGGCCGTGTTCAGGAACGCCGGGTCGTAACCCATCAGGCCGAAGTCTTCCTCCGAGACCTTGATCTGCCGGAGGTTGTTGGTGCGAATGCACCCGTTCTCGATCGGGACCTCGTACGTCTTCCCGGTCCGGTTGTCCGTGATCGTCAGCGTGTCCTTAGGCATGGGCGGGACTTTTCACAGGCGGCAGAGCGCTTTCAACAAAAAAGAACGGCACCCGGGGAGGCCGCGTTTCCCCCTGGGCAACGCCCGTTTCAAGTCAGGCGGACCCCTGTGCGTTCCAACTGCTTCCAGAAGCCAGGAAAGCTCTTCTCCACGCACTCGGGTCCGGTCAGGGTGAGGGGCACACCAGATAGAACAGAAAGGGTAGCCGCGACCATCGCCTGGCGGTGATCTCCCCGACTGTCCATCGAGAAGTGGCGTGGATGGGAGGTAGGAGGGTGGATTGTGAGGGTCTCGCCTTCCAGTGTGGCGGTACCTCCGAAGGTGGCCACCAGGGTCCGGATGCCCTCCAGGCGATCGCTCTCCTTGAGACGCAGGATGCCCACGTCGGTGAGCGTGGAGGGGCGGGGCAGCACGCACGCGAGTGCCGCCAGGGTGGGCAGCAGGTCCGGGCACTCCTTGCCCGAGGCCACCAGCCCGTCCTTCGCCGTGCCCGTCATCCGCAGGGTGTTGTCCGGGCCGGGGGTCGTGGTGAGCCCGGCGCGCTCCACCAGCCGCACCAGCGCCTGGTCGGGGTGCGCGCTGGACAGGTCCGCGCGCTCCACGCTGCCTCCCGTACGCCAGGCGATGAGCAGGAGGTAGCCCAGGGAGGACCAGTCGCCCGGCAGGGACGGAGTTTTGTCGGGCGCACGATAGTCCGTCACCTCCAGACGGCCCTCGGACTCCCGCACGGTGAAGCCGAAGCGGCGCAGCCAGGAGACGGTGAGCTCCAGGTAGCCCGCGCTCGTCAGCGTCCCGAGGATCTCCACCCGCCAGGGACGGCGCTCGCGCAGGTACAGCGCCGCGCAGCCGAGCAGCAGGCTGGAGGCGTACTGGCTGCTCTGCTCGCCCGGGACGCGGAAGACGGGCTCGCCCGTGATGCTCGTCGGGGCGCGGAGTTCCACCGGCCAGGGCTTGCCCTCGGTGAGCACGAGCCCCGAGGGGCCGAGGGTCTCGCGCAGGGACTGGAAGAGGGGGCCGTGGGGCCGCTCGCCGAGCCGGGGCGTGCCCGTGAGGCGCAGGTTCGCCCCGGGTGTCACCGCGGACTGGGTGACGAGGATGCGGAAGGGGGCTCCGCCATCCGCGCAGTCCACGTCGCGCACGGGGCCCGGAGGCAGGCGCAGGGCCTCGATGCCCCGGCGCAGCACGTGGACGTCCGCGGCCAGGTAGTGCTCGGGCTCCTGCTGGAGCATGGGCAGGGGCCAGGAGCCGGTGAGGTGGGCCAGCACCAGCGCCCGCTGCGCGTCCGACTTGGAGATGGGCGGCGTGAGGACGGACGGCGTGAGGTGACTCGGATCGACATGGAGCTGCGTCATGGGCGTTCCCCTCGGGTCCAGACTGGCCACAGCTCGCGCCACACGTCGGCGGAGACGTCGCGCACCACGGCGCTCCCCAGCTCGGTGAGCAGCACCATGCGCAGCTCGCCGGCACTGCCCGCCTTCTTGTCCGCGGACAGCAGCGCCGTCACGTCCTTCAGCGTCGCGCGCTTGAGCAGGTCCATCGTTCGCTCGCGGCCGAGCACTCCCGGGCCCTGGTGCAGCGCGTCCTCCACCTTCCAGGCCACGTCCTCGGGGGTGACGCCCAGGGCGCGGCCCACGTCGAGCGCGCACAGCATGCCCAGGCCCACCGCGTCCCCGTGCGACAGCTTGAAGCGCGACACGCTCTCCAGCACGTGGCCGAAGGTGTGGCCGAAGTTGAGCACCCGCCTCAGGCCCTGGTGCTCGTAGGGGTCCTTCGCGCAGACGGACTCCTTGAGGCGGCGCGCGTCCTTCACCATCCGCTCCAGCGAGGGCTCCCGGCGCACGTAGGCGCGGAACAGCTCCGCGTCGAGGCTGGCCACCATCTTCCAGGCCTCGAGCGCGCCCTCGCGCCGCTGCGTGTCCGAGAGGGTCTCGTAGAGCTCGGGGCAGAGCCACGCCTCCTCGGCGTAGTGGAAGACGCCCACCGGGTTCTTCACCACGCGCCCGCGCACGGTGATGTCCACCGCGCCCTTGCCTCCCAGGCTGCTGTCCACCGCCGCCAGCAGTGTGGTGGGCACCTGGATGAGCCGCACGCCGCGCTTGAGCAGGTGCGCCGCCACGGTGGACACGTCGCCGATGGTGCCTCCGCCGATGGCCACCAGTGTGCCCGAGCGCGGCATCGCGAGGCCCGCGGCCACCACCTGCTCCAGGGCCTCGAAGGTCTTCGCGACCTCGCCGCCGGTGAGCTGGACGATGGCGCGGGGGCGGCGGGCCTGGAGGGTCGGAAGGAGGGTGGGGTGCAGACGCGCCACGCGGCGATCCACGACGGCGAGGCTGCCCTCGGGGAGGCTCGCGCACAGGCGCTTGAAGGAGCCCCACTTGTCGGTGGCGGGACGGTAGGCGCCGGGAGGAAGGGAAGTCGTCATGCGGAGTGGGGCCGGGCGTTCAGTTGCAGGACGAGATCGGCCAGGACGAGGGAGACCATGGCCTCCAGGACCGGGACGGCGCGGGGCATGATGCAGGGGTCATGTCGCCCGCCTTTCGCGTGCTCCGCGAGCGTGGCCGGAGGCTTGAAGTAGACGCGCAGGCCCACGGGCTCGCCATTGGCCAGACCACCCTGGATGCCGCCGTAGGTGTCCTTCTGGGAGTGGAAGACCTTGCCGGGCAGCTCGATGCGCGAGAGCAGATCCGGCGGGCCCCAGACGACCCCGGTGACGGCGCCCACGCTGCCCAGCGCCTGCGCGAGCAGCGCCTTCATCTTGCCGAAGATGGGCTCGCCGAGGCCCACGGGCACGCCCTCGACGCGGATGTCGATGCAGCCGCCCAGGCTGTCTCCGGCCTCCTTGGCGGCGAGGATGCGTCGGGACATCTCCTCGCGGGCCGCCGGATCCGGGCAGCGCGTGGGGTGGGCATCCACCATGGCGCGCGTGAGGCCGGGCTCGGGCACCACGGAGGGGAGGTTGCCCACCTGCGACACCCAGGCGACGGTGCTCAACTGGGGGAAGGCCTGGGCGAGGTAGGCCTCGGCCACGGCGCCGCCGATGACCCGGCAGAGCGTCTCGCGACCGCTGGTGCGCCCACCGCCCCGGTGGTCCCGGTGCTTGAAGCGCTCGCGCCAGACGGCGTCGGCGTGACCCGGACGGTCCTCGGTCTTGAGCTTCTCGTAGTCCCCGGAGCGCTGGTTGGTGTTGCGCACGATGGCCGCGATGGGCGTGCCGAGCGTCTTGTCCTCGAAGACGCCGGAGAGGATCTCCACCTGATCGGCCTCGGCGCGGGCGGTGGTGATCGCGGACTGACCGGGGCGGCGGCGGTCGAGCGCGACCTGAATCCGCTCGCGCTCGAGCGGGATGCCGGCGGG
>NZ_DASVWK010000889.1:0-1719 GCF_036389735.1 Archangium sp. | reverse complement strand
GTCGCACACCTGGGAGAGGAGGGAGACGGCGACCTGGGCGGGCACGGGCCCTCGGGCGAGGAGGGCCGAGAGGGGCTCGCCCTCGAGGTACTCCATGATGAGGGAGGGGCGAGGCGGGGCCAGGTGGATGTCGATGATGTTGACGATGTTCTCGTGGCCGATGAGGTTCACGGCGCGCGCCTCCATGTGGAAGCGGCGCAGCACCTGGGGCGAGGTGGCGAGCCGGCCATGGAGCACCTTGATGGCGACGCGGCTGCCGATGCCCTCGTGCTGCCCGAGGTATACGGCGCCCATGCCGCCGCGCCCCAGCCGGCGGGTGAGACGGAAGCTGCCGATGCAGGTGCCCAGCAAGGGGTCCGCCTCGGGAGCCGCGGGCGGGAGCGAGGGCGCGAGGGTCTCGCGGGACTCGGTCGGATCGTCACGGGCCGGAGCGCTGAGCTGGGGGCTGACGGCGATGGATGCGGACATGGTGGGCCCCCTTGGAATGTCCCCCCGGACATCGGAAGAACCATTGTCCACGGCACGGCGGGGGGAAGGGGAGGGCGGAAGCACCTGATGCGTCCCCCACCCCAGGGGGTTGTGGCGGAAACCCGACAGTCAGCGGGGCGTGGAGTGGGGAGGGCAAGGTCATCACGTGAGCCACCCGCGCCCCGCCTTGCGCGCAGCCCATTCGGGCGGGCTCTGCTAGAAGGCGCGTATGTTCACCTACGCCAGGATCGAGAACTTCCGCGGCATCGAGAGGCTCGACGTCTCCGGGATGGGGCGCGTCAACCTCATCATCGGGAGAAACAACGCGGGGAAGACGGCCATGATGGAGGCCATCTGGCTGGCTGGGTGCGCTGAGGATGCCGCGAGAGCTTTGGTGTCCCTCCAGGAACTGAGGAGGCCAGACATGCCGAGCGAGGACTTTGACGGCTTCTGGCGTCCCATCTTCCGCGGCAGTGATGCGGAACGGGGCTTTCTGGTGGACTTGAGGCTGATGAAGCCGGAACAGGCGCCAGGGGAAGGCACTCGGGTCTTCGTGAAGAAGGGACGGCGTTCTCCATCCTTCTTGAGCACAGCCTTGGCGGGTGGGCACTCTCGTTCGGGGACGTGGACGCTCGAATGCACGATCGAGCACGGCGGAGAGACCCATGAACAAGTGGTGACAGGAGGCCCGCACGGCGTCGAGTTCCCCGACGAACTCTACCCCAACGCACTTGCTGCCTGGATTCATGCGGGGCCGGTCAACTACCAAAGTGTCATTCGCCAGCTCTCACTGCTGAAGCAGCAGGGGCGAGATTCTCTGGTGCGCGACCTGCTTCGATTGATTGATGAGCAGGTCGAGGGATTGGAGATCCTCTCCCCTACCGGAGGACAAGCGGCCATCTTCGTCCGCCAGAAGGGGGAGACCGTGTTGCTGCCTGTCCGGATGATGGGCGAGGGCATCCAGCGCTGCCTGGACATCGCCGTCACCCTCGTGGGCGAGGAGTCGGTGTTGCTGGGGATCGATGAAATCGAGAACGGTCTGCACCACTCGACGCTCGAGCCCATCTGGAAGTGGCTGGCGACGGTCTCCGCGACCCGGAACATGCAGATCTTCGCCACCACGCACTCCGAGGAATGTGTCCAGGCGGCGTGCCGTGCTTTCGCCGCGCTGAATGATGATGGGCTCCGGGTCATCCGGCTGGACCGCCGGGCACATGAGACGGGGGTCACGGTCTATGACCGCAACCTCGT
>NZ_DASVWK010000888.1:0-5154 GCF_036389735.1 Archangium sp. | reverse complement strand
GGGGTGGCGGCGTTCTCCTGCACCATCGTGGACTCGGATCCCGAGCCGCAGCGACCCATCGGCCCCATGGGGGGAATGGGCTGTCATCCCTGCCGGGCCGTGGCGCTCTCGCGCGCGCTCACCGAGGCGGCGCAGAGCCGGCTCACCATCATCACCGGCGCGCGCGACGATGTCCGGCACCTGGGGCCTCAAGGCTCCGAGGAGGAGTTCGAAGCGGCCCGGCGGATGCGGGACCTGCTCGTGGCCGAGCCGAGGACGCGCCGCTTCCAGGACGCGCCCGACTTCCAGGGGGGCACGCTGGAGGAGGACCATGCCTTCCTGCTGGGCCGCCTGCGCGCGGTGGGGCTCGGGGAGGCGGTGGTGGTGGATCTGACACAGCCTCACTTCGGCATCCCGGTGGTGCGCGTCCTCGTGCCGGGCCTCGAGCCCCTCAATGACATTCCAGGCTACGTGCCGGGCGCCCGAGCCCGCCGTCGCCACTCGGAGAGAGCGCCATGAAGGTGGTCATCTTCGCCGGCCCCACGCTCTCGGCCGAGGAAGGCCGGCGGGAGCTCGACGCCGTGTACCTGCCGCCCGCGGCGCAGGGGGACCTGTACCGGGCGGCGTTGGGCAAGCCGGTGGCCATCGGGCTCATCGACGGCTACTTCGAGCGGGTGCCCTCGGTGTCCCACAAGGAAGTCCTCTGGGCGATGAAGCAGGGGGTGCACGTCTTCGGCGCCGCGAGCATGGGGGCGCTGCGGGCCGCGGAGCTGTCGGCCTTCGGGATGGAGGGCGTGGGAGACATCTACGAGGCCTTCGCCAGCGGAGCCCTGGAGGATGACGACGAAGTCGCCGTGGTGCATGCCGAGGCGGAACAGGGCTACCGGCCACTCTCCGAGGCGATGGTGAACATCCGCGCCACCCTCCAGGCGGCGGAGCGCGCGGGGGTGCTCGGCCCGGAGGTGCGACGCACGCTGGAGGGGCTCGCCAAGGGGCTGTTCCATGCCGACCGGAGTTGGCCCGGGCTGCTCAAGAAGGGCCGGGAGGCGGGGCTCGACGCGGCCGGGCTGGAGGCCTGCCGGCGCTTCGTGACCGAGAGCCGGGTGGACCAGAAGCGGTTGGATGGCCTGAACCTGCTGCGCACCCTGCGCGCGAGGCTGGAAGCAGGCCTGCCACCCAAGCAGACCCGCTACGCCTTCGCTCACACGGACTCGTGGGAGCACATCCGCCAGAAGGCGGAGGCCCTGCTCCCTCCGCGCTCAGAGGGATAGGGCGCCGTTGGCTCCAGGCTTTCCGGCAAGAAGTTGCCGGCCGGAGTTGCCGGGCAAGGCCTCCCGGCAAGAAGTTGCCGCGCCGCACGGCTCCCCCTGGGCGGATTTCACAGGTTCACCCGGTGCCGGTCGGCTGACTGTCGTTGGCACGTCACATGCTCTCTCTTCGGCAGCGTCGCTCCGTCCAGGGGTGACGCCACAACCATCCGTCAGCAAAAGAGAGTGACATCACATGAGCATCCCCATCAGCAGCGCCTCGGTCTTCATTCAGATCTGGGTTGACGTCAACGCGCTTCATAACGGGTCGACGGCCGGCGTCTACCTCGTCGACAACAACGTCAACGGGGGTAGCACCAACGAGGGCACCACCACCCTTCAGACCGAGCTGTCGCAAGGCAGCAACGTGTGCTGGTCGCTCTTGAACATCGACCCCAACTCCAAGGCGATCCTCTCGATCGCGTCCTTCAGCAACTCCTCCGCCTTCGGGGCCAGCGGTACGCCGCAGCAGGTGACGCCGACGCAGTGGACCGGGCAGGTCCAGGCGGCGGGCCAGGCGGGCTACTCGATCACCTTCAACGTCCAGATTCCGGGTGCGTCCGGGATCACCACGACCGTCTCCCCGTCGTTCAACGTCACCGGCGCGGCGTCCACCGCCAGCCGTGCGCCGCTCCACGCCGCCGCTTCCTGATCCCCACCCCCTTCTTCAACAGACATCGGAAAATACGCTCATGAGCCATTCGAACAATAACCGTAAGGTCGTCCGCGCCGCCGCCAGCTCCCCTGGGACGCTCTCCCCGACCACCTCGATCACCATCGCTGTCGACACCGCCTACATCGCGTCGCAGCAGGGCCAGAACATCAGCCAGGGCGTCTACCTCATGGACAACCAGCGCGCGAACGGCAGCACGGGCGAAGGGACGACGGAGCTGTCCACCGTTTGCCACGTCGGGAGCCTGATCGGCTTCCTGGCGCTCCCGATCAACGCGAGTGGGTCCTCGGGCGACCAGGTCGTCATCACGGGCTTCACCGTGTCCCAGGGCTCCGTCTTCGGGTCGCAGGGGATCCCGGTCGCCCAGCCGATGATGGACTCGCAGCCGGCCAGCGAGCTCGGCTCCAACTACTGGATCGGCCAGGCGATGAACACCGGCTCCCAGACGTACCAGGTGCAGCTCGCCGTCACCGTGGGCCAGCTGCGTCCGACGACGTACTTCATCAACTGGGACCCCTTCATCAAGGCGCAGTAGCCACCCGGACGTTCCCCGCCGTTCCCCTGGCCCGCGAAGGCGGAGCCGCTGACCTCTTCGGAGCTCCAGGGGAACGCCTGAGAAGCGCGGGTCGTCGCGGGGAAGATGTCAAAGGACTCGTTCCTACACTTCGCCCCTTACAAGTCGTCTGACACCCTGGCCGGTCCCATCACAGAGAGAGACGTGCATGTTCACGTTCCAGATCACGGTTCCCAAGGACGTTCTCGACGCCTGCGGCGGCACGGTCGGCGCGGCGATGTACGGCCAGTTGGTCGACGGCTATACACCGTCGGCCGGTCCTTCCAGCGGCCAGACGCTCGCGGCCGGCTCGTGGGTCTATTACACGGGCGCGGACTACGCCGTGCCAAACGGGAGCGTTCCGGCGTTCGCGACCTACACCTCGGCCGAAGCGCAGCCCCTGACACTGCCCGACGTGCAGATCGCGTCGGCGCACATCGTCTTCGGCATCGGAACGCTGCCGACCATCCCCGTCGACCCGGCCGGCGCGCCGAAGCAACCGAGTCCGCTGACCACCGGGACGAGCTACGACTTCATCGAGTTCACGTACTCCCAAGACACGCTGTACCTCAACACCACCTCCATCGACCAGTTCGGGTTCCCGATCCAGATCCAGGTGATGCCGAACGACGCCGCCCTGCCGGACGGTGCCGGCGTGACGCTCGACCGCGAGGACGTGTTCACCGAGTTCGACGCGTACGTCGCGAACAACGCTCCCGCGTTCGTGCAATGCCGACGCGATCCCTTCGGCAACGTGCTGACGACGCGGATTCTCTCGCCGACGAGCGCCCTCAACGCGAACTGCGTGCAGGGGGTCGTCGCGAACGCGTTCGCGCTCAAAACCGCGACGCTTCCGGCCGGTACGTACTTCTACGCCGTGACGGCGCTCGACCCGGAAGGCCGTGAGACGTACATGCAGCCAGTCATCGTCCGAGCCACCGTCGAGACGACCGGTCAGGCGATTCAAGTCGCATGGGCGCCGAACACCTCGCAACCGAGCCGCACCGCCAGCTACAACGTCTACCGCGGCACGCCGGCCAACGACGGCACGGTGACGTGGGGGCTGATCGGCAACGTGCTCGCGTCGCAGTTCCCGTTTGGCGGAGCGCATGCGGACAGCGGCCAGCCCGCGACCCCCCAAACTCCGCCGATGAATCCGCTCGCGACGCTCTTCGACAGCCAGATCAAGGAGTTCTTCACGAACTATCAGAGCGCGACGCTCACGCTCACGGCCACGGACGGCACGAACGACGGCGCGATCTACACGTTCCAGGGGCAGACCGAGACGGGTGGATCGGCCATCACCGCGCTGCGGCTCACGATCAAGTCGGTCACGGATGCGAGCGGCAAACCCGTCATCCGTCCGCTCGTGCCGGTAGGCACCCCCTTCACGATCTTCTACCCGTTCTGGAACACGAACACGTTCGCGCTCTCCAACCCCGCCCCTCCCTCGTGGGCGCTGTACCAGACGACGCCAGCCTCGGTGATGGTGTTCGCCGCGCAGGGCGTGTTCGCCGACAACGCACAACAGGTGGCCAACAACCTGCCCGACGGCATCACGCCGAATTCCGATGCGTCGACGGCCTACGGCGTCCTTCTGGGCGCGTTGGAGAACCAGATCGTCGCCGCGATCACGCGCGGCATCGCGAACTCGAGGACGATCGCGCCGCGGAACTGGGGCAACGCCACCGCGCCGGTGCAGACCGCTCCGTGCCTCACGCCCGGCACCAGCTCGCTGTTGGCGGGAACCCCCTCCTACTACGTCGTCACCGTGACGAACGCGAACGGCGAGACCGTTGGCAGCTTCGAGTTCAACGCAACGCCGACGGCCGAGCAGCCGTGCGTCCAGGTCAACTGGATGCCGATGACGGTGGCGAAGGCAACGCGGTTCAACGTCTACCGTGGGACGGCATCGATGAAGGAGAACCTGCTCATTGCCGAGGTGAAGAACGACGGCACGATCGCGTCGTACGTCGACAATGGCGGCAGTATCCGGGCGCAGCAGCCGCCGGCCTACTTCCCGCCAGGGATTGCCTCGAGCGCGTATGACGCGTTCTTCCACCAGCCGACGATCAGCATCAACGGCGCCTCGTATGCCGGGCCGTACGACGATCAGGGAGGGCAGTCGTCGACGATCGCGACGGCTTCGCCAACGGTGGCATCCGTGACGCTGGGGCCGTGGGGCAAGTCCAGGAGGCGGAGCGCGCCGGCTATCGCACCTGTCCAAGCAAGCCCCATGGGAAACGTAACCCCTCTTGGAAACCAATGGATCGAGGTTGGTGACCAATGCACCTTGTCAACGCCAGGCTACAAGCTCGACCCAAACGCTCTTTCTCTCAACAACCTCAATGTGGCCTCAATATCAGAGCAGGGCGTCATCACTGGAAAGGGCTTTGGAATGACTACCATCCCAGTGATCGGCCCCAACAACCCCCCGACGTCGTTGAATCTCTACGTCGGCTCGGTGATCATCGCGGGCGCGGATGGCAAATCCTGGCAGGTATTCCCCGACGGGTCCTGCAGGTGGCTCTCGCCAGACCAGATCGACCCTAGGATGGAGAAGCTGGAAAGCGGAGGAGTACTCTTCGCGGACGTGGACAATCAGAACGTCTGTGACGTGAAGATGGGGTGGCTCCCCACGG
>NZ_DASVWK010000887.1:0-7050 GCF_036389735.1 Archangium sp. | reverse complement strand
TGAGGACGCGCCGAGGGACACGCCCGCAAAGGCAAAGGCCGCCGGACCTCTTGGGGTCCGACGGCCTTCGTGCTTCAGGGCAGGGGAGCCGGGACTACTTGGTGTCCTTGGCCACCGCGCCGCCACCCTTCTTCAGCTCCTCGTCGATGACGCGCTTGTAGGCGTCGTTGGGCTGAGCACCCACCAGCGCGCGGCCGTTGATGAAGAAGGTGGGGGTGCCGTTGACGCCCACGCGGGTGGCCTCGGCCATGTCCGCGGAGATCTGCGCGTCGTACTTGTTGCTGTCCATGGCGGCCTTGAACTTGCCCATGTCCAGCTTCAGCTCCTCGGCGTACCGGTCGAGGGAGACGCGGTCCAGGGCACGCTGATTGGCGAACAGCTTGTCGTGGTACTCCCAGAACTTGCCCTGCTCGTGGGCGGCCATGGAGGCCATGGCGGCCGGCTTGGCGTTCGCGTGGAAGCCCAGCGGCTGGTGCTTGAAGGCCACGCGGATCTTGCCCTTGTACTCCTCCTCGAGCTGCTTGAGCGTGGGCACCACGCGGCTGCAGAAGGGGCACTCGAAGTCCGAGTAGGCCACGATGGTCACCGGGGCGTTCTTCGGACCGCGCGCCGGGGCGTTGCCGACCTCGATGTTCTGCACGGCCGGCTCGGCCGCGGCCTGCGCCTTGGGCGCCGACTTGAGACCCTCGTCGATCAGCTTCGCGTACAGGTCGTCGGCCTTGGTGCCGGCGGCCAGCAGCTTGTCGGCGCGGGCCATCTCCTCGTCGATGACCTTCTTGAAGCTGTCGAAGGGCTGGGCGCCCACCAACTCACGGCCGTTGACGAAGAAGGTCGGGGTGCCATTGGCGCCCACGGCGGCGCCGGCGGCGGCGTCCGCCTCCACCTTCGCGCGGAACTTGCCGGAGTCGAGCGCGGAGCGGAACTTGCCCATGTCCAGCTTCAGCTCCTCGGCGTAGCGCTCGAGGGATGCGCGGTCCAGGGCGCGCTGATTGGAGAACAGCTTGTCGTGGTACTCCCAGAACTTGCCCTGCTCATGGGCGGCCATGGAGGCCTCGGCGGCGGGCTTGGCGTTCGCGTGGAACGACAGCGGCTGGTGACGGAACACCACGCGCACGTCCTTGGGGTAGCTCTCCTTGATCTGCTTGAGCGTGGGGCCCACGCGGCCGCAGAAGGGGCACTCGAAGTCGGACCACTCGACGATCGTCACCTTGGCGTTCTTCGGGCCGAAGGAGGGGGCGTCGGCGGGCGCGTCCACCTTGCGGTAGGCGGTGGCGGGGGCCTCGGGCTGGTTGTTGCGCGAGGGAGCGGCGTCCACGCCCTTGGCGAGGATGGCGGCGTACACCTGGTTGGCCGGGGTGCCCGAGCGCGTCAGGGCCTCGGCCTTGGCGAGCTCCTCGTCGATCAGCGCCTTGAAGTTGTCGATGGGCTGGGCGCCGGACAGGAAGCGGCCGTTGATGAAGAAGGCCGGGGTGCCGTTGGCGCCGAGCTTGCCGGCCAGGGCCTGGTCGCGGTCGATGATGGCGGAGAACTCCGGCTTGGCCAGGGCCGCCTTCCAGCGGTTCATGTCCAGACCGAGCTCCTGGGCGTACTTCTCCAGGTCCGCGTCCTCGAGGGCCTTGGCGTTGGCGAAGAGCTTGCCGTGGTACTCCCAGTACTTGCCCTGCTCACCGGCGGCCATGGCGGCCAGCGCGGCGGGCTTGGCGCGCGGGTGGAAGGACAGCGGGTTCTGCTTCATGACCACGCGCAGCTTGCTGCCGTAGTCCTTCTGAAGCTGCACCACCGTCGCGTCGGCGCGGGAGCAGAACGGGCACTGGTAGTCGGAGAACTCGACGAGCGTGACGAGCGCGTCGGCGTTGCCCTTCACGGGCGAGCCATCGATGGGCACCTTGAAGATGGTGGGGTCCACCGGCCGGGCACCCGGCTTGGGGGCATTGGCGGCGGGGGCCGCCGCCGTGGGCTTGCTACCAGCGCTGGTGTTCGAGGGGCCGGTAACGGCACGGCCGCCTGCGAAGCCCAGCACCAGGCCCACCAAGAGGGCCACGAGAACATTGGGTTTCATGGTTGTGTGCTGCTCCTTCGTCGTCATGTCCGAGTGCGGATCCGCGCTTTTGCTCATAGGTCAAGAAGGCCGGGGTTGATACCAGAGCCCATTTCGAGCGCGCAAGGTCGGCAGGCGCACCCGAACCGGGCCATGATGGGACCCAGGGCCCCGAAAACACGATGTTTTTCCTCGAAAATTCCCCCAACGACGTTCATGCCCCGCGCCTACACTGAGGCCATGCAGCCGGACGTGCGCGTGGACGCCTCGGGGGCGTACTGCCCCATGCCCATCCTGGAAATCGCCAAGGCCATGCGCCGGCTCCAGCCGGGCGCCCTGGTGGAGCTCGTGGCCACCGATCCCGGGGTGCGGCAGGATCTGCCCGCGTGGTGTGAGGCCACCGGCCACACCCTGCTCGGCCTGGAACAGCGAGGGGCGAGCTGGGTGGGCTGGGTCCGCAAGGCGGGCGGAGGGCCGTGAGAGGGGGCGGGGTGCCATCAGCCCCGGGGTGACACGAGCGGGCCCGGAGTTTCACCCGGATTTTCCGGGGGATTTTCCTAGAGGAGCTGGAGGACCCGGTCTTCCAGCCGGCGGCCGCGCGAGACGCCGAGGATGAGCACCCCCGTCTGGATCAGGTGTCCCACCACCCGGCTGATGACCTCCTCGGGCTGATGGGTCTTGCCGTCATACCGGACGTAGAGGACCGACTCGTTCTCCATTCGCGCGGTGGTGATGCCCGGCAGGGCCTCCAGCTCCGGCACGATGACGGTGCCGCGAGCCACCTGGACGCGGAACTCGGCCGTCTGGCTGGTGAGCTCGGCCATGGTGCCGGCCTGGGCCAGCTTGCCCCGGTCGAGGATGGCCGCCGCGTCGCACAGCTCCTCCAGCTCCTGGAGGTTGTGGCTGGAGACCACCACCGTCTGCTCGCCCTTCATGTCGCGGATGACCTGTCGCACCTGGGCGGCGATGCGCGGATCCAACCCGGCGGTGGGCTCGTCGAGCAGCACCAGCGGCGGCTTGCCCATGAGGGCCTGTGCCATGGCCGTGCGCTTGGCCATGCCATGCGAGAGCGCGTGCGTCTCCACGTTCCACGCCTCGATGAGGCCCACCTTCTCGAGCGCCCCGCGCGCCTCGCTCTCGGGATTCTCCACGCCACTCAGCCGCGCCCAGTACATGAGGAGCGCGCCCACCTTCCAGCCGCCGGGCAGCACCGCGTCCTGGGGCAGCGCGCCCACCTTCCCCTTGAGGGAGCCGTCCACGGAGGGATCCATCCCCATCACCCGCACGCTGCCGCCGGTGGGGTAGAGGTAGCCGCACATCATGGAGAAGGTGGTCGTCTTCCCCGCGCCGTTGGGGCCGATCAGGCCGTACACCTGGCCGCGCTCGACGGAGAAGCTCACCCCGTCCACCGCCACCTTGGCGCCGAAGCGCTTGGTGGCATTCACGATGTCGATGGCCAGCTCGCTCACAGATCCCTCGCGCGCAGGACGAAGAGGGAAGCGCCGAGGAACAGCACCGCGAAGGCGGCGTAGGCCGCGCCACTCACGGCGAACTCGGCCAGCCGCGGGTGCAGCAGGTTGTTGGCGTAGTGCGAGGGTGACAGGTAGCGCATGTAGCTCACGGGGTTGCCCTCGGAGGCGAGGCTCCCCACCAGATTCACCAGCCAGAAGCCGAAGAGCAGGAAGATGTTGAAGATGAGGCTCAGCGCGGGCGAGCGGAACAGGCTGGAGCAGAAGGTGGTGAGCGCCAGGTACGCCAGCGAGAACACCACCGCGGCCAGCCAGAACTTCAGCAGGTTGAGCGCGAAGGCCACGGGGGAGAAGTCCGGCGTGGTGAACGCGGCGTAGACGAAGATGGCCAGGTCGATGACGAGCACCAACCCCAGCAGCACCGTGGCCTGCGACAGGAACTTGCCCAGCAGCAGCGACGAGCGCCGCGCGCGCACGGTGAGGTAGCGGATGGAGCGCGGGCCCACCTCGCCGCTCACCTGGTCGAAGCCCATGATGGCGACGTAGAGGGGCAGGAAGAAGAGGGTGACCTTGAAGACCACCAGCACCACCAGCGGCACCTGCCCCAGGGCCTCCGCCATGGCCTGGTCGCCTCCCACGAGGAAGCCGAGGAAGCCCTTCTGCATCTCCTCGGCGACCTGGACGCCCGCGGCGGCATCGGCCCCGGCCTGGGCGAGCTGGGCATCCAACTGCTCCCGCAGCGCCTTCGTGATGCCTCCCACCACCAGCAGCACCAGCATCGAGAACATGCTGTAGAGCCCGAGCAGTGCCACCACGCGCGCGCTGCGCACGGTGCGACGGCACTCGGCGCTCCAGATCACTGCGGTCTCATTCAATCCGTTCAAGGCCATTGGACCCTACCGGGCCTGGGAGGGGCTCGCCAGGATTCTTGCTCTCCAGGGGAACTCACGCGGCGGAATGGACGTCCATGCCGGGGCGGGTACCATGCCGCCCCCACCTCTCTCGCGCGACGGTTCCCGCATGACGCTTTCCCGTGCCCTTCCCGCCACGCTGCTCCTCCCCCTGCTCCTCCTGCTCGTGGGCGCCGATGACGGCACCCCGCGGGACACGGGGCCGGTGGCCGAGGCCGCGCTCGCGGATGGTGGGGTATCGGACGGGGGCGTGGCCCAGGCGCAAGGGGCCACGGAGGACGGGGGGATGCTGGGGCTGGTGCCGCCCGTGCCGGTGCCCTCGCGCGAGGAGGATCCGCCCTTCGCCCGCCTGCGCTCGCTGTCGCCCAAGCAGGACGTGCTCGCCCGCGCCAGGCGCGATGCGCAGGGCCGGTGGGTGGTGCCGGGGCCCCAGGGCGACGTGCCGCTGACCATCGACCCGACGCTCCAGTCGCAGCTCAAGGACATCTTCAAGCAGTACGGGGTGCCCTACGGGGCGGCGGTGGTGCTGGAGCCGTCCACGGGCCGGGTGCTGGCCATGGCCGAGCACTCGCGGACCCAGCCGGAAATGCGCGGGCTGGCCACTCGCGCCGTGTTCCCCGCGGCGAGCATCTTCAAGATCATCACCGGCAGCGCGCTGCTGGAGGCCGGGGTGAAGCCCCTGGACGAGACGTGCTTCCACGGCGGCAAGCGCCGGCTCTCCGAGAAGCTGCTGGAGGACAGCGCGCGGGATGGCCAGTGCCACTCGCTGGCCGAGGCCATGGGCAAGAGCGCCAACGTCATCTTCGCCAAGCTGACGCAGCGCTACCTGTCGCCCGAGGCGCTGAAGCGCGCCGCCGCCCGCTTCCGTTTCAACCGGGAGATCGCCTTCCCGGTGCCCACGGACGTGTCGCTCGCCGCCGTGCCGGAGGACGACAAGTTCCGCTTCGCCCAGACGGGGGCGGGCTTCGGGGACGTGTACCTCTCGCCGCTGCACGGCGCGCTGGTGGCGGCCGTGGCGGCCAACAAGGGCGTGTGGAAGGACCCCGTCCTCTTCGAGCCCGATGCGAACGCGCCGCCCCAGGCCGGCGAGCAGGTGCTGTCGCCCGAGGTGGCGCGCGACCTGACGACGCTGCTGGAGGCCACGGTGACGAAGGGCACCGCGCGCCGCGTCTTCCGCGAGCGCGGCATGGGCGTGCCGGGCGCCGTGGGCAAGACGGGGACGCTGGCGGATCGCGCGCCCTTCCGGGACTACTCGTGGTTCGTGGGCTTCGCGCCCAAGGACAACCCCAAGGTGGCGGTGGCGGTCGTCATCGTCAACGAGCCCATCTGGCGCATCCGGGCCACGTGGCTTGGCCGTGAGGCCATGCGCCTGGGCCTCGCCCGCCTGCCGACGGGAGCCCTGATTCCCGCGAAGGAGGAGCCCTCCGAGTCGCAGGAGGAAGCCCCCACCGAGGAGGAGGCCTCGGAGGAGGAGTCGCCCACGGATGAGATGGCCGGAGCGCCCGCGCCGGTGCATGCTCCGGCGGTGAAGGCGGCGACCACCGGTCCCTGACCGGCCCCCCTGTCACCTCATCCAGCGCACGGGCGCTCATGAAGGAGACGTCCTTGGACTCTGGCCGAGAGCCGATTCGGCTCCTTCTGCTCTGCGCGCTGGCGGCACTCGTCTATGTGGGCGCCGTGCCCTCGGGCTTCGTCCTCGACGACACCCTGGCGGTGGAGACGAGCCCGGTGGTGGTGGGAGACGTGTCTGCCCTGGAGGCCTTCTCCCGGGACTTCTGGGGCAGGACGGCCGACAACACCATTGGCACCTACAGGCCGGTGGTCGTGCTGTCGTTCGTCCTGGACGCGCGGCTGGGCGGCGGGCGTGCCTGGCTGTTCCACCTGACCAACGTGCTGTGGCACCTGGCGGCCGTGGTGGCCCTCTACCGGGTGTGGCGGAGCCAGGCGGGGACGGAGACCGCGTGGTGGGCGGCTGCCCTGTTCTCCGTCCTGGCCGCGCCGGCCGAGGCCGTGCAATCGATCGTCGGCCGTGCCGACATCCTGGCGGCCCTCTTCGGACTGCTCGGCTACGCGGCACACCGTACCGCGGGAGCCCGGGGCGTCGGGGGGGCCCTGCTGTGCTACGCGCTGGCGCTGGGCTCCAAGGAGAGCGCCATCGTCTATCCGCTGCTGTGGTGCCTCCTGGAGGTGCTTCGGACGGGGAGCTGGCGGGTGCTGCCCTGGGGGCGGCTGGGCGGCTACGTGGGGGTGACCGGGCTGTACCTCGGGGCCCGCTGGAACGCCGTGGGGACGCTGCTGGGCGCGCGCATCGGCGACATGACCAATCCGCTCGTCTCGGCACCCTGGCCGCAACGGGTGCTGGGCGCGGCCGAGATCTTCTGGTCCCGCTACCTCGGTGGCATCGCCAATCCGATGCAGCGGCTGTACCTGTGCTCGGCGCCCGCGTGCGGCCCGGTCGGGGTGGAGAGCGCCGGGGCCTGGCTGGGACTGGGGGCACTCGTCCTGCTGCTCGTGCTGACGGTGCTGCTGTGGCGGAGGGCACCCGTCGTCAGCGCGGGGCTGTGCTGGTTCCTCCTGCTGTTCCTGCCCGGCTCCAACCTGCTGGTCGTCGGCCCCTCCCTCTATGGCGAGC
>NZ_DASVWK010000886.1:0-5919 GCF_036389735.1 Archangium sp. | reverse complement strand
TGAAGAAGTCGGTGCCCACCTTGAGGAGCGTGCGCGCCATCATCTGGTCATCCTCGGAGGCGTACGGGTAGAGGATGGCGGCGATGCGAGCGTGGCCATGGGCGGCCGCCTTGCCGAGGGCCGTCTCGCCGACGCGGTCGGTGAGGATGGGGTCGGCGCCGCCCGCGAGCAGGCACTTCACGAGCTCCTCGCTGCCGTTCTCTGCGGCGACGATGAGGGGCGTACGGCCCTCGACATCGAAGGGGTTGGGGTCGGCGCCGCTGTCGAGCAGCACCTGCACGCGCGCCAGGTCACCGGCGGCCACGGCATCGAAGAGAGACATGGTGTGGGCTACCTCCGGGGGAGATGATGACGCGTTTCCCCCCCGGCGCGCTACCGGGCCGGGTTGCGCGGGCGCCCGGTGGACGTGCCCCCCACGGGAGCGGCCTGGGCGGGCGTCTGGTTCGCCTCCACCTTCAGGTCGGCGAACTTCCCCTCGCGCTCCAGGCGGAAGATGTCCTCGTCGGTGACGAACTCCTGCTGGAGGAGCTCGCGCGCGCGCTTGACCTTGGCGAGCAGCACCGGGTCGGCGATGGGGTTGCTGTTCTGCTTGGTGGGCTTGGGGGGAGGGCGCATGACGGAGAAGGTGCCTCGCGCGGGATGCCCGTCGGCGCTGACGCCCTCCAGCGCGTAGGTGATGGCGAAGACCTCGGGCTCGGCCCTGGTGTCGAAGGAGACCTTGACCTCGGTGCCCTTGCCTTCGGGGACCTCGCTGATGGGCAGCGAGGCGGCGTCCACCTGCTCCGGGGGAGGCGGCCCCTCGTCGTTGCCGCGGAAGGCGCGCACGGTGGTGACCTTGGTGAGGCGCACCGGCCCACGGAAGCGGTGGTAGAGGCGGAAGGTCTGCCGCACCACGCCGTCCTCGTCGAGCACGGGGAAGCGCGGCGTGCCCACGGAGAGGACGGTGACGATGCCCTTCTTCTGGAAGTTCTCGAAGGCGGTGTTGAGCACCTGGAGCGAGGAGCGGCCCGTCACCTTCTGGCCCGCCGCATCGTAGATGTCCACGCGCACGAGGTGCTGGGTGTACATGCTGTCGGCGCCCGTCTTGCCCAGCAGCGTGTGCGAGACGGTGGGGCCGGAGGTGGTTTCCACCGGCTCGTCGTCGAAGGTCCACACGTAGCGCGCGGGGACGAAGGGCAGGGGAGCGGGTATGCCGGGCTGGGCGGGCCGCTGTACCACCTTGGCGAAGAACTCGAAGTCGTCCTCGGAGTTGGGCAGCCGCCGCGACAGCACGTGCACGAGCCGCTCGGGCTCGCACTCCTTCACCGTGTAGCGCGGCATGGGCACGGTGACGGAGACGTTGTTCTTGGTGAAGACGGTGATGGTGGGCAGCTCGTACGAGCCATCCACCTCGTTGCGCCAGACGCGCAGGGGGATGCGCTGGCCGGTGCCGTTGCCCACGGTGTAGTGCAGGAAGGCATCGTTCCCATCCGGCGTGTGGGCTCGCACGGTGATGAGGTTGTCCTCGCCCGAGCACACCTCCGGCTTCTCCACGAGGATCTCATCCACGATGGGCGGAGCGGGCTGGGGCCCGGCGGCCGCGGCGACCTGGGGTGTGCCAGGAGCGGCGGCGCGCGGGGGCGGAGCGGAGTCCGCGGAGGGGCGAGGAGCCTGCGTCCGCGCCTGGGGCCCGGGGGCGTCCGGTACCGGCTGCTGCCGGGCGAGGAGCCAGCCCGCGACCATTCCGAGCGCGACGAGCGCGAGCAGCAGCCCCCAGCGCCTGGCCTGTTGGGAACGATTGTCGGTGTGGGAGGTCATCGGGTGGGGCTCCTCTCCGGGTCAGACGATGCGAGGGGGATTACTGCCAGCAGCCGTAGACGTTGCCGCCCGAGTTCCACTGGAGCTGGTGCGAGTAGTCCGGGCCCCAGATGGTGTTGTCGATGGGGTGGGTGCCCCAGCCGCCGATGCGATCCGGGCTGATGGAGGTGGCGGTGGCGTTGGGGTCATCGCGCACGCTCTTCCAGATGCGACCGTCGGAGCTGTCGCAGCGGTTGGCGGACATGCAGTTGGCCACCTGGTTACCGGCGTTGCCGCACACGTTGTAGAAGGGGCAGGCCACGGTGAGCAGCGCGTTCTGGAACCAGCCGAGCGACGCCTTGCACTGGTTGTAGATGCCCGTGTAGAGCGAGTTGGACGCGTTGGCCATCAGGTCGTGCGAGTAGGTGTGCGCCGTCACCTCGCCCCGGCCCGCGTAGTTGTGCGCGTAGGCCATGAAGGTGGAGCAGACGAGGCCGTTGTTGGCCGCGTTGCCCGGAATCGCGTGGGCGCTCTCCAGGTCCCGGTACTGGAAGAGCGAGTAGTTGACGCGGTAGCCGTTGCGCAACGGCCGGTCGATGACCTGGCCCTTGTCGAACTTGGACAGGTCGCTGACGTAGGCGTGGTTGTACCAGACGGAGTCGCCGATGATGGCCGCGTGGACGGCGTCTCCCTGCTGCCAGCCGGTCCACTCGGGGCCGCCGCCGCCCCCGTACATGTACATGTAGATGCCGCCCTGGTTGATCTGCTCCAGGCCCGGGTAGCCGTACTGGAGCTGGCTGGTGACGATCGGCTTGGTACAGACGCCGGGCCAGCTGGCTTGATCCGGGTTCTTCATGGTGGCGTGGGTCACGCCCGCGCCGGGCCCGTGCGAGAGCATCGAGTGCGTGCGGTACTCACCCACCGCGTCCAGCACGTCACGGATGGGGCCGGGGCCCCGATCGAACACCACCGCGCCATTGGGCGCGTTCCACCCGGCGGACACCGAGCCACACTCTCCCGAGGCCTGGGCGGTCCCCGCCAACGCCAGCACGGCCACTGCGACACTTCCTGCGAGCAGACGACGCATCACGACACCTCCCGAGAGACGGGATGGGACTCGCGGGCCCGGCGCCTGAATGCACTTCCCCCAGGCCGCGACAGGGCGCCGGCCACACCGAGCAGCAGAGCGATCACCTGGGAATGAGGCGTTCTACTCCTCCTGATCGCCACCGGCCAGGGACGGACAGAAGATCTCCTTGACAATTGACCAATAAGGAGTGCAGCCAACCGATCGAGCGTACGTTTCCGGACGGACCAGCGCTGGGGGGAGGGCCCCTCGGGGAGGGATGCGCGAGGAGACGGGGGCCGCTCACCCCGGCTGCGGGGTCACCGCCTGTGGCGCGAGCGGGAGGACGAGCTGGAAGGTGGTGCCGCCCCTGGGAGGCGACTCGATGCGGATGTGGCCGGAGTGGGCATCGAGGGTGCGCTTGACGATGGTGAGGCCGAGGCCGGTGCCGGTGGCCTTGGTGGTGAAGAAGGGTTGGAAGAGCCGCTCGCGCAGCTCCGGGGGGATGCCGGGGCCGGTGTCGGAGAACTCCACGAAGGCGCCGGGCGGCTCGGGGCAGCGGCGCGCGGAGACGCGCAGGGTGCCGCCCTGGGGCATGGCCTGTACGGCGTTGAGGGCGAGGTTGAGGAAGGCCCGCCGCATCATCCGCTCGTCGACGGGGACGGCGGGCACGTCGGGCTCGAGGGCCCACTCCACGCGCACGCGGGACTGGCCTCTGGTGGCGGTGCGGACCTCCTCCTGGAGGAGGCGCCCCAGGGGCACGGGCTGAAGCAGGGGAGAGGTGGGGCGGGCGAAGTCGAGCAGGTCGTCCACGAGCCAGTTGAGGCGGTTGGCCTCCTCCGCGAGGATGCCCACCAGGGTGTGGGCGGGGGCGGTGGGCTCGACGTGGTGGCGCAGGGTGGCCACGGCGTTGAAGATGGAGCCGAGCGGATTGCGCACCTCGTGGGCGATGACGGCGGACAGCTCGCCGAGCGCGGCCAGACGCTCGTGCTCCACCAGCTGCTGCTGGGCGTGCTTGAGCTGCGTATTGAGGCGGTCGAACTCCTCGGCGCGCCCGCGCATCTCCTGGAGGAGGCGGTGGGACTCGATGGCGGCGGCGAAGTGGGAGCCCATGGCCTGGACCGTCTCCAGCTCCAGTGCGGACAGCAGGCGGTGCTGGCGGAAGGTGATGATGAGGACGCCCACCATGCGCGAGCGTGCCTGGAGGGGCACCATGACCACGGAGGCGCGGTCATCGCGCCGCATGTCCTCGCGGATGGGCTCGGGGAAGTCCTCGATGTGCAGCACCCGGGGCAGGCCCCCGGCCATCACCCGCCCGGCCACGGAGCCTTCCAGGGGGCGCCGCTGGTAGGCGCGCACCGACTCCTCACTGAGGCCGTGGGACCAGACCATCTCCAGGGCGGGAGCGTCCTCGGTGCGCAGGAAGAGGACCACCGCGGCACAGCGCAGCAGGCCGATGATCTCCTGGGTGCCGGGCTCGAAGAAGGCGCGGGGCTCCGGGGCGGTGGCGGCCACCTCGGCCAGGCGGTTGAGCGCGGCGAGGGCGGTATTGCGCGTGGACAGACGGGAGATGGTGCGCGCGGCCTCCAGGGCGGCGGACACCTGGGCGGCGAAGAGGCGCAGCGAGGGCAGCTCCTCCTCGCGCAGCCAGTCGGCGGCCACCAGCAGCAGCGCCCGGGGCTGGCCCTCCTGGTCGATGCGGACGCAGACGGCGCTCAGGGGCCCCACCCGCCGCAGGTGCGTGCTCACCGGCTCCGCCCAGTCCAGGCCGAGAAAGCGGGCCGCCTCCCAGGCGAAGTCCTCGCCGTAGGCGGCGCCCTCCCTCCACGCCTGCTCCAGCAGGGGGGACCAGCGGCCCGGCACGTCCACCAGGTGCTGGCCGGTGAGGCGCTCCTCGCCCGCGGCCGCGCCAGTGCCCACGAAGGCGTGGCCCAGCCACACCCGCTCCGCTTCCGGCACGAGGTAGCCATAGGACAGCTCCAGTTCGGCCAGACCCTCGAAGACGCGGCGCAGCACCTCCTCCTCGGAGTGGATGCCGGGCAGCGAGGCCCCGAGCGTGGCCATGCGCTGGAGCAACTGGCGGTGGGCCACGCGGACGGAAACGTCGCGCAACATCAGCACCGTGTCCTCGCCACTGCGCGAGACGGTCAGCTCCACGCGCCGCTCGCCCTGGGCGGTGCGCAACACCGTCTCGTAGCTGTCCGGCACGGGCTCCCCGCGCTGCCGGCGCGCGTACCGCTCGGCGAGGAGCGGGACCTGCTGCGCCGACAACAGCTCGAAGGAGCAGCCGAGGACCTCTTCACGGGGCAGGCCGAGCAGCGTGAGCAGCGCCGCGTTGACGTAGACGAAGCGGGTGTCGCGGACGATGCCCAGGGCGAAGGGCATCGTCTCGAGGTGGTGATACGGAGACAGCCCAGGTCCATCGTGCGTCGTCACGGGGCGTTACGATGGCACCCGGGCGGGGTAGGGGGAAGCGGGCCCGGGTGATTTCCGGGCCCGGGAGCGGTGCTCCTCCCTCAGTGGTGGTGGAGCTTGTTGATCTTCTCGTAGGTGCCGACGAGCGTCGTCTCGGCGAGGACGTGGCCGTCCATGGCACTGGCCAGCTGGGCGCGGGTGACCCGTCCCAGGTCCGGCAGCACGGTGTCCAGGGCGTACAGATGGTAGACGTAGCGGTGCCGACCGACGGGGGGACACGGGCCTCCGTAGCCCCTCCCCTTGAAGTCGTTGAGCCCCTGGAGGGCACTCGCCGGGAGGCTCTCGGGCATCATGGACTCGGGTATGTCGTGGAAGTTGGGAGGCAGGTTGTAGAGCACCCAGTGCACCCAGGGCGTGCGGGGGTTGGTCGGATCTGGCGCGTCGGGGTCCTCGACGATGAGCGCGAAGCTGCGCGTGCCTGGGGGCTCGCCCTCCCAGTGGAGGGGCGGGGGTATATTCTCTCCCTCGCAGGTGTAGGTGATGGGGATGGTCTCGCCATTCTGGAAGCGGGGCGAGGTGAGTTGGAACGGCATGGTCATACCGGGGTCCTCCTGGCGTCTGTGAGAGGGGTCCACGTCGAAGCTGGGGATGGGGTCACCGGG
>NZ_DASVWK010000885.1:0-1829 GCF_036389735.1 Archangium sp. | reverse complement strand
CTGACGATCGAGGAGATGCGCCAGGCGCTCAACCCGCGCAACATCCCCGACTATCAGGCGGTGGCGCCCACGGGCGTGGGCGTGTTCGACACGCTCAAGGCCGTGGCCAAGCTGGTGTTGACGGAGCTCAAGAAGGGCGGCTAGACGAGGTCGCTCTCCTTGCGCTCCGCACCCTCCCCCCTCCGTCTCCTGGCCCTGGTTGGAGTGGGCCTGTGGGCTCCCGCGCTCGCGCAGGAGCCCGCCGCCGTTTCCACTCCCGCGGCGACCGCATCCGAAAGCACGCCGGCCGGCAAGTCCCCCCGGACCGCCGAGGAGTCCTTCAACACCCGGGTGCGGACGCTCGAGGAGCAGGTCGTCGACCTGAAGGAGAAGATCTTCCGCTCCAAGGCGCGCCTCCAGCTCCTCCAGGAGACGGTGCTGGGTGGAGACCTGTCCACCGGGGCGCGCGCGGTGCTCTTCCACCGCAATGAGATGGGCAATTCGTTCGTGCTGGAGTCGGTGGCGTACGCGCTGGACGGCGCGCCCATCTTCACGCGCACGGACGAGAACGCGGACCTGTCCAAGCGCGAGGAGCTGGAGATCTTCAACGGCCGCATCGTACCGGGCCAGCACCAGCTCGCCGTGAAGCTCGTCTACAAGGGCCACGGGTACGGGGTGTTCAGCTACCTCGAGGACTACCGCTTCAAGGTGCAATCCAGTTACACCTTCAACGCGGATCCGGGGAAGGTGACGACGGTGCGCGTGGTGGGCTTCGAGAAGGGCGGGCTGACCACGGACCTCCAGGATCGGCCAGCGGTGCGCTACGACATCGAGTCATCGCGTGAGTCGGGCAGGCAGCAGCAGCCCGCCGCCACCGCCCCCGCCGAGACGAAGTAGGAGACCGGTCGTGAGCGTCTCCCGCGTCCACGCCCTGCTGCTCGCGGTGGCCACCCTCGTGGCGGCCCCCGCTCGCGCGTCCTCGCGCGAGTTGTCGGCGCGGCTGGAGCAGGTGTCCGGGCAGCTCAAGGCGGCCGAGGAGAACCTGCGCTTCGTCGAGACGCAGTTCACCGAGCGGCCCGAGCCCGGCGAGGACGAGGCCCGGCTGCTGCGCTTCTCCCATGGGGAGATTCAATACCTGTTGGAGGACTGGGCCAACGCGGCGGTGCTCTTCTACGATCTGGTGAGCGACCCGAAGTTCCGCTCGCACGAGCGCTATACGGACGCGCTCTTCTACCTGGCGGACTCGCTCTACCAGCAGCAAAACCACGTGGGCGCGCGGCTGTACCTGCGCGAGCTGCTCGGCCAGCCCGACACCCGCCACTATCGGGACGCGCTGGCGCGCTACCTGGAGATCGCCGGCCGGCTCAACCAGTTCACGGGCCTCGACGAGCACATCGAGCGGGCACGGCGCCTCTCGGGTGGGCAGTTGCCGCCGGAGCTCGAGTACGTCTACGGCAAGTGGCTCTTCAAGCGCACGGACCTGCCCGACGTGGAGCGGCGCGAGCGAGCGCGCGCGGCCTTCCAGAAGCTGGCCGCCATGCCCGAGGGGCGCTTCCAGAAGCAGAGCGCGTACTTCCTCGGCGTGCTGTCCGTGCAGGAAGGTGACTACGAGGGGGCCGTGGAGCGGTTCCGTCCCCTGGCCACCGGCACGCCGCGGGAGCCAGAGCTCCAGCGACTCAAGGAGCTCGCGAGCCTCTCGCTGGGGCGGCTCCTCTATGAGCTGGGGCGCTACGACGAGGCGCTCGACCGGTACGCGGAGATTCCGCGCGACAGCGAGTCCTTCGTGGACTCGCTCTATGAGCTGTCCTGGGTCCACGTGAAGAAGGGGGACTACGAGAAGGCGAAGAACG
>NZ_DASVWK010000884.1:0-2600 GCF_036389735.1 Archangium sp. | reverse complement strand
TGTACGCGGAGGCGTTTTCCTCGGACGTGCTGGGTGCGCGCCTCATGGGCGCGGAGGTAGCGCTCGACCTGGCACACCTCTTCACGGGCCCGCAGGAGCAACCGGGGCGCTACACGCTGGCGTTGTCCGCGGTGCACGACTGGGGGCGGGCCGGAGGCTACTCTCCCCAGGTGACGCTGGCGCACCTGGATGGAACGGCGGTGGTGGTGGTGCGCCCGGACTACGAGCTGCACGTGCTGGCCGGCTGGGGTGGGCGTCCGAGTGTGGGCGGGGCATGGGGCGCGGTGGCCGGCGTGGGTGCGGATGCGGTGACGCCCACGTTGGACGCACGGCTGCGGCTCGAGGTGCGAGGGCAGCGCGGAGGCTTTCGCCAGGGCCTCTTCGGCCCGGACTACGAGCTGGCGCGCTTCCGCGCAGCGGGCCCTTCCGGATTGCCAGTCGTGGAGGCGCCCTTCCCCGACGGCTTCTCGGTGTACGGCGAGGCAGTGGTGGGGTGGGATGCGGTGCGGCTTGGCGGGTTGCGGCAACGACACCTGCACCTCTCCCTGGCGGTGGAGGCGTTTACCTGGGGACGCGTGGACGTGGACGGGCGGCTCGCGGCGCAGTTGGCCGAGCGGCGCGTGGAGGTGGCCGTCAGCGCGCTCGCCACCGGAGTGGGCAGGCCAGAGGCGCGCTACCTGTATTCGGGCGAGGTGCGTTGGCGCTTTGGCGGGTGGCTGTACGCGGTGGGCCAGGGCGGCACGTTGCTGTTCCCGACACCGGGCGAAGCGCTGCGCCCGGGCGCCTTCGCGTCCCTGGGCCTGGGGGTGGACCATGCCCGCTGAGATGGCGCGGAAGTGGGTGGCCTTGGTGCTCGGGACCGTCGTGCTGTCCACCGGCTGCATCACGGTGACGCCACCAGCGGGACGCGGCATGCTTCTGGACCGCAACCCGCGTGCCTCCTCTGGGTTGGCGGGCGCGGTGCGTGATGACGCCCAGTACGCGGCCACGGGCTCGAGTGCACCGACTCGGCTGCTCCGCCGACGGGGTGAGCGCGTGCAGGGCACGGAGGTGGCCATGGTGAGCCCGGCTGAGATGGCCGTGCGCGCGGTGGCCAGTGGCGCCGTGCAGGTGGACGCCTTCGAGTACCTACTGACACTCGCGGGTCTGGACAACGTCAACGACCTGCGCCCGCGAGGCGCTCCCCTCACCCCCCAGGAGGCGGCCCGGGTCCTGACGGTGCTGATGAACAAGCCCGTGACGCTGGGCTCGTTCCCGCCGCGAATGGCCGTCTGCCACCTGCTGCGTGAGGTGCTGGAGGGAGGGGATGTCTCCCGCGAGGAGTTGCTGCGCCGCGTGGAGCGCTTCAAGAGCGTGGCCGTGCTGCGGCCGGATGGCTACCTGGCCTGGACGCTCAACGGACGCACGCAGCAGAAGGTGGGCCCGGTGGAGTGGAAGGAGGAAGCCTTTCGCGCTGGCTCCTTCGAACTGGGCCGCTTCTACACCGTCAGCGGGTGGGTCTTCCGGCAGGCGGATGCGCAACTGCGCCCCCTCCTGGAAGGGCCCCCACTGGCCGAGGTGTACGACGACGCCGACTACGTTGGCCGCTCGCTGGATGGCGCGGAGGAAGCTTTCGTCGACCTGTACCACGCCATGGGCCAGTTGCTCTCCCACCCGTCGGACAGCATCGCTTCGCTGCGACACCTCCCGGCGGGAGTCGCGGCCCTCATCGCCTCCTCGCCGGAGTACCTCGAGCGCTTCCGGTACATGACTCGGGGCGAGCAGGTGAAGGCGGTCTCGAAACTGACGACGAACCTCATCCTCACCTTGGGCACGGCGGGGGGCACGGCCAGCACGCTGACGCGGACGTTGGGTGGGCTGGAGGTCACCATGCCGGTGCTGTCCCTCTCGGCCGAGGGCCTGCTGGCGGTAAGGACGGTGGCGGTGTCAGCGGGCACGGTGACAACCACGCTGGAGGTGGGCGCGGGCACCATCGCCATCCTCCACATGGCCAGCAGGGATGACCAGGCCCCAGGGGGTGAAAGCAAGAATCCCTATGTAGGCTTGACGAGGGCGCAACTCGAAAAGTCAAGAAGAAGCTTCATCAAGCTGATCGAAGAGCATGAGAAGAAGCTGCTGGAGTACCGTACCGATCCCTTCGCCAAGGATAATCTTGGAAAGCTCAAGAACCAGCCTCCTGAGATTCAACGGAAAATCATCGAGGGACGAATCGAAGAAGTGGAGAGACAATTGAAGGGCCAGCGTCTGAACTTGAAGAGGGTCGAAGAGGTCCTGCGCACGCTAGATGGAGGAGCGTGAGCGCATGCGAATCCTCATGCAGGAGCTGATGCTGATGCTGGAAGGGCTCGTCCGGGGCGAGTCCACGCTATTTGGGGTAGACGTCCTGACGATCGACGACATGGACCGTTATTGGGTTGTCAGATCCCCCGAGTGGACCGAGTTCCACCAGGAGCCCAAGCTGTCCGTGGGCTCTCTGCTGGAGGACTGGGCAGGACTTCAGCGGGTGCTCGAGGGCGGCACGCCCACCGCGGTTGATTTCGAGCGACTGGGGGCTGTGCTCCGTGTCGTCTCCGACCGCATCCTCGAGCATTCCACCTCGG
>NZ_DASVWK010000883.1:0-1993 GCF_036389735.1 Archangium sp. | reverse complement strand
AGGAGGGCATGGCCCTCTTCGAAAATGACAAGGTGCGCACCGTGGCCGGCGCGGGAGCACAAATCGTCTTCGCCAATGGGAGTATGGTGAACCTGGGCGAGGACGCGCTGATCGGCATCGCGGAGACGCGGCCGAGGCCCGGACAGGAGCGCACGGACCTGACGGTTCTGCGCGGCCGGGTGGATGCCGAGCTGGAAGATCCAGCGAAGCAGTCACTCTCCGTCACCACGCCAGCGGCCACCGTCCGGGCCGGAAGGGAGATCGTGTTCCAATGAAAAGTTCCCTCCTGCTCGCCATGCTCATGATGGCCCCCACCACCGAGGTGGAGGTGCGCGACCGCGCACGGGCGCAGAGTGTGCTGGAGACGGCACGCAACGCGGTGAAGCACGCGGACGCCAAGGCGGCCAGACGTGAGGAGGCGGCGGCCAAGCTGAAGGAGGCCGAGGCCCACTTCCAGAACGCGCGCTACGAGGAGGCCGCCCAGGCGGCCGACGGAGCGTGGAAGCTGCTGTCGACGAGCGCTTCACAACCCACCGCCTTCACCGTGGCGGTGGACGACAAGGGCGCCACCACGGTGACGGGCCACTCCGGGCAAGCGGTGCGCGTGGAGGGCGCGGGCGTCACCCGGCAGGTGAACGCGGGCGAGACCCTGCGCGTGGAGAAGGGGCAGCCGCCGCCGCAGCCGAGGCCGTTGTTGGGCATTCCCCAGCCCACCCAGCCTTCCGACAAGCTGAAGATGAACGTGCAGCTCGCCAAGGGCGGCCTGGGCTCCGTCACCTTCGCCTGGCAAGCGGTGGAGGGCGCCGAGCGTTATGAGGTGGAGCTGATGCCCACCCGAGGAGAGAAGAAGGTGCTGTCCGCCTCCGCGACCCAGCTCAAGGTGTCGCTGCCGGCGGGAAGCTACCGCTGGAGCGTCCGCGCCCTGGCACGAGAACTCCGCTCCGCGTCCTCGCCCGAGCAGGGCTTCGAGGTGGCGGAGGCCGCGCCCAAGAGCATCAACATCGAGGTGCAGCCCTCGAAGTGGAAGTAGCACAAGAGGAGCCCCATGAAGCTGTTCAAGACGATCCTCCTGCTCATGTTGGTGGCGAGCCTGGTTCCCACGGTGATGGTGGGCCTGCTCTCCGTGTCCGACACGCGCGAGCTGCTGGTGCGCGATGCCCAGGAACTGGCGCAGGAGCGCGTCAAACAGCTCAAGCTGAAGTCGGAGGGCTTCCTCGCCGAGCCCACGCGCGCGGTGATGGGCATGGCGCGCGTGCCCCACTTCTTCGCGCTGCCGCTGGAGCAGCAGCAGATGTACCTGCGCGCGGTGCTCAACCAGCGCCGCGAGGTGCAGGCCATCACCCTCTTCGGCCCGGACGGCAAGCGGCTGCCGGGGCTCCAGGCCTTCGCCGTCAACGACGTGCCACCCACGGCGCTCGCCGAGCACGAGGCGCGTGCCTCGGCGCTGCTGGAGGGCCTGAACGAGCTGCGCTACGCGGACGTGGTGTGGCGCCCCAGCGGTGAGGCGGTGGTGACGTTCACCTTCCCCATCGGCGAGCCCGTCAAGGGCTACATCGCCGCGGACGTGTCCCTGGCGGAGCTCCAGGCCATGCTCGCCCAGGAGCGCGTGGGCAGCACCGGCTTCGTCTACCTCGCCGACTCCAAGGGCCACGTCATCGCCGGAGGCGGCGGGCTGGGGGCCGACCAGGACGTCTCCCAGCGGCCCGTGGTGGCGCACCTGCTCCAGGGCGTGGCGCGCACCCCGGACACGGACATCCTCCACGTGGGTAACTTCGGCGAGGGCGACGACGGCGTCGTGGCCGCCTACGCCACGCTGACCGATCCACACTGGGCCATCGTCTCCGAGCAGACCGTGGCGCTCGCCTACAAGCAGGTGGAGACCATGGAGCGGCGGCTGCTGCTCACCGTGCTCGCCGCCACCGTGGTGGCCCTGGCGCTCGCCGCCTTCTTCTCGCGCAGCGTCACCCGCCCCCTCAAGGGCTTCACCCAGGGC
>NZ_DASVWK010000882.1:0-1777 GCF_036389735.1 Archangium sp. | reverse complement strand
AGGAGTCCCGGCTCGTCCCGTTCCTCTTCACCGAGGCCACGCTCGCCGACGGCATCATCCTCACCCGCCGACTGTCCGAGACGGACGCGGCCTCACTGGTGTCCATCCTCACGGGGATGAACACCGATGGGGGCAGCCTGGAGTTGCTGATGGGGCCCTTCCGGGTGGAGGGCTTCGTGCGGGAGTCGGGCGAGCCGTCCCGGTCCCCGGCGCGGCAGGTGGGTAGCGCCGAGTACGTGGTGGCGGAGCTGGACGAGGCGACGCGGTGTCTGCGGCTGTGGTCTCCCTCAGGCCGGGCCTTCGGCCGGGATGTGTCGGGCGCCGAGGGGCGTCTGCTGTCGGAGGTGCTGGGGCCGGAGGCGAGCGAGCCGCTGCTCTCGGTGATGCGCGCGGTGCGCCACGGGGGCTCGGGAGGGCGCCTGGAGTACCGACTGGAGGTGGAGGGGCGCACGCGCTGGTACGCCGCCGAGGTCACCCCCTGCGCTCCGGCTCCTGGCGACACCGGGCCCCGGTTGAGTGTGCTGGTGCGGGACGTCTCCGGCCTGCGCGCGCTGGAGGAGCCGCTGTACCGGCTGGCCTCCTTCCCGCTGCTGCACCCCGAGCCCTTGCTGGAGCTGGGCATGGACGGCCTGCTGCGCTACGCCAACCCGGCCACGCACACGGCCTTCCCGGATCTGGTGGTGAGGGGCGAGCAGCACCCGCTGGTGGTGGCGGCGCTGCAGTGGATGTGGCGGGGCGCGCCCGCGGGTGAGCCCGCGCCCACCGTGCACCTGGCGGACCGCTACTGGGAGCTGACGGTGGCGCAGCTGTGGGACCCCGCGGGCCTGCGGGTGTTCGCCCGGGACGTGACGCTGCGCAAGCAGATGGAGGCTCGGCTCATCCAGGCGGACCGGCTGTCCGCGCTGGGCTCGCTGGCGGCGGCGGTGGGGCACGAGATGAACAACCCGCTGGCCTTCATGATGGCCAACCTCTCCTTCGCGCGGGAGGAGCTGGAGCGGCTGGATGGGTCGGGCGAGCTGACCGACGTGCTGGAGGCCCTGTCCGAGACGGCGGAGGGTGCCAGCCGGCTGAAGCTCATCGTCCAGGACCTGCGGACGCTCTCGCGCAAGCCGGTGGAGCACCCGGCGCGGGTGCGGGTGCAGCCCGTGCTGGAGAACGCGCTGAAGCTCATCCGTGGCGAGCTGATCCAGCGGGCGCAGCTGGAGCGGGACTTCCACGAGGTACCGGAGGTGGACGCGGACGAGGCCCGGCTCAGCCAGCTCTTCCTCAACCTGCTGCTCAACGCGGTGCATGCGATGGAGCCGGGGCAGGCCGGGCGCAACGTGCTGCGGGTGGCCGCCTATACCGGGGAGGAGGGGGAGCTGGTGGTGGAGGTGCAGGACACCGGCAAGGGCCTGCCGCCCGAGGCGCTGGCGCGCATCTTCGAGCCCTTCGTCACCACGCGGCCCTCCAGCACGGGCCTGGGGCTGTCGGCGAGC
The DNA here is from genome assembly GCF_036389735.1 of Archangium sp. Classification (GTDB taxonomy): domain Bacteria; phylum Myxococcota; class Myxococcia; order Myxococcales; family Myxococcaceae; genus Archangium. The sequence continues at coordinate 299 of NZ_DASVWK010000882.1, read as the reverse complement.
CACGCCATCGTGACGAGCCTGGGTGGCACGCTGCGCGCGGAGAGCCGGGAGGGCCGGGGCACGCTGCTCACCGTCACTCTGCCCGCCGCGGCCGAGGTGGCCCAGCCCCAGGCGGCCCTGCTCGCCGGTTAGACGACAGTGAACGCCGCGACGGCGCACTTCGTACTCTTCCGGGCATTTCGTCGTCCGGGGGGAAGACGCTTGCCTGGTCGTGCCTATCCTCAGGTCATCCCCGCTTCCCGCCTTGGAGGATGCCCATGCAGCCACTTCCCCCGAATCATCCGGTGCCCTGGTTCTCC
>NZ_DASVWK010000881.1:0-6001 GCF_036389735.1 Archangium sp. | reverse complement strand
TTCTCGACATCGGACGACCTCTGGATACCTTGTCGACAATGTGGGGGTTGGTGCGAATTCTGGTGTATGTGTTTGTGATTGATTTGGATTATCTTGAATTGTGTTTGAATTGTGTTTGTATGTCTTTTAATTATATTCGCTTGAGTGTTTATGTTTGTCTTTGTGGGCAAATAAATACAAACATTCGCAATGCCGAGGCGACTGTGAGGCCGCGCACGACATCGCGAATGTCTGTGATTGGTTTGTCTGTCTTTGCTGGGCGCTACCGCTGGGTGAAGCCCGTCAGCCACTGCATGTTGGGGTCGACCGACCAGTCATAGGTGCCGTTGAGCCACTTCTGGTCCAGGGAGTTCTGGCTGCCGTTGCAACCGCCGCTGGCGCGCATGTAGCAGTGATCGGCGTTGCCATCCGAGGCCTCCGCGTGCTTCACGATGTACCAGCCGCTGCCGTTGGCGGCGAAGCAGGAGGTCCCCGTGCAGCTCCGACCCGTCAGCTCCTGGAGCTGGCCGCGCACCGAACTCTCGGTGCTGCCCATGAAGCTATCCGCCTCGCCATTCACCGCCCGAAGCCGGTCACTCGGCAGTGCCCGCTTGCCGGTGGCGACGCAGGCGCGCAGGTCGTAGAAGGAGTACTGGACGCCCGCGCCCATGCCGTAGGCGGCCTGTACCCGGGTGTCATGGTTCTTGGCCAGGATCGCCAGGATCGAGCCCTGGCTGAAGCCGGCCACGACGATGCCCTTGGAGCAGTCCGCGGCGGGGCGGGAGCAGAGGGCCGCGACGGCGCTGCTCGCGCTGGTCGAGTCGAAGATGCACTTCGAGCGGGCCGACAGCGTGGTGCAGTCTCCAAAGGAGGAACTCGGATACTGGACGGTGGCCGCGACGTAGCCCCGGCCCGCCATCTCGTCGACGGCGGCCAGCGCCGAGCCGTTGTTGTAGGTCTCCGACGTGCCCACCATGTAGATGAAGACCGGGTACTTGAGCGTCGAGGACGGCTCCTTGCCCTGGATGTTGTACGTCGTCCCGCACGTGCCGCTGCCGCCCTTGTACGTCGTCGTGAAGCTGGTCAGGGGTTGAGCCTGGGCAGATGCGCTCCAGGCCATGGACAGCACCAGCGCCATGACAAGCTTTGCAACCATCGTGTTCTTCATGACGTCTCCTTCGAGGGCCCCTGCGAGGCGCGGCCGGACCGGTTGTGTGAACTTCCAGTCATCCTGGAAAATACGGGAAACCATGTTTCTCGTCAACCGAGAAACCCGCGTAACCGGTCAAACACGAAAAGGCCCTTCAGCTCACGGAGTCGTCTTGGGGAGGGGCCCCATGAACTCGGGCAGGAGGAACTCGTCCACGTTGGGGGCCTTCTCGATGATGCCCAGCTCCACGAGCTGTCGCCCCAGGGTCTCCCACCGCTCGCGGCTCATCGTGCCGAGCCCGTTCGTCCGCGTCTGCTCCGTCTCGATGAGCGGCTTCTGGGCCTGCGCCGCCGCCGCGAACGTCTCCGCGTCCATCGAGGTGTTCAGCTTCGCCATCACGGCGTTGGCCGGCGCCGGGTCCTCCAGGTAGCCGCGCCAGCCCTCGCGCACCGCCGCCACGAAGGACTTCACCCGCTCCGGCTGCTCCTTCCATAGCTCGCGGCGGGTGATGACCACGGCCACGTACGGGTTGAAGCCCTCGTCGGCCACCAGGAACACCGCGGGAGCCGCGCCCTGCCGCTTCGCGGCGATGGGCTCCGAGGTGATGAAGCACTGCTGCGCGAAGGTCTTGTCCGCCACGAAGCGCGCCACGCCCCCGTCGTAGGGCACCACCTTCACCTTGCCGAAGCCATACTTCTTCTTGAGGTACGCGGCGTAGGGCAGGCCCGGCTCCAGGGCCACGGTGCCGCCCGAGGCCAGCACGTCCGCGATCCCCTTCGCCCCGCTCGAGGCGTGGGCCATGATCCCCTGCGGCGACGTCTGGTACACGGCGAAGAGCGGCAGCACGTCCACGCCGCGCGCCCGGGCGGTGAGGACTTCATCCGCGCCAGCGATGCCGAACTCGGCCTGTCCCGAGGCCACCATCTGCATCACCGGCACGCCGGCGCCGCCTCCGAGGATGTCCACCTCCAGCCCGTGGCGGGTGAACTCGCCCTTTTCCCGGGCGGCGTAGAAGCCGCCGAACTCGGGCTCGGGCACCCAGTTGAAGGCCAGCTTCACCTTGATGACCGTCCGGGCCGCCTGCGCCTGCGTGCCGCCCGCGTCCCTGGCCCCCTCGGCCTGCTTCGGGCCTTCCTTCGAGCGCGAGCACGCCCCCAACACGAGCAGCGCCGCGCACCCCAGCAATCCGATCAGTCGTCCTCTCACGTGCGGTTCCCTCCGATGAAAAGCGAAGCGGGCCTCAGGTCCCAGAGGCCGATGGGTGCCAGCGCCGCAGCAGGCGGGCCCCGGTGAGACTCACCGCGCCGAACAGCGCCAGGCCCAGCACCGAGGCCGCCAGCACGGCGGCGAAGAGCAGATCCGTGCGCAGCTGCCGGTAGGCGGACAGCACGAGGATCCCCAACCCGGCGGCGTCCTCGGAGAAGCCAGCGACGAACTCGCCCACGATGGCACCAATGACGGACAGGCCCGAGGCGATGCGCAGGCCGGTGAACAGGTGGGGCAGGGCGGCGGGTAGCTCCAGCTTCCAGAGCGTGGCCACCCGGCGCGCGCCATAGAGACGGAACAAGTCGCGCAGCGCGGGGTCCACGGAGCGCAGCCCGGTGAGCGTGTTGGCGATGACCGGGAAGAGCGAGACGATGAAGGAGGAGACGGCGACCGCGCGCGCCCCCGGGCCAAACCACAGCACCAGCAGCGGGGCGATGGCGACGATGGGCACCGTCTGGAGGAAGAGGGTGTACGGGTAGAGCGCCCGCTCCAGCAGCCGCGACGAGGACAGGAGGATGGCCGTCAGCACACCCACCCCGGCGCTCAGCCCGAAGCCCACCAGGGCCGAGCGGCCCGTGGTGAATGCCGCGCTCAGCAGGCTGGCCGCGTCCCGGGCGGCGGCGGCGGCGACGGCCGAGGGGGGCGGCAGCAGCCACACGGGGGTGGACAGGGCGCGCGTCGCGGCCTCCCACAAGCCCAGGAAGAGGACGAGCGCGGCCAGGGGCGGCAGGGCCGCGCGCAGGGGCGAGGTGCTCACGCGCTCTCTCCTCGCTCCAGGGCTCGGTGGAGCACGCCGATCTCCCGGGCGAAGTCGGGCTCGGCGCGCAGGAGGGGGTGGCGCTCGGCGGGCAGGGCGAGGGGATGATCCAACATCACGCGCGCGGGCCGCCGCGACAGCACCACGACGCGCTCGGCGAGGTAGGCCGCCTCGGAAAGCGAGTGGGTGACGAAGAGGACGGTCATCCCCAACTGCCGCCACAGCGCGCGGAGCTGATCGTCCAGCCGGTTGCGCGTGAGCTCGTCCAGGGCGGCGAAGGGCTCGTCGAGGAGCAGCAGCCGGGGGCGGGTGACGAGCGCGCGCGCCAGGGAGACGCGCATGCGCATGCCGCCGGAGAGCTCGGCCGGGTAGCGCGAGGTGGCGTCGCCCAGGCCCACGTGCTCCAACATGGCTCGCGCCGCGGCGTGGCGCTCCAAGGGGGGCACGCCGGTCAGCTCCAGGGGCAGGGCCGCGTTGTCCAGCACGGAGCGCCAGGGCAGCAGGTGCGCGTCCTGGAAGACATAGGCGATGGGAGCGCGCTCGCCCCCGGTGCGCTCCAGGGGCGGGGAGAAGGAGAGGGTGCCGGCGTCGGCCCGGTCCAACCCCGCCACCAGCCGCAGCAGGGTGGACTTGCCGCAGCCGGAGGGGCCCAGAAGCGCCACGAAGGAGCCGGCGGCGATGTCCAGCTCCATTCCGTCGAGCACGGAGACGCCGCCCGGGAAGGTGCGCCGGATTCCGGAGAGCCGCACGCGCACGCCCCCCCTGCCTTCATCGGGCTCGCGGGAGGCGGACGGGGGTGGGCTGGAGGGCGCCATGCGGGAAACCGGGTTTCTAACCGTCCGGCCCCCTCGTGGCCAATCTCCTCGACGTCGAGAGTCTTGGATTCCTTCCCTGCACACCTGTAAACCGTGCTGCACATCGGCCGTGAAGTCCGCGGACGGATGCCAGGCTCTTGGCTTCATACGCCGAGGGCGACAGTCCCTTCTCAACAGTTGGCACGAAGGCCGCAAGGCCCGTGTGCCCCCCCTCAGGTCCGGGGTATCTGGCCCCACCCCCTGGGGTCGTCATGAGGTGATGATGAGGCTCCTGCTTCTGCTCCTGCTGGCCGTTCCCGCTCTCGCGGCGGCGCGCCCGGCCTACGTCCTGCGAATCGAAGGCGGGGATGCCTTCGTCGACCTCGGGCGCGCGGATGCCGCGGAACCCGGCGAGCGGCTGCGCGTCTACCGTGTCATCGAGGCGCGTCACCCCACGACGGGCAAGGTGGTCCGCGACCGTTTCCTCCTCGGCGAGGTGGAGGTGCTGGAGGCGGGTGAGTCGCTCTCGCGCATCGCCGCTCCGGACGAGCTCCTCGCTCGCCTGGAGGTGGGTGACGAGGTGGAGCCTGTCAACGCGCCCACTCCTCGCGAGCCTCCCACCCCGCCCACTCCGGGCTCGCCGAGGCAGTCCCCCGTGGCCTCCGCGCCGTCCTCCGGCGGGCCCTCGGATGCCGAGCGCACCGCCCTGCGCACCGCCTGGAACGCCGCCTTGAAGCTCGCTCCCGCCGAGCGCGCCAAGGTATGGGAGCAGTTCCTCGCCGCCTGGCCCCAGTCCGACTTGAGCGGCCCCATCCGCGGGGAGATCTCCCTGCTGCGCGCCGCGCCCCAGGAGACCGCGACCGCCAAACGGCCCGCCGGGCCGGTGACTCCCGTGCTCAAGGTGAGCGCCCCCAAGGTCGCGCTCACCGACGAGCCCATCGTCCTCTCCCTCACGAGCCTCGCGGGTCCCACGCCGCGCGCGGCCATGGCGCACTGGCGTGAGCGGGGCTCGCCCACCTTCCGCACCGTCCACATGAGCGCCGAGCCCACCGGTCACTTCCGCGTCACGCTGCCCGAGGGCTCCGCGGTGGAGCCCGGCCTCGAGTATTACGTCGAGGCGGTGGATGCCCAGGGCGCCACGCTCGCCGCGACGGGCACCGCGACCAAACCGCAGCAGATCGCCATCCGCCGGCCGCCTCGCGACGAGCGCATCGAGTACCGCGACCGCAGCCGGGTGCGCATCAGCGACGAGTACGTCGACTTCAACCGTTTCAAGGGCAATGACGTCTACAACCTCTTCGAGGCGGACTTCCTCTACCGCGTCTACACGACCGTCCACGCGGTGCGCGTGGGCTTCGGCAACTACCGGGGCATCGGCACGCCGAGGGATCAGCTCGACGCGGGCGTCCCCGGCCGGAAGGTGGGCTACTCCTACGGCTTCGGTGAGATCGAACTGCGCCTGCACCCGTCCCTGGCGGTGCTGCTCAAGGGCAGCGCGGGCGTCACCCGCGAGGGGCTGACGAGCGGGTTCGACGTCGGCCTGCGCATCGGCAGCGAGACGGGCACGTCCCTGCTCATCCGTGGGGCCACCATCGCCGACATCGGCCAGCGCGGCAGCCTCGCGCTCGCGTGGGACGCCGTGAAGGGCTGGCCCATGAGCGCCGAGGTCGTCGTCACCAACGAGCCCATCGGCGAGGACCTCGGCGTGCGCCTCATCTACACGGTGGGCCGCACCGTGACGCCCTGGCTCGATGTGACGGGCCGCGTGAGCTACCAGCTCCGCGACATCAACCACTCCGGCCTCGGCTTCGGCCTGGGCACCACCTTCCACTGGTAGATCATGACCCTCTACACCGCTACCTGTCTCCTGCTGCTGCTCGGTGCCCAGCCGCCGGCTCCGGCCGCCGCCACCCCTCCACCCCCTCCCGAGCCCCTCGAGGTCCGGCACGTGCCGACCGCGCAGATGGTCGCCGGCACACAGCTCGTGCTCAAGGCCGAGGTGGCTCCCGCCTGGCGCCTCGGGGCGCTCGTCGCCCACTACCGCTCCGCCGGGGA
>NZ_DASVWK010000880.1:0-3571 GCF_036389735.1 Archangium sp. | reverse complement strand
GGTCCACCGTCACCACGGCGTTCTCGAAGAGGAGCACCTCGTGCAGCGGGCCGTTCTTGAGGGGGCCCTTGGGGAGCACGGTGCGGGTGAAGCACAAGCCCTCGGCGCGCAGGGCGCCTCCGTTGACGATGCCCAGCTCGGCGGGGGCCTTGGAGCCATCCTCCGCGTGGCGGAAGGCATCCGCGGCGAGCTGCCCGAGCGCGTGGTTGTCGTGGCGCGCGAAGGGCTTGTCGAGGAAGACGTCGTCGGCCAGGTAGCCGACGACGGAGTCCGGGTCATCCACCAGCGGTTGGCAGGGATCGTTGTACTGGAGGCACCCGAGACCCGGTGCGAGGACCACGGCGAGAACGGCGGCGGTGAGCGAGCGACGCATCAGTTGCGAGCCCTCAGGGTGAGGAAGGCGGAGACGCCCTCGCGGGGCAGCAGGTTGGGCATGCGGTCCGGCCGGGGGACGTCGTCGCGCATGTCATGGTCGAAGACGTTGTGCACCACCACGGCCAGCTCGAAGTGGTCGCCAATGGGCTCGGTGCGCACCTGGGCGGTGATGAGGCTGTAGGCCGGAATCTTGTAGCGGCGGATGAGCTCCAGCACGGAGCGGGTGTTGTTGCGCCGCTCGGCGCCCGCGCGCACGACGATGTCGAAGTTGATGAAGTCGCCGATGGGCATGGACACCCCGGCGTTGAAGCGCGCCTGGGGGGTGTCGGTGATGTACCGGTGCTTGGCGGGCAGCTCCTGGTCCTCGGCGCGGGAGACGCTGGCATTGATCCACGCGTTGGCGCGCTTGGAGGCCTCCAGGCGGGCCTCACCCTCCACGCCGTAGACGAGCACGCCCAGCTCGCGGTTGCGCACCGGGACGATGTTGCCCGAGGTGTCCACGGGGATGATGGGGTTGGAGAAGCTCTCGAAGAAGGCGTTGCCGCGCAGGCGCACGCGCGACTCGCCAGCGGTCTGGATGAGGTCCGCGCCGGCCTCGAGCGTGCTCACCACGGCGGGCTGGAGGCCCGGGTTGCCCTCGAAGCGGCCCTGGTTGTAGTCGCTGTTGGGGATGGTCTCCACCAGCTCCTGGAGCGTGGGCGAGCGGAAGGCGCGGCCGTAGAGCAGCTTGAGGACGAGCGAGTCCGTGGCGGAGAAGACGAGCCCCACGCGGGGGTTGACGCTGGGCACCCACCGGGTGCCGGTGATGGTGTTGTTGGTGGTGTCCACCGCGGGCAGCTGGGTGGCGTCCACGCGCACGCCGAAGGTGAGCGTGAGGGGCTCCACCACCGTCCACTGGTCCTGCGCGAAGATACCGAACGACAGGCGCCGCGCGGCCGCGCCACCCGCGAGGTTCAGGATGTCCACCACCCCGTCGGGCGTCGTCAGCGAGGAGCGGCGCCGGTTGTCCAGGGTGTAGTTGGTCTCGTAGCCGTAGGCGCTCAGCATCTGGAGTTCGGACGCCGCGCCCACCGAGAGGCGGTTGCCCTCGCCGAGCAGCAGGTCCGCGTCGACATTGGCCCCCACCGAGCGCACGGTGACGCGCGTCTGCTCCAGCATGCCATCGGGGAAGACCTGGTTGTCATCCGGGCCGATGCGGAAGTTGGCCGGGCCGATCTGGAAGAGCCGATCCGTGTCCTGCTGGTTGCCATGGAGGCGCGCGCGCACGCGCACCCGGTCGCTCACCGCGTGCTCGTAGGAGATGTCGCCCAGCAGCACCTGCCACTTCAGGCGTGAGTCCTCGCCCACGGTGTCGAAGAGGCCCATGAGGGCGGAGCGATCCTCGGACAGCATGCGCGCGGAGAAGTCGAGGTGGCTCTGGGACGTGAGTTCGATCTCTCCCCCCAGGCCCAGGTTGAGGAAGAACCGCTCGTCATGGGTATGGCCAGCGGGGTCCAACGGCTCGCGCAGCTTCTGGGCGAGCGTCTCCGCTTCGAGCGCGTCCTTCTCGATGGGCACCGAGTCGCCCGCCTGGTACCAGACGTCCGCGTCGCCGGAGAGCTTGAAGCGGCCGAAGGTGTGCGCCCCCGCGAGGTGGCCATCGAAGGTGCTGGCGAGCCGGTCCTCGAGCGAGGGGAAGCCGCCACCGGACACGGCGGCGAGGAGGCCCTCGGCCCGGTGGGTGACGATGTTCACCACGCCGAGGAAGGCCCCGGCGCCGTACAGGGCCGAGCCGGGCCCGCGGATGACCTCGATGCGCTCGAGGTTCTCCACCGGCAGGTTCATCAGGGCCCTGCCATCGTAGAAGCTGTTGAGGCGCTGGCCGTTGAGGAGGAAGAGCACCTCGGCGTCGTTGCGCAGGCCGCGCACGGAGACGCGGTGGAAGCCCTGCACGTCCCGGCTGATGGTGAGGCCGGGCACCACGTCCAGCACGTCCGCCACCGTGCGAGCACCCAGCGCGCGGATCTGCTCGCGCCCGAACGAGGCGGCGATGGCGGGAACCTTCTTCACCTTCTCCTCGTGCCGGGTGGCGAGCGCCAGGGTGTCCTCGGCGGAGTAGAGGGCCAGGTCCTCCTCCAACTGCGAGCGCTCCGGCGGGGGCTCCGCGGGCTCGGGGGGCCGGGAGGGCCGCGTGGCGGGCGCCGGGCGGGAGGTCTCGGTGTCGGCGGGCACATCGGCCGTCAGGGCCGCCATCGCGTCATCGGAGCCGGCTCCCCGGGCGGGCTCGGACTTGCGCTCGACCTTCGGGGCGGGCTCGCCCTTGCGGACGGGCTCGGGCCGGCCGCCCTTTGACGGGGGCGCGGCGGAGAGTGGCACCCGGGTGGTGGGCACCTGGCCCACGACGATGACGCGGGCGGGCCGGGTGGCGCTCTTGAAGAGCGGGACGCGATCTCCCCCGGGCGTGAAACCCTCCACGTAGTACTCGACACCGGGCGGCACCACGTTGGCCGCGGGGATGACACCCCGGTAGAGGTCGCCGTACTGCAACTCCATGGGCACCTCGGCGTAGGGCTCGCCGGGCCCCCGGTAGCGGACGACGACACGCTGGATTCGCAGGGTGCCGGTGAGCACGCCATCGATCACGAGCACCGCACCGGGCTCGGCCTGGGCCAGCGCGGTGTGACGCAGCGACGCCTGCTCCTGGGCGTGGACGGGCAGCGCCACGAGAAGCACGAGCGCGAGGAGGACGAAGCGTGGGCTCGAAATGACGGACTTCACGGGTAACCCCGATGGTCCTCCGCGAGCCTGGGCACGTCAAGGCAAGGGGGGTGGAGGGAGCGCCGAATTTTTGCCGGGGTGGCAAGCGCGTGCGACTTGTGAGTGGCCCATGCGCGCGTCGCTCGCCCTCCACCTCGCCCTGTTCCGCCGCCAGAAGGCCCAGATTGCCCGGGCCATCGAGGGCCAGTCGACCGCCTTCCGGGCCTATGAGGCCCGCTACCGTCGGCGCACCTCCGAGTACCGGCGGGTGCTGCCCGCCTCGGCGGTGGCCGCGCAGGTGCAGGCGGCGGACGTGGTGTACGTGGGCGACTACCACACGCTGCCGCTGGCCCAGGAGACCTACCTGGAGCTGGTCGAGGGCGTGCGAGAGACCGGGCGCCGGGTGGTACTGGCACTCGAGTGCGTCGAGGGCCGGCACCAGGCGGCGGTGGAGGCGTAC
>NZ_DASVWK010000879.1:0-1665 GCF_036389735.1 Archangium sp. | reverse complement strand
ACCGGAGGGCCGGGGCGCGAAGCCCGGGAGCCGTGAGTCATAGCCCTCGTTGATGGGGGAGGCGTAGTCCTCCAGGGGCACGGTGCGGGGCATGCCGAACGCGAGCCGCTCCGTGTCGTAGCGCGCCAGCAACTGCTGGTGCATGTACCAGAACAGCTCTCCGCGCCGCTCCGGGAGGACTCGGCGTTGGGGCTCGGCGGGGTCCGGGTATCCGCCCGCCGGATACAGCACGTGCCACGTGTCGAGGGCATCGTTGAGCGCGGCGTCCTCGCGGAAATAGGACAGCCAGCTCTCCGCGCTCGGGGTGCCGGCCGCCGCCTTCCGGGGCCCGGGTGGCTCCTTATAAGGAGAGGGCAGCACCAGGTGCGGAGCGCGCTCCTCCAGGGAGGGCACGGGCAGCCCGCGGCCCTCGGGGTGGTGGGCGAGGAAGACGCGCAGCGCGTACTTCACCCATTCGAGGTCTCCCTGGTGTGCCTGCCGCTCGGCCTCGTCGAGCACCGCCGCCAGTCCCGCCTCGCCGGGCCGCGCGTTGGCCAGCTCCATGAAGCGGGCCGCCAGGGCCAGCGCCAGCTGGAGGTGGGAGGGCAGGAAGGGCAGGAAGCGATGGCCGGTGGAGGGGGACCCGACCACGTCGAGGTCTCCTCGGGAGGTCATCGGCAGTGGGGACGGGGAGGATTCCCGACACAGCAGGGCCCGAACCCGGGCGTGCGACTCCACCAGCGTCGTCATTCGGTGCCCTACTTGAGGCCGACGTAGATGTTCTGGACGTCGTCGTCCTCGTCCATCGCCTCGAGGAAGGACTCGACCTCGGCCCGGGCCTCGCCCTCGAGGTGCACCGGGTTCTTGGCCACCCACGCGAGGTTCTGCGAGCTCACCGTCCAGCCCTGGCCCGTCAGCGCGCGGCTCACCGCGTCGAGATCGGTCGGGGCGGTGATGAAGCGGGTGGCGCCCTCCTCGGCGACCTCCAGGTCCTGGGCGCCCGCCTCGATGGCCGCGGCCTCGGGATCGGCCCCCCCCTCGGGAGGCGTGGCCTCGATGAGGCCGAGGCGGTTGAAGTCCCACGACACCGCGCCCGTGGTGGCGATCTGTCCCTTGCGGAAGAGCACCCGGATGTTGGTGGCGGTGCGGTTCTTGTTCTCGGTGAGGCACTCGACGATGACCGGCACCTGGTGGGGCGCGAAGCCCTCATAGGTGACGACCTCGTAGTTGACCGGCTCGTCCAGGAGGCCGGCCCCCTTCTTGATGGCGCGCTCCAGCGTGTCGCGCGGCATCGAGGCCTTCTTCGCCTGATCCATCGCCATGCGGAGGCGGGGGTTGGTGCCCGGCTCGGCACCGCCCGCCTTCGCGGCGACGATGAGTTCCTTGACCAGCTTGGTGAAGAGCCGGCCCTTCGCGGCCGCATGCTCGGTGCGGCCCTTGTGCTTCCATTGAGCGCCCATGAAGGGGGCTCCTACCTCATTCCAGGCCGGGGTTCATGTCGTTTCCGGCGCGAGCCGGGCCTGGAGCCTGACTCAGAACGGATCGGGGGTCTCGGTCTCCGAGTCCCACTGCCAAGTGCCTTCCCGCAGCTTGTAGGTGACCGACCGGACGTTGAACAGACCGTTATGGTCCAGGTCCGCCTTGGCGGAGATGACCAGCGTATCGGCCCCGTCGCTCACGACCTGG
>NZ_DASVWK010000878.1:0-8233 GCF_036389735.1 Archangium sp. | reverse complement strand
CACCCTACCATTCGCGCACTGCGTCATGCTCGTTTCTCCAACGGGCGTGCGATCACCGCCCGGCCTCCAAGAAGGCCTGGGCAGGACCAGACACGCCCCACCCGGCCAACCTGAGGGGTCGGCTCATGGCCAGACCCCCGCAGGTGGGTGGGATGGGGGCTCAGCGGAACTCGGAATTGTTGCCCAGCGAGGGGCCGCTGAAGCCCCCGGCCTCCGGCGCGCCCTTGGGCGCCTGCTGCTGGCGAGCCTCGGCCGCGTAGCGGTTGAGCTTGTTGTAGAGCGTCTTCTCGCTCACCCCGAGGATCTCCGCCGTGCGGGCCTTGTTGTTCCCGTTACGCTGGAGGCTGCCGAGGATGTACTCGCGCTCCACCGCGTCGAGCGACAGGCCGTAGGGCAGGCGGAAGGTGTGGCGCTCGGGGCTCTTGCCCGCCATGTCGGGGGGCAGGTGCTCGCGCATGATGAGTTCGCCATCGCAGAGGATGACGGCGCGCTCCACCGCGTTGCGCAGCTCGCGGATGTTGCCCGGCCACTCGTGGTTCTTGAGGACCTCCATGGCGTCCGGGTGCACGCCCGTCAGGCGCTTGGCCGAGTCCCCACGGAACTTCTCCACGAAGTGCTGCACCAGGATGGGCACGTCCTCGCGCCGGTCGCGCAGGGGCGGCAGGTGGATCTGGAAGACGTTGAGGCGGAAGTAGAGATCCTCACGGAAGCGCTTGGCCTCGATCTCCTTCTTGAGGTCGCGGTTGGTGGCGCACAGCACGCGCACGTCCACCTCGATCTCCACCTTGCCGCCGAGCCGCCGCAGGCGGCCCTCCTCCAGCACGCGCAGCAGCTTGGCCTGGAGCTCGATGGGGATTTCCCCGAGCTCGTCCAGGAAGAGCGTGCCGCCGTGGGCCAGCTCGAAGACGCCGGGCCGGCGCTGATCCGCACCGGTGAAGGAGCCCTTCTCGTGACCGAAGATCTCCGACTCGATGAGGGTGGCGGGGATGGAGGCGCAGTTGATGGCGACGAAGGCCTTGTCGCGCCGCTGCGAGAGGTTGTGGATGGAGCGCGCCACCACCTCCTTGCCCGTGCCGGACTCGCCGGAGATGGCCACGCTCGCCTTGGAGGGAGCCACCTTCTCGATGAGCTCGAACACCTTGCGCATGCCGGTGGACTGGCCGATGAAGTCCGTGGAGCCCAGCTGCTTGAGGCGCCGGCGCAGGCCCTGCACCTCGCGCATCGTCTCCTTCTTCTCCAGCGCCCGGTCGATGCAGACCTTCAGCCGCGCGGTGTCGAGCGGCTTGACGATGAAGTCATAGGCGCCCTCGCGGATGGCGGCCACCGCGGCGTCGATGGTGCCGTGACCCGTGAGGAGCACCACCGGGCAATCCGGCAGCTCGTCCCGCAGGGTCCTCAGCAGCCCCAACCCATCCGTCTCCGGCATGGCGAGATCCGACAGGACCACGTCCGGCCGGAACTCACTTGCCTTGCGCAGTGCATCGTGCGCGTCGAACGCGGTCTCCACCTTGTGGCCCCACGCGGTCAACATCTCCGCGAGTGCCTCACACGTATCGCGCTCATCGTCCACTGCCAGAATTCGCGCGCTGCCCACGGGAGTACCTCCAGACATCAGACAACCTTGATGAAGAACGTGATGAAGAACTTGTCGCGAAGCCCACGTACTGGATCAGCCGAGCGGGAAAGTCAGCCGGCACAGGCCCGCTTGCATCCGTAGATCCACCCCGAGCTGCGCACACCGCAGTTCCAGGGCCGCCACCACCTCGGGGGCGTTCTCCGCAGGGGAAGGGGTGGCATCCACCACCTCCAGCACGGCCCGCGTCTCCTCCGTACGCACCGACACCGTCACCTCGGCGCCCGCCTCCGAGCGCCCGTAGGCCCTCATCAGCGCCTGCACCACCAGGAAGGGCAGCTCGCCCGTGTCCGACAGGCGCGCCCGTACCCCGGCGGTCACCGAGGGGCGCACCTGAAGGCGCCGCTTGCGGCTCTCGTGCGCCAGCACTTCCAGGGCGCGCGTCACCGTCTCGGAGAGTTCCACGTCGCCCGGGGCGCCCGCGCGGCTCACGATGAACTCGGAGAAGCGCCGCAGGATGGCGTCCACACGCTGGATCTGATCGCGCATGGACTTGAGGTTCTTCTCCTGGGAGGGAGGCACCTGTCCGGTGTCGCCCTTGAGCTTCTCGGAGAGCACCTCGAGGTGGATGGACAGCGCATTCAGGGGGTTGCGCACATCGTGCAGGAGGCTGTCCATGAGGGTGGGCACCGCGCCGTAGCGTGCGGCATCCACCACTGGATCGGCCCCTTCGCGCACCGAGGGCGCACTGCTGCTCGCAGCCGTGGAGGTAATCACGAAAGCTCCTAAGAGGTTGACTGGCGCCCTATCCACCCGCCGCCCTGTCGCTGCGAGGATTTAGGGAGCCCGTCAGATACCGTCAACCCTGGGGCGGTAATTCTTGCCGGCTGCGACGAATTCCCACAGCCAAGCGTTCGTGTTTCATCCGTTCAGATGTCGATCATCGGACGCTTCACTCGTACTAAAGGCCGAGTCCACGCGCAGTTCGTGAACTGGCCGACAGGGTGCGGCGATGCTCAGCGCTCGCTTGCCGGCTGCTGCTCGGGACCGGGACCGACGAGCTCGATCTCCAGCCGGGCCGCGTACTCGAAGATGCGCGGATCACGGTAGAACTCGCCGTAGACGATGCGACGCACGCCCGAGTTGGCGATCAGCTTGAAGCACGGCCAGCACGGGCTGGCGGTGGTGTAGAGCGTTGTGGGTTTCTCTCGCTCACTGTCGATGCGCACGCCGTTCTTGGCCGCCTGGATGATGGCGTTGGCCTCGGCGTGGACGGTGGCCACGCAGTGGCCGTTCTCCATCATGTGACCCACGTCGTCACAGTGGGGCAGGCCCCGGATGGAGCCGTTGTAGCCCGTGGAGAGAATGGTCCTGTCACGCACCAGCATCGCGCCCACGTGCTTCCTGTCGCACGTGGCGCGGCTGGCCACCTGGCGCGCGATGTCCATGAAGTATTGATCCCAGGAGTTCCGGTTGCTCATGTGTGCCTCCCACCTCGGTCCGTACCGTTCGTTACCGTGGAGGGAGGCGCTGTCGAATTTCCGGCCGGAACCCCGGGGGGGCAACTATCGGCTGGCGGTCTGCGCGCCGCTGGCGCCCGTCTCCGAGCCCTTCGCCCCCGTGCCGATCAGCCGGGAGAAGCCGTGCTGCTGGAGGAACTGGCGCACCTTGGAAGTGGGAGCGGCGAAGGTCTCCCCCGGCATGGGCACGTCGAAGCTGAAGTTCTGCTCGGCCACGGCGAAGCCCACCTTGGCGGTGCGGTAGCCCTCGACGATGGCGAGCAGCTTGCCGGACTCCAGGCTGAAGATGCCGCCGCCCGAGGCGCCATAGCCGATGGCCGCGTCCGTCTTCAGCATGCGGGGCTGCTTGCTCTCCTTGTCCCACTCCACATGGGACACCATGCCCCCGGAGAGCGACAGGGCCCGGCCGAAGGGCGAGGCGGCCACCACCACGTCATCCCCGAGCTCCAGCTCCATGTCCGTGGCGAGCTGCGCGGGCGCCAGCGGCAGGCCGGGGACCTTGAGCAGTGCCAGGTCCATGTCGGGCACCGCGCCCGTGGCCACCACCTGCCCCATGTACTCGGTGGAGTCGGCGCGCTCGTCCACGATGACGACGAGGCGCGGGTCCTTGAGATCGTCCATCTCCACCGCGTGCGCGTTGGTGAGCACGTAGCTGACGAGCCCCTCGGGGGTCTTCTCGTTGCCGATGACCACGCCCGAGGCCGTCCGCCGCGCCTTGCCGCCCTCGTGGATGGCGAGCCGCACGTTGTGCGGAAGGATCCGCTTCACCAGCTCCTTGCGCGAGGGCCGCGGCGCCTGGGCGCCCGCGGACTGCATCACCACCGGAGCGCCCGCCCCACCCATCTCCGGGTTCGCGGAGGCGACGGGTGGGTTGGGCGAGGCGGCGCAGGACAGGAGGGCGAAGAGGGCGGAACCGCCCAGGGCGAAACGGGTCATCGACGCTCCGAATCAGGGGAGGAGGAAGGGACGAGTTCCTTCAACCAGGAATGAGTCCCCATCTTCCCCTTGCTACGCCCTTTTCGGAAAGCACCACGCCCAGGGAGGGCCCGTCCGCCCGGCTGCTTCCATCGGCTCAGCCGTAGCGCTTCTTCATCAGGAAGAGGATGGCGTCCTTGGCGCAGTGCTCGCAGTAGCCGTAGCGCTCGTGCATCGTCTTGAGGGTGCTCTCCACCTGGGTCTGCTCGCGCGAGGACAGCGTGCCGCGCTCCTCGGAGAGGTACTTGAGGATGTTCTCCTTGTTGCGGCGCAGCACCCGCTTGCGCTCCTCGAAGTAGTGGTCGCGCAGGCGGCGGAAGAGGTCCGGGAAGATGCGCGGGTAGTCCATCTCCGCGTCCGGGTTGTCCAGCTTGTGCGCGCCGATCTGCGAGATGAGCCCCCGGCGGAACTCGCCCGAGTCCTCGCCTCGCGGCATGACGATGGCCTCCAGTTCCGTCATGCGCTGCTCGTCGGGGCGCTCCATGGTGCCGGTGATCCGGTTGCGGATCTTCTCGCCCTTCACCCAGTGGCTGACGTTGTAGACGTAGCGCTCCACCAGCTCGCGGTACTGGCCCTCGGAGACGAGCCCCATGGACTCGCGCACCTCCTCGTCCACCTTGTCGAGGTACTCGGCCTCCACCGCGCGCACGAACTCCTCATGGTCGTGGTAGCCGTCCACCACCTCCTGGAGGAGGAACTCGTAGACGCTCTTGTCCTTGCAGATGGCCTCGAGCTCCTCGAGCACCGCCAGCCCGTTGAGGCACTTGTAGTCGGGGTTCTGCGCCGCGTTGAAGAGCGCGGTCTTGATCTCCCGGGCACTCGCGCCGCTACGGCCCTCGTAGTTGGGGTAGGCGTCGGACTCCTCGTACATGTCCGTGCGCAGCTTGCGCAGCTCCTTGCTGTGCGACTGGCTGAGCCGATCCGGTGAGACGCCCTCCTCGTAGAGGTGCATCTTCTCCACCGGCGTCACCTGATCCACCAGCTCCTTCACCTCGGCGTGGTAGCGGTCGGGGATGGGCTTCTTGAGGCGGGTGAGCACCGCCCACATGGCGGCCACCTCGGTGGCGTGCGGGGCCACGTGCTTGCCCACCGTCGTGGGGGTGATCTGCGCATCGTAGATCTGCTGCTCCACCTGGAAGCGGCGCAGGTAGGGCACGCGCACCAGCTCGATGCGGCCCTTGAAGGAGGCGAAGTCCGGCAGTTCCTTGAAGGCGCCCAGGTGCTTCTCGTTGGACGAGGCGATGAGCACCTCGTCGAGCTGAAGCACGAAGTGCTCGAGCGGCACCTGGGACGTCTCGCTGAAGCCCAGCAGGTACTTGAAGGCCTCCAGTGGGCGCTTGAGCAGATCCGAGTACTCGATGATGCCGCGGTTGGCGTGGACGAGCGGGCCGTGGGGCTCGAAGAGGGCCACGTTGTGGAGCGCGGGCGGGACATTGAGCTGGGTGCGGTCCGCCGTCACCTGCTGGTACATGGCGTCCACGCTCATCTGCGGCTCCACCGTCACCGTGCCCACCTGGTAGCGGCGCGAGATGTAGAAGCGCTCCACGCGCACGTGGCGCAGTACCTGGAGGTAGTCGCCCTTGTAGTTGGCCAGCAGCGCCGTGTAGATGCTGCGGCACTTGTGGCACATCTCTCCGCCGACCATGTAGTCGGAGAGGATGAAGTCGCTGTCACCCTGCCCGTCCCCGTTGCCCAGGCCCTTCTTCTTCAGCGCGCCCTCCAGCAGGCGCTGGCGCTCGGTGGCCGGAACGACGAAGAGCGGATGATCCCGCAGCTCGCAGGGGATGCGCACGTCGATGGACTCGGCGTCCAGGTGCGCGTAGCTGGTGAGCTCCCCTCCGGGGCCCGTGGGCGAGGCGGCGGCCGCCGCCGCGCGCTCACCTCCGAAGCCGATGGAGCCCTTGACGAGCTTCTCCGAGGGGAAGATCCAGCTGATGCGGTAGAGCGCCCCCTGGGGCTGGCGCGAGTAGTCCTCCATGCCGGCCTTGAGCGCGTTGACGAGCGTGGACTTCGCGCTGCCGTTGGGCCCGTGCAGCATGATGAGCTTGTTGATGCGGCCCGCGCGCGTGAAGTTGCCGAGCAACCGGTAGATGGCGTTCTGGACCTCCTCCTGGCCCGCGACCCGACCATCCCGATCGCTGGAGGGGACGTCGAAGACCTTGAAGCGGCGGATCTTCCCGGTGGGGTGCGCCACCTGCTCGGTGCCGTAGTGGTCCATCACATCGCGCAGGTACTGAGCGGCGTTGCGCGACTGCCCCCGGGGATCGCTCATGAAGAGCGCGAGGTATTCCTCGAACGAGAGGATGGAGCGGTTCTTGACGAAGTCGTCGGACACCTGGGCGCCCACTTCCTGCAGGTATCGCTTGGCTTCCACGGGATGACTCCTCTGTGCTGTAGTTCAGGAACCCACTAACCACGCCGGCGGGTGGCCGCCATGATGCGCGGCGCCCCCCGGAACTTTCCCCTCGGTGCGCGGGATGTCCAGGGCTCTTGTTTCCGTTGTGTTCTTGGCAGTGCTCTCCGCCTGCCCGCCCACCTCCACGACGCCCTGCGACACGGACGCCGACTGTCCCGCGGGACGGTGCCGCTACGGCGGATGCGGACCGGTATGTCTGGAGGACGCCGAGTGTGGTGGCGGACAGGTGTGCACGGCGGGCACCTGT
The DNA here is from genome assembly GCF_036389735.1 of Archangium sp. Classification (GTDB taxonomy): domain Bacteria; phylum Myxococcota; class Myxococcia; order Myxococcales; family Myxococcaceae; genus Archangium. Next base: position 1,502 of record NZ_DASVWK010000878.1, on the reverse strand, counting down.
GCCCCTCGTCCCGAGTGCGCCCAGGCCGCCGACTGCGCCGAGGGCTTCGCCTGCACCACGGGCCGCTGCCTGTGCACCGCGGACTCGGCCTGTGCCTCCAACCAGTTGTGCAACAACGGCCGCTGTGTGACGCGCTCCGCGTGCACCTCGGACGAAGGCTGTCCGACCGGCCAGCGCTGCGAGCCGCTCCAGGGCGTGTGCAACCCTCCGTGTACGCAGGCCTCGGACTGCGCGCCCGGGGTGGATCCGCGCGTGGCCTCCCTGCTCTACCTCTGCCGGAGTGGCGCGTGCCTGCGGCAGTGCGTGAACGACCAGACGTGCGGCGCGGGCTTCATCTGCGAGGCCGGCACCTGCGCCCGCGCCGGCTGCACCACGAAGGCGGATTGCCCCTCGGGCCAGTACTGCACCAGCGCGACCGCGGGTCGCTGCCTCGAGTACCAGACCTGCGCCTCCAACGCCGAGTGCGGCCCCAACACCGAGTGCCGGGCGTTCACGTCGAGCACCTGCCCGCCGGGCTTCGAGTGCGCGACGAAGATCTGCCAGGAATTGCCGCGATGCCTCCTGGATACGGAGTGCTCCGCCACCGCCTACTGCCGGGACGGGCACTGCCAGCCCACGAGCGCATGCACGGAGGGCACCGCATGTCCCTCGGGCCTCACGTGTGTGGCGGGCCGGTGCATGCCGGGGGGCTGCCGGGGCCACGCGGACTGCGCCTCGGGCGAGGCGTGCACGGACGGCGCCTGTCGCCCCGCGCCCCCGGCGGCGAACATCCGCTCCCTCGCGCTCTCTCCCAAGACGAGCACGCTCGTGGTGGGAGACACCCTGCGACTCTCGCTCGTGGCCTACACGCTGGAGGGCGCCAGCTTCCCGCTGGCCCAGGGAACCTTCTCGGCGCTGGACGCGAGCGGGGCCCCCAGCGAGGCGTTGACGGTGTCCTCCTCGGGCCTGGTGACGGCCGTGGCCGCCGGGACGGTGCGCGTGCAGGCGCGAGCCACGGGAGCCTCGGTCACGCCCCAGGAGACCACCCTCCTCGTCCTGCCCGCGCTGGAGTCGGGCCGACGGGTCACCGTGGTGGACATGGCCTCCCGCCGTCCGCTCACGGGAGTGGAGGTGCTCGGCTGTGATGGGCCTCCCGCTTCGGGCCCCTGCCCCGCTCCCCTCACGGTGACGACGGACGCGCGCGGCGTTGCCCTCTTCCCCGACTTCGTCGGCGCCACCGCCAGCTTCTCCGTCGCCTCGACCGAGCTGCGCACGGATGGGCTCGCCCGCTACGACCGCGTCTCCGTCGCCGCCACCTCCGCGCGCGACGTGCTGCTGCCAGTCTCGGAGAACCCCGTCCACGGCGCCGCCGGCTTCAACGCGGGCATCAGCTTCAACGAGGTCCACACCTCCGGCGAACTCTCGCTCGGCTTCTCCGTGCTGTCCTCGGGAGATCCGATGTCGGTGGACCTCACCAACCTCTTCGGGGAGACCTTCCTCGTGTCCGTCCCCGGCTTCCCCCA
>NZ_DASVWK010000877.1:0-3153 GCF_036389735.1 Archangium sp. | reverse complement strand
ACCAGGTGAACAAGGCGCGGCTCATCGAGAAGATCGCCGACCTGGTGCGCGAGAAGAAGCTGGAGGGCATCAGCGACATCCGCGACGAGAGCGATCGCCACGGCATGCGCATCGTCATCGAGCTCAAGCGCGATGCCATGTCCGCGGTGGTGCTCAACAACCTGTTCACCAACACCCCGATGGAGACCACCTTCGGGGCGGTGATGCTGGCCATCGACGCCGGGCAGCCGCGCACGCTCACCCTCAAGGAGATGCTCGAGCGCTTCATCTCTCACCGCCGCGACGTGGTGACGCGCCGCAGCCGCTACGAGCTGCGCAAGGCGCGCGCCCGCCGCCACATCGTCGAGGGCTTGCTCGTCGCGCAGGACCTCATCGACCTGGTGGTGAGCCTCATTCGCGCCTCGCGCGACCCGGACGAGGCGCGCTGGGGCCTGATGAACATCCTCTCGCCCGTGCTCTACGAGCGCGAGCAGTTCAAGAACCTCCAGCGCATCGACTACGCGAAGGCGAAGGCGCAGATGGAGCTGCTCGTCTCGCGCGCCCGCAACGAGGTGCCGAGCTACGGGGGGCTGGAGCACCGCTACGAGGGCTCGGGCTTCAGCGAGGAGCAGGCGAAGAACATCCTCGAGATGCGCCTGCAGCGCCTCACCGGCCTGCAGCGCGAGGAGCTGTTCCGCGAGCTGGTGGACCTGGTGCGGGAGATCCTCCGCCTGGAGGACATCCTCGCCAACGAGTCGAGCCTGCTCAACGTCATCAAGACGGAGCTCAACGAGATCCGCGAGCGCTACGGTGACAAGCGGCGCACGGAGATCATCGGCGCGGTGGACGACATCACCAGCGAGGACCTCATCGCCGAGGAGACGATGGTGGTCACGCTGTCGCACACGGGCTACGTGAAGCGCTCGGCGCTCAGCGAGTACCGGGCGCAGAAGCGCGGCGGGCGAGGCAAGACGGGGGCGACGACGAAGGAGGACGATTTCGTCACGGACCTCTTCGTGGCGAGCACCCACGCCTACCTGATGCCCATCACCAACAAGGGCCGGCTGTACTCGCTCAAGGTGCACGAGCTGCCGCTGGCGAGCCGCACGTCGCGCGGCAAGGCGATGGTGAACCTGGTGCAGTTCGGCGAGGGCGAGCGGCTGGCGCAGGTGCTGGTGACGCGCGAGTTCGTCGAGAACCAGTTCGTCTTCTTCGTCACGAAGCGGGGCGTGGTGAAGCGCACGGACCTGTCGTCCTTCGCCAACGTACGCTCCAGCGGCATCATCGCGCTGGGCATCGACGAGGGGGACGAACTCGTGGCGGTGAAGATCACCGACGGCTCGAAGGACATCCTGCTGTCGACGGCCACCGGTATGAGCATCCGCTTCCCGGAGAGCGAGGTGCGCTCGATGGGACGTCAGGCCTACGGCGTGAAGGGAATCACGCTGGAGGACGGTGACGAGGTGGTGGGCGCGGACGTGGTGGAGAAGGACACCACCATCCTGACGGTCACGGAGAACGGCTACGGCAAGCGGACGGAGGAGACCGAGTACCGTCAGCAGGGCCGAGGCGGCAAGGGCATCATCGACATCAAGACCACCGATCGCAACGGCAAGGTGGTGGGCCTGCTCCAGGTGACGGACAAGGACGAGGTGATGCTGGTCACCAACGGCGGGATGCTCATTCGCATGAAGGCGAAGGAGATCTCCGTCATCGGCCGCAACACGCAGGGCGTGCGGCTGATCGCCCTGGAGAGCGCGGACGAGAAGGTGACGGGCATCTCGAAGCTGCCCGAGTCCCAGGAGGAGGTCGAGGAGACCGTCAGTGAGGCCGCGGCGGTGGTGGCCGCGGCGGAGACGCCGGAGCCCGTGTCGGAGGAGCCGGCCGCCGAGGAGTCGACGTCGTCGGAGCCGGAGCCCGAGGCGAGCTGAGAAGAAACCTCCCCTCTCCCACCGGGAGAGGAACGGGGTGAGGGTAGGTGGACCTCGGGGTTTAACCCAGGTCCACCCCCTCTCCCCCTGAGAGGTACTCCCCCTGCCCCGCGGGGTGAGTGCAGCGTGTGGAGCCGCACAGACCCGCGCCGTGAACCCCGCGTGAGTGTCCCGTGTGGGACGGTCAACCCCGCCTTGCCAGCGTCCCTAGATTCTGGAGGCAGGCGCGCATCCGCATTTCGCGTCGAGCGGCCTGCGGGGGTCTCCCATGCGTTCGTTCCTCATGAATCGCCGGTCGTCCTGGCGAGGGCTTCTGGTGATGGGCACCCTGGCCTTCTCGGCCTGCGGGCCCGTGGTCGAGGAGCCGCCTCCCGTCGGCGCTCCCGCGCCTCGAGCCCCGGTCCACCCGGAGCGCCGGGGCATCGGCCTGCTGCCGCTGGAGGGCACCCGGGCGATGGCGAAGAAGGACAAGCCGACGCCGAGCGTGGATCCCCGGCGCTCGCTGGCGGTGACGGACGAGGCCATTCTTCAGCGGTTCAGCTTCGAGGAGGTGATGAACCAGCTCGTGGCGCAGAGCGGGGTGCCGGGCCTCACCGCGTTACAGCTCTACCAGGAGTGGTGGGACACGCAGCGGCCGGCACCCGGGCTGGGGCTGGGCGGCGCGCATTGCGATGACCAGACGCTGCCGGACGGACAGCCGGGCTTCAACGGCTACGCCTACGCCTGCCCGCGCGGCGAGGGCGTCCAGGCCGAGGAGAATCCCTTCCTCGAACCCGACACCAACCCCGCGGCCTACGTGCCCATCGGGCTCTTCAACCGCTTCGACCTGGCGGCGGAGGACGGGAGCGACTGCGGGGAGTACCGCATCGTCTTCGCGCGCCGCTCGGGCATCACCAACGCGCGCAGTCGCAACTTCATCGGCTTCGAGGGCGTGCTACCCAACCCGCACCCGAAGAAGGGGCTGCTCGGGTGCCGCAAGGTGGCGAAGTTCTGGGCGGAGCTCTCCCAGGAGCCGGACGTGGCGGCGCGCGCCGAGGCCCTGCACCGCTTCTACTTCGAGGGGCTCGGGGAGTTTCCCCCCGTCATCCACATCGACCATTTCGGCAACGCCACGGACCACGCCACCGGCCACGTGCGCACCAACCAATTCATGCAGGCCACGTGGACGTTGCGCGAGTTCCGCCTGCGCAAGCACTGCACCGGGGAGGCGTGCGTGATGCGCTTCGAGCCGGACACGGTGAAG
>NZ_DASVWK010000876.1:0-1510 GCF_036389735.1 Archangium sp. | reverse complement strand
CCCGGAGCTGCGAGCCGCCAATGCGGATGGTGAAGCCCTCGGCGCCGCGGACGGAGCTGGTGGCGCCGACGAGGGTGGAGCGCTGGATGTCCACGGTATAGGGAGCGCCATCGGAGCGCGAGACCTCCAGGGCACGCGCCTGCTGCGCGGGAGGAGCGGAGCCCGAGAGGGTGCTGTCCCGGACGGAGCCCTGGGAGGAGAGCAGCCGCATCCCGGTGGCCGTCCCCCCATCCACGGCGTTCGCGTCCGAGCGCACGAGCACCACCTGGGAGCCCGAAGCCTCCACGCCGACACTCTCGACGGAGCCGCCAAGGCCGGTGGCGGAGGAGTCCCACAGCTCGACGGAGCCCTGCCGCACGGAGACCCCGAGGGCCCGACTCCCGCCCTGTGCCAGGACGGAGGAACCCGCCAGCTTCACGGCACAGCCCTCGCACGAGAACCCCACGCTCTCCCCTTGAGCGGAAGAGGCCCGGGCCTGGACGCGCTCGAAACCGCCGGAGCCCAGACCGGCCGAGGACTGGAGGGCCACGGTGCGTCGGGAGCCCTCGCGGGCGACGAGCACCACGTCCCGAGCGCGGAACAGGGGCGTGGAGGTGGAGAGGGCGATGACGTCCTCACCCCCCCCCACGTGCTCCACGGTGAGCGAGCGCAGCTCGGTGTTCTCCGCGGCGACGACGGTGGGGCCCGAGGCGCGGGAGCGCACGGTGGACAGCGCCTGCCCGGAGCCCTGGAGGTGGACGAAGGGGCGCAGTTGGAGCCCCTGGGTGCCCAGGTCGTACACGCCGGGCTCGAGGAAGAGGAGCCAGGGCTCGTCGGCGGAGACCTTGTTGATGGCCCGGAGCGCGAGGCGCAGGTTCTCGCCGCCGATGAGCGGGTTGTCTCCCGGGGGGACGACCCGGATGCGGGCGAAGTTGCCCGGAGGTCCCATGGGGCCGGTGTCGCCCTTGGGACCCGGCTCGCCCCGGGGACCGACCAGGCCTTCCGCCGCGGGCCCCGGGTCTCCCTTGGGCCCGGGCTCCCCCTTCTCGGCGCAAGCGGAGACGAAGGTGGTGAGGATGAACAGGGAGACGAGAGTGAGGCGCCGCATGGGGAGGCCCTCCGGGGAAGGGGCCCGCACGAGGTAGGGACAACCCCTCGCGGCGTCCAGCCGAGGAAGCGCCGAGAACGTCCACCAGTTGCCTCCCGGGGTCGGCGGGTCTCACCCCCGACACCTACCCGAGCCACCAGGGCAATGCCCTTACGTCCGAGGGCCCGGGGCGGGCGTGGAACCGCGGGCGGCGCGCTCGACGGCGTCGCGGTTCTCCTCGATGTACTTCTCCACGGCGGTGTCCTCGAGTTCGAGGTCTCGCAGCACTCCCGGGTACACGACCTTGAAGGCGGGAGACTCCTCGTCTCCACGCAACCGGAAGCTCATCTTCAGCACGGCCGCGCCATACAGCTTGTCCTTGAGGGACTTGGCCTTGCCCATACGTTGCCCTTTCTAAAGGCCCCGAGGGACACGCTAGCCCTC
>NZ_DASVWK010000875.1:0-5810 GCF_036389735.1 Archangium sp. | reverse complement strand
CTTCCACTGGGTGGGGGAGGTCGTCGAGCAGTCGTTGTATGTGAGCCCTCCGCTGGACGCGCCCCATGGCCGGGCCGCGTCTCGACTCGGGATGCTGTTGGGAAGCGCCTTCGACCTGGGCGAGGGAGGACCCGGAGGCTGGGTCATCTTGTTCGAGCCCGAGCTGCACCTGGGGAAGAATGACGTGCTGGTGCCAGACCTCGCGGGCTGGCGCCGGGAGCGCATGCCGGAGCTGCCGAACGGGGCGGCCTTCACCCTGGTCCCCGACTGGGTGTGCGAGGTGACTTCGTCCGCCACGGCGGTGCTGGACCGGGACAAGGCGAAGGCCTACGCCCGCCACGGCGTGAACCACCTGTGGTGGGTGGATCCCTTCAAGCGGCTGATGGAGACCTACCACCGACCGGAGCGCGAGCACTGGAACCGGCTCGGCCACTGGAGCGGAGACGCCCTCGCGCAGACCGCGCCTTTCGAGGCGCTCCCGTTGAAGCTCGCCACGCTCTGGGAGCGGTGAGTCGGAAAGCTCCGTACGAAATCTCCGATACCTCCGTTGGTGGTGGCAGGGCAGGCGTGGTCGGGATCAATGCGGAGAAGTATCTTCAGGGGGCCATGAACTATAAGGACCGAATCAGCCGGGAACCGGGGGTGTGTGGGGGCGAGCCGGTGATCAAGGGTACGCGCGTCACCTTGCGCACGCTCCTGGCCAGCTTGTCGGAGGGAGATTCCATCGAGGAAATCCTGGCCGACTATCCGGCACTGACGGCCGAGGATATCCGGGCGGTCATCGCCTTCGCCGCCGACGCCGCACGAGAGGATCTGCCAGCACCCAAGGTTGCGACGTTCTGATGCGACTCAAGCTCGATGAGAACCTGCCAGCGGCGCTCGCGGAGGCGCTGCGAGCGCGGGGGCATGACACCGACACGGTTCCCGACGAGGCCGATTTCTGGTCACCCAGGATCTGGACTTCGCGGATACCCGCCGGTATGCGCCGGGCACCCACCACGGCATCCTCCTTGGCCGCTTGGCGAACCCGAGCCGCCGTCTGCTTCGCGCCTACGTCGAGCGGCTGTTCCTCGAACAGGATGTCGAGACATGGCACGGCTGCTTCGTCGTGGCGACGGACACGAAGATCCGGGTGCGGAGCCCCCACGGTGGGACAGGTGACCCGAACCAGAAGTAAAGGGTGAGTTCCCTGGCCGAACAGCCCAGTGCTGCTTGAGACTCGGCACGCCTGACGCCTTTGCCTGGCCAAGCACGAGCTGCAGAAGCTGCTTCCCGCGCCTTGAACGGAATTTCGATGATGCCTCCCGAGGCTTCACTGCCCGGTCTCGCGCGGTTCCTGGAAGTCTGCCGGAACCTGGGGCTGCACCTGGAACAGGAGCCACCACGCCCGCCTGCGCTCACCACCAGAGAACCCACGGCGGGACTCCCGCTCGATTCCTTGCTCGCGGCCGTGCATACCCAGGTGGGATACGTCGGACTGGAGGAGGGGTTCGTCCTCCTCCGGGCTGGAGACGCTCGGCAATCCGACCTCCTCCGTGTGAATGAGCTCTGGCGACGAGAACAGGCCGACCCCTTTGGCGACCTGCTCGTCTTCGGGAAGGAGGACATGCTGGCCTATCACTACGCCACCGTTCCGCATCTCGCGGATGCGCGGGGACTGCAGCCGGTCGTGAAGGTCGACATGCACGAGGAGCCTTACGCCGTGCCTCTCGCCTCGAACGTCGATCGCTTCTTCGATACCTACTCGCGCTACCTGGAGGTTCTCGTGGCTGAGCCCGACTACGAGGAACTCGGGCCCGCCGTTCGCACCTTCCCCTGGCAGGTGCCCGAACTCATTGCCCGCGACAAGCCGCTGGTGGAGTTGCTCCACGCCGGGCACTTCGACTTCTTGATGTCCAAGGATGAGGAGACCCGGTCGTGGGTGGCGATGATACTGGGCGCTACGTAGGTGCACTCTCTGGCTGGGGAGGAGAAACTCCCACGGAAGCTCCTGATTCCCCTCATGTTCTGCACGCCGAGGGGCGGTAACGAATCAGGCCTGGCCGGCAGCCCGCAGATTTTTCTGCATCATTCGCCACCTCGCCGGCTCATTGAGACGGGACTTGTTTGTCCCCACTCATGCTGCGCCGGGAAGCAATCCAAATTGCCACCCGTGAACGAATACAACAGAACCAGAACCAGGAGAACGCCATGTTGAATCGTCTCATGCTGCTTGTTTCGCTATTTGTGGTGCCCACGATGGAGGCTCAGGCCGAGCAGGTTGCCTCCCCGGACGGCTTCACTGTCTCCAACGAGCTCACCCTCTCTGGACCTTACAAGGTCCACGAGCAGGACTCCGAGCTTTCCCAACATCCGCAGAAGCAGGTGAAGGACAAGGATGACCTGACCACGGCCGGAGGCAATTGGTGGAATGATTCGGGACCCGGTCCCGCCGTCAAGGACGGCCGCACGTGGTATTGCAGCCCCCCGATGTACGGCTATACGCCTTCGGGCTCCGTCATGCAGACACTGAGCTATACCTGGAACGACGACAACTTGAACGGGTGGGATAGCCTGACCCAAGTGGAACTGCGTATCTACGGCGGAGGCTACGTTTGGAGGGCCAACGTCACCGCGCAACCGTCGGGTACTCTGAACGCGAGTGGTCAGAATATCCCGGCCAGCTCCGATGTCAGAATCTGCATGGGAGTCGATACCTTCCAGGTCTCCCTCTACAACCCGCCCTATATCAACTACATCAGCAGCAACGTTTACTACACCTACTGAGGTGAAGAGGTGAATGAGCAGACGTCTCGATGGGTCGAGAGGTTGGACTCTGCTCGAGCATCTGCATCATCGGCGGGCTCGGTGAGTTCACCGAGCCATGCCTGGGCTACGTGCAACTGAAAGCCGGCGTTGCAAGCCCCCTCCCCACTGCTCCTGTGCTAAATCCGTCCGCTCGATGGCCACGAGCGACGAGCTGACGACAGCGGACCTGGAGCGGTTGTCCCGGGCGGAAGCGCCCGACCTGGCGGAGGCCGTACTGGCCTTCCTCGAACAGCCCGACAAGGTTCCCGACACCCTCCCCGAGGGTGCCCTCTCCTTCGACGGGCTCCGCTCCCTCCTCTCCCAGGCCCAGTCCCGCCACTCCGCCGAGGCCCGTCACTCCGGCTCCCGCGACGCCTGGCAGCGCTACCTCGCCCAGAAGGACGTCCCCCTCCCCGCGCGCTTCGCCCTCGCCGACCTGCTCGTCTCCCTCTACGAGCGCAACTCCAGCGCCTCCCGCGCCGCCCTCTTCCAGCTCGTCCGCGGGGCCGACCTCCGCTTCGGGCTCTGGGGCGGCCTCAAGCGCATCTACAAGCTCGCCGAGCAGCGCCACGACGCCGAGATGTTCGGCCTCCTCGCCTGGCGCTTCGACACCGAGCGCTCCCGCTACTCCCACGCCCGCGAGGTCTCCAAGGGCACCCTCACCTACCTCCAGCGCCGCGCCTGGCGCTACCTGCGCCAGCTCGGCATGGCCGTCCCCGAGCTCTACCCCCAGTTCGCCATCGAGGTGCTCCGCCACTACGAGCCCGATACCTCCTGGCGCTCGTGCTGGCTCTCCAATCACATCTGGGCCCACGAGAACGGCAACTACTCCGCTGACTCCTTCCCCATCGAGCCCCCCAGCGACATGGTGAAGAAGCGCGCCTTCTCCGACGCCTGGAAGCGCTCGGCCGATCCGCTCATGCGGCTGCTCGACACCTGTCTGTCGGACCCCGCCGCCCGCTTCGCCATCCAGGGGCTGCGCAAGGATTTCCCCGACGTCCTGCGCGACAACATCACCCCCGCCTGGCTCGACCGGCTCGCCCGCCGGCCCCTCGCCAGCGCCCATGACTTCCTCATCGAGACCCTCCAGGGCTCGCCCGAGTTCCACCAGGGCAAGCTGCGCGCCCTCGGGCTCCACGAGGCCGTGCTCGCCCTGCTCGTCTCCGAGAGCAACAAGGCCCGCGCCTACGCCATCGAGTACGCCCGCGCCCACGCGCAGGACCTCCCCGCCGAGCGCCTCGCCGAGCTGCTCGAGGGCGAGCACAACGACGTGAAGTCCTTCGCCGCCGCCGTGCTCGAGAAGAGGGACCCACGCGAGCTCGGCCCGGACTTCCTCGGCCGGCTGCTCGTCCACAAGCCCACCTCGAAGTTCGCCGCCAAGGCCCTGGAGCAGAGCTTCGACCGCGCCGAGCTCACCCAGAAGTTCCTCTTCGACATGCTCTACGGCGAGGAGGACCAGACCGGGTGGGCCCTGCGCTACCTCAAGTCCAAGTACGGCAAGGGCGAGCTGCCCGTGTCCTTCTGGAAGGCCCTCCTCGATGACGAGCGTCTGGGCAACTACGGCGGAGACCCGGAGGAGCTGGCCCTCGACGCGCTCAAGGCCTTCAAGCCCGCGGACATCGGCGCCGACTGGCTGCTCGACCGCGCCATCCACCCGAGCTTCGGCGACACCGTCTCCGACTGGCTCACCGAGGCGGACGCGCTGCCCGGCCTGGACGTGGAGCGCGTGAAGGGGCTCGTCTTCAACGCGAAGTACCGCGAGGTGGCGCTCAAGCTGCTCGGCAACCGCAAGCTCTTCGCCCCGCGCGACGTGGGGATTGCGTGGCTGCTGGCGCTCGCCCGGCGCGCGGATCCCACCCTGCACCAGTTCGCCCACCGCTACCTGCTGGAGAACGTGGCCCCCGCCGACTTCAGCGAGTCCGGCGAGGCCGCCGCGGGCCTGGAGCGCCTCTTCGAGCTGGCGCTCGGCGCGAAGCAGCCCGCCCCCGTGCGCGCCTTCGCCCAGACGTACCTGCGCTGCCACCACCCCGTCATCGGCCCCGAGCAGCCCGAGTCCAAGTCCTTCCAGCTCAAGCCCAAGGCGCCTCGCAACGCATACACCCCCGAGCGCCTCTGGCCCGCCCTCTTCGATGCCCGCGACGACGTGCGCCACTTCGCCCTCGCCGTGGCCCGCGTGGAGCTGCGCGCCTGGGGCTGGCACACCCGCGTCTACGAACTGGCCGAGGCCAACGCCAAGGAAGTGCGCAACCTCGCCTATGACGCCCTGCTCGACGCGGGCGAGGAGGGCGCCGACAAGCGCCGCACCCTCACCCCCGACGAGTTGGACCCGGTGAAGGTGTTTACCCTCTCCGAGAGCACCAAGCGCTCCACCCGCGAGGTGGCCGTGGAGCTCATCCGCCGCCACTACGCGCGCCTCGGCGGGCCCGAGCGTCTCGCCTGGCTCATGGAGAGCGCCGACCGCGAGGTGGGCCTCTTCGCCATCCGCCTCCTGTGGGAGAAGCACCGGCCCCTCCACCTCCCCGAGGGGTGGAAGCCCTCGGGCGCCACGGCGTCGCCCGTCGGCGCCACCGAGCGCTTCCCCAACGTGGAGGCCCTGCGCACCTTCCTGCGCCGCATGCTCTTCGGTCTGCCCCCGGGGCGCTCCAAGGAGGCCCGCGAGGGCAATGTGGTCCGCAGGCTCCCGGCCAGCGAGGCCAAGCGCCGGGTGATTGAGTTGGTGCGCGACCTCGGCCTGGAGGAGGAGAGCTTCGCGCGCATCGTGGCCCCCGTGCTCGGCGAGTTCACCGGCTCGCTGGCCAAGGGGGAGTGGCAGAGCTGCCTGGCATCGCTGGTGAGGTTGCGCGCCGCGCACCCCGGCGTGGAACTCGGAGGATTCTGACGGATGGCTTCACTCGCTATCGGCCATTACGAGAAGGTCCGCGCGCTCGCCGCCAATGCGCGCCTGCTGCTCGTGGGGGGCGCTCGCGCCTCCGCCACCAGCCGCCTCACCGCCTACGAGCCCTCCACCAACAAGGTGGCCTGGA
>NZ_DASVWK010000874.1:0-1659 GCF_036389735.1 Archangium sp. | reverse complement strand
TTTGAGAGCCAGGTAGAGGCGGCTCGTCTCCAGCGACCGGGGCAGGGGCAGTGGGGATTCGCCGAAGCGGGACAGGTACTCCTGCCTCAGGCGCAGCTCCCACTCCGCCGGCATTTCCGCTCCCGTGCCCGTCGAGGCCAGGATGAGTCGCAGCCGGGACTGCTCGCTCGGCGGCAGGGAGGCGTACAGGTTCGCCAGCATCGCCCGGGCCTCCTCGAGGCGCAGCACCTCCAGGGCCGGGTTGGGTGCCACCGGCTCGAAGGACAGGCGCAGTACGCCCTCGGGCAACTCGCGCGTCCTCACCGTCTTCGGAGGTGGCCGATGGTGCTCGCCTGGAAGTACACCCTCCGGGCTGGTGGCGCACGAGGCGGGAACGAGGAACCACAGCGCCAGGGCCATGCGCAGCAGCAGGGAGGCGGTCTTCATTCCCCAGCAGCATGCACGACACCCGGTCCGCTCCGCATCCGGGCAAACGTCCCGCCCGTCAGACCTCGGTGAAGCGCGTGCCGGTGAGGCCCTCTCGCTCCAGGGCCTCCTTGAGGTCCTCGGAGATGATGAGGGCAATGGACCAGCCCCAGGGACGGAAGACGCGGGCGCCTTCGACTTTCGCCGGGTCGATGCGCAGGCCCGCGACGGAGCGGTACTCACCGAGCTTCTCGGGCTGGCCATGCTCGGGTCTCCAGTACCGCACCTCCTCGCAGCGCGCGTCGTCGATGCAGCGGAAGATGCGCAGAGCGTTGAGGATGAACCAGGGTCCCGCATGGTTCTCCACCTCGACAGGGAGGAATTGCACCTCTTGGATACCCAGGCGCTCGAAGACTTGGACAAAGCGGCTGCTGACCACGGGAATGGAGAAGGAACTCAGGGTGAAGTCCAACGTCATTCCATCGGGCTTCACGGGGAACCGGATGATTCCTTGGGGCTCGATCCATCCCCCATCGTCGAATTGCCAGGGATTGATTTCCTGCCTCCGTTCATCGACAGGGCTGCGCAGATGCCAGCGATTCGCAATCCGCATGTCATCCTCCAGTTCGTAGTATCTGGGCATGTTTCTCACTCCAGAATCAGTCCTGGGCTTTCGTCACGAGGCGGTGGAGTCGTGAGCCGGGGCTGCAGACCTCTTCCGCGAGTTCTTTGAGCGCTTCCAAAAGCTTGCTTCTACATTGTGAAGCAGGTGAGCAGGCGCTGATTGCCGTGCTGAGTGCCTTGTATACCGCTTGATGATATGCCTCCGGATGTGGACCCTTGTGGCCCTTGAGGTAGATGCGGTTCTCCGCAGCGTCCAGGTTCATCCCAGCCTTCGCGAAGATGTCCTCGAATCTGGGTGTCCATGGGCCGCCGGATACCGTGGAGGTGTCATTCTTGTTGGTGGCGAGGTGGTGCCAATGGTGGCCATCCTTCGTCTCGGAGCCATCGGCGCAGGCGCTGCCCACGGCGGAGGCCGCCGTGCCCGCCGCCACCCCCGTCACGAGGACGGTGCCATCGGCCACCATCCGCACCGCCGTCGCCCCCTCCAGTGACAACCCCTCGGCCATGGCGTAGCGAGGAGCGTTGAGCAGCGCTCCCAGCCCTCCCTCGGGCACCTGGGGCAGGGCCTTGGACATCCCCATGCTGGTCACCAGCATCAGCACCCGCAGCGCCGTGCCCCCCATCGCCTTG
>NZ_DASVWK010000873.1:0-18212 GCF_036389735.1 Archangium sp. | reverse complement strand
GGCGAGAACACCCTCTCAACATCCCCAAAAGTGATCTGCTCCTGCGGCTTCTTCTCAAGCTCAGTGATGCCTTCTTCCAGTTCGGCAACTTCTCGGCGGATCCCCACAAGCACGCCGTGAGTCAGAAGTTGCTGGTAGAGGTCTGGACCGACGCCGTGAACATCCTTCTGCTTCTGGCTGAACCATTCGTAGAACTCAACTACATGTTCGAAGTATCGCTGTACCACGTTATGCACGTTGATCCTGGGACCCGCCTCCTCCATAAACTGCTTTGCAGGCGCATTCCAGCCATCAAATTGGCGCAGATCCTCTGCCTTTAGCCTTATTTCGATTATCACGCTCCCGCCTTCCCCTCCGCGGGTATTCGAAATTTGCGTATGATTCTCGATGGAGGGCAACCGGTAGTGTTGCGCCATCTGGCGCAGCTTAATGACGAACTGACTGAGCGGGTTCTTGGCGAAACGATTCTGAACCTCCTCCGGATACTCTGGAATTTTCCCCTGGGGTTCATAGAGTTGCTTATAGAGAACTCGGGTGTGGTCAATAAGTGATTGGGCAGCAGCGACAAAATTGTGCAGCAAAAAGACGATTTCCTTCATCCCCTCCTGCCAGAGCCATTTCTGCTCGACCCGAGAAAAGGAGAAGGCAACAGAGGGAGCGCAGAAGTAGTCGATGAAGATGATCAACTCTTCGTAGTTCCTCCGAAACAGATCTATAGAAAAGCGGAACTGGTTGGCCCGAAGTGCGGCTTCCCGTTCTTGTAAAGGATCCGGCGCAGATTTGGTCATAGGCTTCCCATGACTGAGAGAATTACTGAAACAGTAGCATACAGGAAGAATGGGAGGCCGGTTGTGGAGCAGAGGGGACGAGGAGGGGTTCTGCCGGGGCCGCTCAACCTGTGCGCTCTGCCGGCCCCCACGCTTGATTTAAAAGCCCACGGGAGAGGTTATCCCACTTGGCCCTACGGCTGAAGTATAGTCCCGCTTACAGGGGTCCACTGGCAGGGAGTAACCGCTGGCTGATCGCGCGGGGGTGCCTGTACAGAGCCGGTGATGGGCCGAGCAAGTCCGGGGAGAGGAAGAGTGCGCGAGGAGAAAAACCGGGGCGGGAGAACTGGCGGGCCCTCCACACCCCTTGCTGCATACCCGCATCAGCGGTTTTTATTCATCGATTCGCTTTGAAATCACTGGTTCGGAAACATTGACTGTCCAGCAGTGGCTCAGCGGCCAATCTCATGAAGCGCAGCGTGCATTTGGACTGCGAGCCATTGAGAACGCCAGGAGGTTCATATCCGTAGGCGTCAGGAGCCCGTGCGCCGGGCATCGGCCGAGGGCACGGTAAGGGCGGCGAGGCGCAGCAGCTCATCATCGGCGAGCTGCTCGGTGGCGAGCACGGAGGGGTCCACCTTCACGGGCTGCACGTTGCCATCGCGGATGACGTGGAAGTGGCCGGTGGCCTGCGTGGGAATCTTCGCGCTGAAGTCCACCCGGGCCTCGCTGAGCATGGGCTTCATCTTCTCCAGCGAGTTCTTCTCCTTCACGCGGCCGACGAACCAGGAGCGGATGGTGTCGCGGCACTTGTAGTCGAAGTCGCCGGGGCTCTGCGTGGCGAGCATCAACCCCAGGCCCGCCGAGCGCGCGCGCCGCAGCAGGTTCTCCATCGGCTGCTTGGTGGCGGGCTGGCGCGTCGCCGGCAGGTACATGTCCGCCTCGTCGAACATGAGGACGGCCTGGAGCGCGGTGGACGGGTTGCGCCCGAGCCAGCGTGACACCTCGATGAGCAGCTGCGACACCCAGAAGAGCACCTTGTCGTTATCCCCGAGGAACTTGGTGCTGATGACACTCAAGCGCGCCTTCCCGGGTCGCGCATGGGCCCCACGGCCGAGCAGCAGGTCCATGTCGAGCTTCTCGCCCCCACTGCCCAACAGGTCCGAGGAGTTGAGCCGGAGCGTCTCCAGATCCTGCACGAGCTTGTCGAACAGCTTCGTGTCGAGCCGCCCCACGGCGCTCACCAAGCGCGGATCCTTCTCGTCGATGAAGTAGACGAGCTTCTCCAGGGTGACGCCGATGGGCGAGAGCTGCACGAGCTGATCAATCGCCTGGACGAGGATGGTGCGGCAGGACTTGTCCTTCCCGGTGTGCTTGTAGGCCAGCATGCCGCCGAGCGCGTCGCCCGCGAGCTGGGTGGCCTGCTTGCGATCGAACTCGGGCAGGGAGTCGAGCCCATCGGGGACGATGGGGATGGCCAGCGGGCGGCCATGCGGATGCCCGGGGGTGAAGAGGGCCACGTCGAGCCGCTCGCGCAACAGGGCCCGGCGCTCGGAACGGCGCGGGTCGTCGAGCGGGCGCGTCCAGACGGCGTCATTCGCATAGCCGGCGAGGTCTCCCTTGCGGTCCACCAGGATGACGGGGATGCCCTGCAAGAGAAGCTGCTCCACCACGTTGAGCGCTAGCGTCGTCTTGCCGCTCCCGGAGCCTCCGAGGAACGCCGAGTGCTGCATCAGCTCGTTGGGCGCGAGCGTGACGACGTCCTTCGAGAGGCTGTCTAGCTCCCCGATCCGCAGGGGCTCCAGCTTCCGGGGTGGCTCCTTGGGAGCGGGCATCGGAGGCGTTGGAGGCGGAGGCATGGCGGGCTTCGGCTCGGTCCGGATCACCGGGAGCGGCCGGGCGGCGGAACTCGCATCCCCGGCGGGCTTCTGGCCAACGGGGGCCGCGCGAGCCGCGGGACGGAGGCGATCCAGATCGAGGATGTCTCGCAGCGCCTTGATCTGCGTGAGGGGCCGGGCCGAGCGCAGCCAGGTGGCGAAGTCCTCGCGGGCCTCGTGTTGCTTGCGGAACTCGCGCAGCGCGAGCAGGGTCCGGTGGTCGCTGTCCTCGAGCACCGCGCGGTGCCCTCCCCCGCTGATGAGCCGGCCAAGCTCCTCGGCGGCCAGGGTCTTCGGGTTGTTGGGGAAGGCGGTGGTGCGGACGGCGACGGGCGTGCGGCCCCTGGCGCCCTTGCGTGTCTGCTCGAGCTGCCGCGCGAGTGCTCCGCCCTGGGGCCTGCCGTTGCACAGCGCCACGTGCAGCTTCACGTCCCCGGGGGAGATGTCCACGTGGATGGCCTCGCCCAGGGTCCTCGCGTCGAAGCGATGCCCGGTGTCCACCTCGTCCGTGCTGACCCGCAGGGCCCAGGCGAGGAGCACCGCCAGCTCGGAGTCGTCATCGGGCGACGCGCCCTTGTACCCGGCGCGAAAGTCATTCCAGAGCTGGTCCAACGCGGAAGCCGGCGCGGGCGGCGCAAGGGCACCCTGCCCCACCGTGGCGGGCAGGCCGTCCACGAGGGGGAAGTGCTCGGGCAGCTGGCCCTCGCGGCCGGCGCGCTCGCGGTAGCGGCGGCACTCGTTGAGCACGTCACGGGCGCGCATGCCGGCCAGGGCCTCGAAACCCTCGTGCGGCAGGGGGTAGGTGGGCTCGGCTGGATCGAAGGGTGCGTTCTCCTGCTCGTAGAGGTACTCCAGGCGCCGCTCGGCGATGAGCCGGGCCTCCTCGGCGGTGCGCAGGCTGTGCAGGCTGAGGGGGGCTTCCGACCTGATGCGGTCCAGCATGGGCCGCGTGAGCTGCCCGTGCATCGCCTCCCAGAAGTCGCGCAGGCAGCTGATGATGACGATCGACGAGGGCACGCGATCGGCCAGATCGCACACGGTCTGCATGGCCCGCCGGAAGGGCGTGCTCGCGTCGTTGGGGTCGTAGATGTCCTCGAGCTGGTCCACGCACAGCACCAGCGAGTGCCCCAGCGCCCGCATCAGCCGGCCCAGCTGCTCCACCATCTTCTTTGGATCGTCATCGTTGATGCGCGGCACCATCCCGCCGAGCACCTTGCGATCCGGATCCGAGAGATCCTCGCAGCGCAGGTACTTGAGAACGCGGCTCTTGATCTTCGCCTCGTGGCGCTGGAGGTAGAGCAGCGCGCGCATCAGGTCCAGGTCGAGGCCCACGAGCTCGGGCAGCTCGATGAGCTCGTCGGCCGCGTCACTGACGATCTGGTGGACGTCCTCCGTGTCCGTCTCGGGCTGACCGAGGCTGGCGGCCCACATGCCGCAGCGGGAGAAGAGCGCGCTGGAGAGCTTCGTCAGTCCGGAGCCGGGGTACGTGGGCTCGCAGTAGGGCTGGTCGAGCGAGTCGATGAGGTTGGAGAGGACGTAGCGCCCGTAGTTGGACGTGGACGTCGTCATCTGCAGGTAGCCCACGAAGCCGAGCGACTGCTCGTGCACGCGGGAACGGAAGGCGCGCACGAGGTGCGTCTTGCCGCAGCCGGACTCGCCGAGCAGCAGCAGGATGCGTCCCGAGTCCAGCCCGGGAGGCGTCGTGGCACGGGTGAGCAGGCGCTCGAAGGCGGAACGGGCCTCCTCGTGGACGCGCTCCACGTCGAACGGATCCGGCCGCCAGATCTCATGGCGGTGCTGGATGGAGTGGAAGACCTCGGTACGGTCCGAGAGGAAGGCGGCGAGACGGAGATCGGACTGGCTCATCGGGAATCCCTTGCAGCCGCGCGGGAAGAGGTGACTACAGGGCGATGAAATGGAAGGTGGCGCCGAGGTAGCGGGTCTCCGAAGCGGAGACATCCGCGGGATCCATGGCCTCCACCAGATCGGCTCGGCTCAACGTGAGGAGCCGGGCCCGGTTGGCCTCGACGAGCTTGTCCTTGAAGGTCCGCTCATCCAGTCCCCTCGCCTGCTCCCGCAGGGTGCGCCAGACGTGCGAGATGAAGATCTTGTCCTCGCCGAAGCGCCCGCTCGTCGAGGCCTGTGCCGCCTCCTTCACCCGCTCGGCGAAGGTGCGGAGATCCTCGGGGCCCGGCGTCGTGTCGAAGAATGTCGGATCGATGGGACCGGCCAGCACGTTGCGCGGCGCCGACGTGGAGGGCGCCGTGGAGGGCGCGGGGGTGAGGGGCTCGGAGGCGGGCACGAGCCAGGAGCGCAGGGCCGCCAGGCGGAGGCTCTCCGCGTCCGAGCGCCGCGCGCCCACGCTCCGGGCCGCGAGCTGACGCATGGCCTGGGTGGGCTCGGCCTCACGCGAGGACTGCATGGCCCGGGCGAGCAGCACCGCCTGCACGGCGGCCAGGGTGAAGGGCTTGTCCGTGTCGATGCCGAGCTGCTTCCAACACAGCGCATCCCGCACCTGGGTGAGGCTGCGCGAGCCGGGCGACCCGGTGCCGAGCTGCTGCTGCACCAGCACCGCGCGCATGCCGTCGGCGGTGCCCAGGCGGGCCAGGGTGCCGGAGGACGGCGCCAGCTCCAGCACACGCGCCAGGAGCCAGGTGCTCTTGAGTTTCTTCCAGGAGGTGCCTTCGGGCAGGCGCTTCACGCCGAGCCACGCGTGGACGTGGGCGCGGCCCTGGGAGGTGAGCTCGAAGGCACCGCGCCCCTGGCGCCGCGCGAGCCCGGCTGTCTCCAGCGCCGCGAGCGTCTCGTCGAGCCGCGTGTTCCACTCGCCAGCGCTCCAGCGGTGCTCGGCGAAGGACTTGAGCGCGCGGGACAGGTCGCCGCGAGCGCCCCTGCCCTCCACACGCGTCACCAGCCACGCCAGCGCCAGCTCACCGAGTCGAGAAACCTCCTGCCCCTGCATCTTCATCCTCCCCCCGCGAGGAGCCCTGACCCAGGGACTCGCGTCGTTGCGAGATGACTTCCGAGATAGTGTCGAGGATTTCCTCGAGCCGCGCCACCACGTCCTGGGCCAGGAAGCGCAGGACGAGGAACCCGTGACGTTGCAGTGCCAGGTCCTTGCGCCGGTCTCGCCGGTACGCCTCGGGATCCTGGAAGTGATGGTAGCCGTCGATCTCCAAGGCGATGAAGAGCCGCCGGGCCAGCAGGTCCACCTCCACCTGCCTGCCCGCCAGGCGGAAGTCCGGTGAGGCGTTGAGCTCGAAGAGCCCCTGGGTGGAGGGGTGCGAGTCGAGGAACGCGTGGAGGAACCGCTCCTCGGCGCTGCGCGCGCGGTACTGGGGCCCTCGGGCCGCCTCGGCGAAGAGGCTGAGGACTTCGTCCGGGACGCCATCCGCCGCGAGCCGATTCAACGCGTGCGAGGACACCTCGAAGCGCTTCACGCCGAGTGCTTCCAGCTTGAGCTCGATGGATTCGGGTGAGGGCGCGGCGAGCTCGACGAGACCCTCGCGCACCATGGCGATGGCCTGGGACTCGGCGCCGTGGAGGTACGCCTCCAGCGAGGGCCGATCCACGGTCAGGGCGATGACGAGGGACGGGAGGGCGGCGCAGAGCTTCGCGGCCACCCGGGCCGTGCGGGCCGTTTCCTCCGCTCCGGAGCCGGTGAGCAGCAGCGTGGGAGCCCTGTCCGGCGGAACGAGCGCGTGCAGGGCCGCGAGGGCTCGAAGGGGATTCCCGTCACAGACCTCGAGCACCGCGTCGAGGGGGGCAGCGGACTTGTGTGTAACTCGTGGCTGGAGCAGACACCGGCACGCGGCGGCGGAGTCTCCGTCGGGAGCGGATGGGAACAGTTCCTGGAGGAGGACCTCGCGCTCGTGGGCTGTCTTTGCCTTCAGTCGTGAGGGCAGCTCGCCCGGAGCGAGGCCCGCGGCGGTCCCGAGGAAGTCCGCCGCATGCGTTTCGAGGTTCCCAAGCTGTGCGAGCGAGACCATCCAGGCGCGGGCGACCTCGAGTTCGCTGGAGGCGTGGATGGTGCAGGCGGGCCGGTGGAGCGAGTCCAGCCAGCGGCGCCAGAGGGACGCGGCGAGGCGGGGAGGACCGGCGAGCACGGTGAGGGTGGGGATGCCCTGCTCGCGGCGACGCTGATGCCGTTCCAACTCGTGGAGGGTGAAGGCATCGCTCCGGGTGTCGGATCTGGCGAGCGGCACGGACCCGAGCGTCCTTGATGTCGAGGTGCGGCATCAAGGGCCCCTCCCCCGGTGTGTCAACCGCGCCACCTGGGGCCCCCGTGTGCTTTTTCTGTCGCGCTCGCCGCTCCCCGCGTCTACTCACCGGGTATCATCCCTCGTCCCCTCAAGGAGGCTCCCGCTCCCATGGCAGCGCTCACCCTCGGCTTCCTCATGGATCCACTCGAGGCGATTCGGGTCGACCACGACTCCACCTTCGCCCTCATGCTCGAAGCCCAGCGGCGCGGCCACCAGGTGCGCTACTTCGAGCAGCCCTGGCTCCGCTTCGGCGGCTCGTGCGCCGAGGCCCGCATGCGCACCGTCACCGTGCGTCGCGAGCCCGGCCGTCACTTCGACATCCTCGACGAGCAGGTCCACCCCATCTCCAGCCTCGACGTCGTCTTCCTGCGCAAGGATCCGCCCGTCGACGCCGACTTCATCCTGGCCACCCAGCTCGTCGAATTGTGCGGCGACAAGGCGCCCGTCTACCTCAACAACCCCACCGGCATCCGCGACGCCAACGAGAAGCTCTTCGGCCTGCGCTTCCCCGACCTCATGCCCGAGACGCTCATCTCCCGGGATCTCGCCGGGCTCGCCCAGTTCGTCGCCCGCCATCCCCAGGGCACCATCCTCAAGCCCGTCGAGGGCTTCGGCGGCCAGGGCATCGTCTTCCTCCAGCCCGGCGACCGGAACACCCGCTCCCTCCTGGAGATCCTCACCCTCGGTGGTCGCAAGGCCATCGTCGCCCAGGCCTACCTCGCCGAGAGCCGCCAGGGCGACAAGCGCATCATCGTCGTCGACGGCGAGCCCGTGGGCGCCGTCCTCCGCGTCCCCTCCCAGGATGACCACCGCGGCAACATGGCCGCCGGCGGGACTCCCGTGAAGACCTCACTCACCCCGCGTGAGCTGGAGATCTGCGCGCGCCTCAAGCCCTCGCTTCAGGAGCGCGGGCTGTACTTCGTGGGCATCGATGTGATCGGGGACTGGCTCACCGAGGTGAACGTCACCAGCCCCACCGGCATCGCGGAGATCGACAAGCTCGACAACACGAACGTCGAGGCCAAGGTGATCGACGTCGCGGAGAGGCTCGCCGGCGCGCGGAAGTGATCAGGCCACCCCGGTGGAGGAGGTGGGCGGCAGGTGGGGAACGACCCGTCAATGGCCGCCCGTGACGCCGCCACCCTTGCCGCTGCCCGGAGGCGGCGTCACCTCGCGCTCCGTGGGCTTCACGCTCGCGGTGGTGCTCGGGAACATGTTGGGCGCGAAGTCGGGCTGGCGCACGGCGAGCTGTCCCTGTCGTGCCATGTCCATGGCGATGCCGAGGATGCGCGCGGCCTCCTCCGGCGCGTGGAAGCCCATCGAGTTCTCCGCCTCCACGAAGTCCACCATGAACTGGGCCCGGCGCTGCAGCTCCATCGCCGTCTTCAGGTCCGCGTCCGTCTTGCCCGCGGCCCTCGCCGCCTTCATGTCCCCAATGAGCGCCACCATCGCGTCCAGCGCCCGGTTGCGCAGCTCGAAGGTCCTGTCCTGGATGGTGGTCACGCGCTGGGTCAGCTCCTGCTCCGACCAGTTGTGGCACGTCTGGCAGGCGTTGTTCACCATCAGCAGCGGGCTGCGCACGTGGTGGTCGGAGATCTTCATCGCCCCTTCGCGCTTGTAGGGCATATGGCAGTCCGCGCACGCCACGCCCGAGCGCGCGTGGATGCCCTGGTTGTACATCTCGAACTCGGGGTGCTGCGCCTTGAGCACCGGCGCGCCCGTCTCCGCGTGCGTCCAGTCCTTGTGTGGATTCTCCGTGTAGTACGTGAGGATGTTCTCGATCTTGATGCCGTTGGCCCACGGGTACGTCAGCCGCTTCTCCGGGCCCTTGAAGTAATACTCGACGTGGCACTGGCCGCAGACGTACGTGCGCATCTCCTGGCGCGTGGCCTGCTTGTTCACGTCGTAGTCCTTCACGCCCTGGCTCGCCTTGAGCGCGCGGATGCCCTCCAGGAAGCCCGGCCGAGTCACCCGCAGCTGCATCGTCTGGGAGTCGTGGCAGTCGATGCACGCCACCGGGTGCTGCACCAGCTTGCGCGCCTCCGCGTAGGGCATCGGGTTCGCCTTCTCGAAGCCCTTCATGATGTCGCCCTCGCCCAGCTTCTTGTAGGGCACGTACACCGAGGCGTGGCAGTGGATGCACGCGCCCGGCTGCTTCGTGACGTGCTGGCGCTCGGTGAAGAGCTGGTCCTCCAGTACGTACGCGTGGCCGCGCTCCTCGCGGAAGTCCGCCGCGAAGGCGTAGCCCGCCCAGAACGTCTTCAGCCGTGGGTCCTCCTCCAGGCGCGACTGGGCCGTCACCTGGCGCGGATCGTTCTCGGTGGGCGCGCGCGGCACCGCCTCGCTGCCGCCGTACTTCGTGCGCACCATGTCCACCGTGCGCAGGTAGCCGTCGTACTGGAGCGGGAAGTTCTTCCCCCAGATGGCCGGATCCTCCGTGTCGTCGGTGAGTTCGACGACGCGGTAGAAGGGATTCCGAGCCTCCTGCTTGCGCTCCATGATGTTCACGGCCAGCGCGGCGGCCCCAACGGCGGCCACGGTGGCGAGGAGCATCGCGCCCAGGAGCAGGAAGACGCGGCGGCGGGTACGATTGTTTTCCATACAGGTCGGTGGTGCTGGGGTGAGGGGCTAGCGTCCGTGTCCGACGTCGCTATGGCAGCGGATGCAGGAGAGTTCCTTGTCACCGCCCGTCGCGTGCGAGTCGATGGCCTGGACGATGGTTTGGTGGCACGTGCGGCAGCGCTGCTCGGTGACGGCCCGGTTGCGCGGGCCGATCTGGATGGGCTCGTGGAAGTCGCCGGAGGTGAAGGCCACCGAGTGGTGCCAGCCATTGAGCGCCTTGGCGGTGTACTTGCCGACGAAGCCCTTGGGGGTGTGGCAGTCATTGCAGACGGCCACGGTGTGATGGCTGGATTTGAGCCACCCGCTGTACTGCTCGTTCATGACGTGGCAGTTGGCGCACGCCGCGGGGTCATCCGTCATGTACGAGGCCCCCTTCGCGTAGGCGAAGGTGAAGCCACCGATGCCCACCGCGACTCCGATGACGACGCTCGCGCCCATGCTGAGCCAGGCGAAGGTGCTGGGCCCTCGGCGCTTGGGGGGCGGGTTGTTTTCGGGCTGGGAGCCCTCGGTCTCCACGCGTTCAGTCTCCCTCACCCGTGAATGACAGGGTGACGTTGCAGCCCTTGCCGCCGGCCATGTCCGTGGTGCTCAGCGTCGCCGACAGCACCCGGCGCTCGCCCCGCCGCGATACCGTGCCCGAGGCACTCACGTCCAGCGTCATCGAGCGGCTGTCCGACCGGCTCGCCGAGCGCACCGTGCGCGACGTCATCTGGAAGGAGCCAAGCAGCTCCGACTCGTCCTCCGGTCCAGGTGCGTAGACGTCCCCCGTCAGCGGCATCTCCAGTTGGAGGGCCGGGTCGATGATGTGGAGGACGACCCCGCGGCCGTTGTCGTTCTGGAGGATCTGCACCGTGGGGCCAATGAGATAGGGACTGAAGTCACACTCCCCCACCGGCGTGGTGTGCTCGATGGCGTACACCCCGGAGATGTCGGGGCAGTTGTCGGTGCAGGGCTCCTTGTTGGCGCCGCAGCCACCGCAGGCCAGCGCCAGGAGCAGGACAGGTATGGAAACGCGGTGGGTCATGGGGCAAGCAAGCTGGTCATCTCCCTGGGTGAGGCCATCGGTCGGGACGGAAAAAACCGCCCGTGCCCCATGGCTGTACACAGGTGGATAGAGTGAGGGCCCGCAGGGCCCGCTGTCCGACATTTCCGGAGTCGTTCCGTGAGCGAGAAGTCCCATCCCTTCGTCTCCCTCGACTGGCCTCGCGTCTCCCCCGAGGAGTCCCAGCGGCGAGCCCACGCCCTTCGCGGTGCTCCCCGTGGGCTACCCCGCCGAGGGCGCCAAGGTACCGGACATCCGCAAGAAGTCGTTGGACGAGGTGCTGGTGCGCAAGTGAGGCCCCTCAGCGGGCCTCGACTTCCTTGAAGACGACCCCATCCAGCTCCAGGCGGTGCACCGCGTCCACCAGACGCTCATTGGCGATGATGGTTCCCGAGGACTCGCCCAGCCGGAAGATGTCCACGTGCTCCGGTAGCGATGCGGCGTCGAGCCAATACCGTTCCGGGAGCACGAAGCCCTTGTCGACATTGCACGTGGGACACCGAGGCTCCTCGGGTGGCAGGCAACCCGGGTGGATGCGCCCATGGGACTCGAGTTGGATGTCCCGTAGGTCGGGTGCGTGTTTGGTGCGGAACCGCACCTGGGTGGAGCAGCCTTGAAGGCCACGCACGCCCGCGGCTTGCAGTCGTTCCAGTGCTTCGCGGCGCATGCACAGAGAGCAGAAGTTCTGCATGATGAGCTGACCGAAGTAGCCCAGACCCGTTCCCTGGAGAGGACCGAAGGTTGCTCCCGGTTGTAGCACGGCCCCGGGAGGTGCCAGCGGGCGTACCAGCTCGCGCCGTCGGTTGAACTCCTCGTGCGGGACAGGCCAGGCATCCAACAATTTCTCCTGATCCTCGGGTGGCAGAGCCGACAAGTCCACGCACGGGTATTGGGCCATCGTATGCGCCTCTGACTGCAAATCACAGACAGGGCAGGACTCCACACCGGGAAGCACCCATTTGTGTGAGGCGTTCAGGTTGCCCGTGTACCGAGGCGACGGGTCTCTTTGGAGTTCGTAGAATTTCATGCGGTCGAGTCTCAAGCCCAAAGGTCAAGGAGCGAGAAGCTGGGGACCGGGCGGAGGCACCGGAGAGTAGTACGGCCTGATGGGACCAGCGATGTCGAAGCGGAGGGCCAGTTCGAAGGCCTTGTGGAGCATCTCCTTCTTTGTCACCGGGCGGCGCTGATTGGCATTCATGAACTGCCGCCATGCCTCATTCCACGGGCCGCCATTCGCGCCGCGGTGGATGCGCAGGTGCACGTTCTCCGGGACCAGCATCGTCCACTCGTGGATGTTCATGCCATTTTTATTGAACCAGCCCCTGAACTCCTGCGCCTGGGGAAAGAGGTGGTGTTTGATCAATCTGCCTTCGAGCTGCGGGAACGCGGGAATGAAGCCGTGGCGATATTGGAAGTGGAACGTCATCCGGGGCCGGGCGTCTTCCCGAAGCCCCGCGCGTCTCCAACTCCGATGCGGCCCGGGAGCACGATAAGGAGGGCGCTGGTAACCCCGCGCCAACTCCGCACCATGTGCCAGGGGCACGTGCGCGAGCGCCTCGGGGTCCACATCCTCACAGTCGAAGATGCCGCACTCGCCTTCGTCACAGGCCAGCACGACGCACTGGTCGGCTCCCGTTTCGTCGCACTCCCATGCATGCAGCGCGGGTGAGGAGGTGGCACACGCGGTCAGCAGCAGCGAGGCCAGGGACAGGGACAGGAGGGGGCGACTCGGGAAGGAGCGGGTCATGCGACCCCGAAGCCTACGGTCCCGAGTAGAGTGAGCGCCCTCTCCCCGGTGGTTCCAGAGTCAGGTTGTGAGCGAGAAGACCTCCCCCTCCCCAAACGTCTCCGCTCCGGACGAGACGCTCGATTCCATCGGCACCGCGGGCGTGCGTGTCCTCCAACGCCGGAGCGGCTACCGCTTCACCCTGGATGCCGTGTTGCTCGCCGCCTTCGCGGCCACCGAGGGCGCGGATGTGCAAGGCCCGCAGCTGGAGCTCGGCGCGGGCAGTGGCGTGGTGTCCTTCCTGCTCGCGTGCCAGTTCGGCCAGGGGCCCGTGGATGCGCTGGAGTTGCAGCCCGAGGTGCATGCGCGGCTGACGCGCGCCGTGGCGCTCAACGCCTGCGAGGGACGCGTGCGGCCCGTGCTGGGAGATCTGCGCGAGGCGCGCACCCTGTTCCCCTCGGGCTCCTATGCGCACGTGGTGTCCAACCCGCCCTTCCGCCCCGCGCGCGCGGGCGTGCTCAGCCCCGACGAGGAGCGTGCCCTGTCCAAGCAGGAGCTGGCGTGTGACGCGCCCTCGGTGGTGGCCGCCGCCCGGCACGCGCTCTCCCCGGGCGGGCGGGTGAGCCTCGTCTACCCGGCGGCTCGGCTGGCCGAGGTGCTCGGGCTGCTCGTGGCGGCACGGCTCCACCCGGTGGCCCTGCGCCTCGTGCACGCGCGGGTGGATGCCCCGGCCACCCGCTTCCTCGTGCACGCCGTGCGCGACAGGCAGCGGGGGCTCGCGGTGCGCCCGCCGCTCATCGTCCACGGCGAGGGCCCCGGAGGCTACTCGCCCGAGGTGGCCTCCCTCATGGAGCCACCCCGGGCCGAGCGCCCGCCCTCCGCCAGTCTCGAGCCGGAGGACGGGGGCTGACGGGCTACGGGGTCGCGGGGACCGGCGGGTACAGGTACTTGAGGATGTCCCCGAAGCGCGCCGCCCAGGCCGCCTCGTTGTGCACGCCGCCCGGCACCTCGGTGTACTTGAGGTCGCTGTCGAGCATCCAGCCCTTGCCCACCAGCGCGTCGCGCAGCGCCACCGTGTCCGCCACCGTCTCCTGGCTGCTGCTCCCCTCGTTGGTGCCGATGTCCAGCCAGATGCGCAGCGACAGCTTCCCGGGCAGCGCGTTCACCTGCGTGACGATGTTGTTGTTGCCCCAGAAGACAGACGGGGAGATGACGCCCAGCCGGCCGAACGTCCCCGGGTTCTTCATGCCCAGGTACATGGTCACCAGGCCTCCCAGCGACGAGCCCGCCATGCCCGTGTTCGGCGCGTCCTTCAGCGTGCGGTACTTGTCGTCGATGACAGGCTTCAGCTCGTTGATGAGGAACTGGCCGTAGAGGTCCGCCCTGCCCCCGTTGGCACCGTCCACCTCGGGGTACCGGTCATCGGGGACCTGCGTGTACTCGGGTCCGCGGTTCGCGGTGTTGTAGACGCCCACGATGATGAGGGGCTCCACTTCTCCGCTCTGGACGAGCCGCTGCGCCGTCTCGTCCACGCCCCACTCCCCGGCCCACGCCGTGGAGCCGTCCATCAGGTTCTGCCCATCGTGCATGTACAGCACCGGGTAGCGGCGCGTGGTGTCGTTGGGGTTGTAGCCCGGCGGCAACCAGATGATGACGTCACGCTTCCTCAGCAGGGTGTTGCTGGGCGTCACGCCCCGCAGGTACTCGATGGTGCCGGTGAGCACCCCCGGTGCCGGCGGCAGCGGGTCGATGTCCGCCCACCGGGCCACGGTGACGAAGGTGCGCTCGAAGCCGCTCCTCGTCGTGTGGGTGCGGTTGCCGATCTCCTCACCCGCGGAGCCCTTCTCCACGGTGCCCCACGAGCCGCGCGTCACCTTGTACTCGAGCGCCGCTCCCGGCGTGAACGAGACGCTGACGGCGTACCGGCCGTTCATCGCCTTGAAGAGCCGCACTCCCGACCCGTTCTCGGGCCAGCCGCCCAGCTTCGGGTTGTTGCCAGCCAGCCAGATGTTGGCGTCCGCCGGCGTGTTGCTCGGGACCTCGACCACGAAGACGAGCTGGGGCTCCGTGCCGCCACCCGTGGCCGGGCCCCAGCGCTCCACGGTGAGGGCGCGGTTCTCCTCGTCCTGGTCCACCCGGACCGTGCGCGCGGGCACGACCGTGCCCGCCGCGTCGAGTTCCACCAGCTCGCCCGGCTTGTCGATGTGGACGGTATAGGAGAGGTCCTTGCCCTTGGGCAGACGCGTCTTGGCCGAGAAGACATTGCCCCCTTGGAAGACGAGCTCCAGGCCCTTGCCGGAAGCTCCGGTGAGCGACGGGTCCGAGCCCTTGAGGAAGACGGTGGCATCCACCGGCGTCTCGGGCGGAACCGTCACGTCGAACTGCACGTTGGAGTAGGGCTGCTCGGTGGGCGGCACCGGCTTGGGGGTGGGATCGCAGCCGGCCAGGGCCGTCAGTGCGAACAGGACGAGAAGCGTGAAGCGCGAGGGTTGCCGTTGTGTCATGGGGTGTGTGTACTCCCTGTGAAAATCCAGCTGGCTAGGAGAAGAGATCGCCGACGGCCTCCAGCGCGCCGACGACGATGCCGATGCCCGTATCCAAGAGGTCGATGCCCACGCCCTCCGCGACGTCCACGGTCACCTCCGCGACGTCCACGGCCGCTTCCACCACCTCCGCCGTCCTCTGGCCGGACTCCGCCGTGCGCTGGTGTTCCTGGACCTCGCTCACGAGGGGGAGCATCACGGCGGCGGCCGCGGTCCCCGCGAGCGCGCCGCGCCCCCGGTGGAAGCCAGTCATCCGCAGGTTGTTCATCAGCAGCCGGGCCGCCACCTCGGGCGCGACGTTGTCACGCGAGCCCGTCACCTGCTCCGCGTCTCGCACCGTCTCCTCCATACAGTGTGGATCCAGGATGGAGACGGGCGCCTGGCACCGCGTACAGCCGGACTGCTTCGCCAGCTCGATGGGCGCGCCACAGTTGGAGCACTGGAGCGTGTCCACGTGCTTGCGCAGCTCGGTCAGCTCCTTGAGGTTGAGGCCGCGGACGATCCCCTTCTCGCGCAGGAACTGGAAGAAGCTGATGAAGTGCCCGTGCTTCTGGGGGCAGCGCGAGTACTGGAAGCGGTTGTTGTGGGCCATGTCGTGCGCCAGCGCCAGCGTCACGTGACAGCGCGGGCACTTGCACACGCGGGCCACCTGGTTGCGGTGCTCTCCCCGGTGGCCGTGCAGATCCCGGAAGAGGTGCAGCGTTCCCATGGACGACAGCCGCCGGCTCTCGTCCGCGTCGAACCACAGGCCATGGCAGCCGTGGCAGACATCCAGCACCACCTGCTTCCCGCCCCGTCCCTCGAAGGACTGCTCGGACATCCTGGCCTGGCACCCCGGACAGTTCATCGCTCCTCCAGCGTGCGCCGCATCACGTGGAACACGCTCTGCTTGTTGCCGAACTCCGCGATCACCTGCTTCACGGGCTCGAATCCCTGGCGCTCCCAGAAGCGCCGCCCCGACTCGTTGTGCTCCGACACCGCCAGGCGCAGCGACCGCGCCCCCTGCCCTCGTAGCCAGTGCACCAGCTCCGCCATCAGCTTCGTGCCCAGCCCCCGCGCCCGGTGCCTCGGGTCGAGCACCAGCAGCCCCAGGTACCACTCCCCCGGCTCCGGGTAGTCCCGGACGACGTCGATCCCGCCCACCAGCCAGCCCCCGCCCTCGTGGACGCCCAGGCCGAACTTGTCGGCGAGTGTCTTGCCCGGAGGCAGATCCGTCAGTAAGTCGTGGACCAGCTGCT
Source organism: Archangium sp. (assembly GCF_036389735.1). Taxonomy (GTDB): domain Bacteria; phylum Myxococcota; class Myxococcia; order Myxococcales; family Myxococcaceae; genus Archangium. The sequence continues at coordinate 2,135 of NZ_DASVWK010000873.1, read as the reverse complement.
GGGGATCCGGCGGCGAGCCGTAGTGGAGCTCGATATGCTCCAGGCAACGCTCGCCCAGCTTCCGGACGAGGGGGGCATCCTCCCGCGAGATCCGTCGCACCCGATACGCCTCGACCTCGAACAGCGTCTCTTCTCTCGGAGCCATCATCCGCCACATTTCGGAGGGGCACCCTAGCAGGTGCGGAGGGCCTCAGCCCACCCGGGCCCTGGGGCGGCGCACCTTCCGTGCGCCGCACGCCCTGGCATGGCGTGTCAGGGCCTCGTCGAGCGCCGCGTCGTCCAACTTCACGCCCTTCTCCCTCCACAACTTCTCCACACGCAGCACGCCGTCCGCCACGCGCGCCTCCAGTCGCCCCACGAGCTGGCCCCGGTGCAGCAGCGGGCACACGTACCAGCCCCAGCGGCGCTGCTCCTCGGGCTTGTACACCTCCCACACGTACTCGAAGCCGAAGACGTACTTCACCAGTTCCCGGTCCCAGAGGAGGGGATCCAACGGGCCGAGGATCCGCATCCGCTCATCGGGCGTCTGGAGCGGGCGCGAGCGGAAGCCCGCCGGGGCGAGGTAGCGCCGGGGCGAGCCGGGCAGGGACACCTCTTCGAGCAGGCCCTCGCGCACGAGCGCGTCCGGCAGCGCCGAGGTGCGTACCGGGGACAGCGTGGACCAGTGCGCCCCGCCCGCGCGTGAAAGGAGACCCGCCGCTTCCACACGCTCGGTGAGGGCCCAGCGTGCGAAGCCCTCGTCGCCGATGTACCCCACGGGGGCTCGTGCCAGGTCGGGCAGGGCCCGGTGCGGCACGTCGTAGCGCTTGCCACCGGGGCCCCGGCCGCACACGACGACCTCGCAGCGCGTCCACAGCACCTCGAGGGCCATGGAGGTGGCCTTGCCCGTGCCCTTCCACCCACTCCAGTCGAGCGGCTTCACCGCGCCATGGTCCGTCAGCTCCGAGGCGGTGATGGGGCCGCGGGCCTCGACTTCCTCGAGCACGGCGCGGAGGACCTGCTCGGGCAGGCGCTCCAGGCGCGTGGCGAGGCGCCACCAGGATGTTTCCAGCGAGCGCTCGCGGTAGTGGGGGAAGGCACTCGCGGGCAGGAGGCAGCGCTCCTTGGCCCAGTGCTCGAAGGCGTGGCCCGGGTAGAGGTGGCGGTACACGTCGCCCTTGGCAATGCCCTCCACGCGCGCGAGCGCCACGAGGTCCGCGTTGGTGCCGATGACGTCGAGCGGATCCAACTGCACGTGGCGCAGGTGGCGCAGCAGGGCGCGCACGCCCTCGGCGCCCTGGGGATAGGTGGGCGCGGCGAGCCCCAGGTGACTGACGAGCCATGCCCGCGCCTCGTCGGTGGGCAGCGTCACGGGAGGGGGAGTGGAGGGCTTTGGGGGCATGAGGGCGTCGCGGGCTACTTATCGAGCTGCGCGAACTCGCATGCTTCGGAGATCTGCCTCGATTGAGGAAAGACCCCGCGGGCCATCTCCGCGGTACGCGCGGCCTCCTCCAGCTTCTCCTGTTCGCCGAGCGTCTCGATGAGGCCCGCCCAGGACTCTTCCAGCACCTCGAGCGCCCTCGTCGAGGCCTCCCGGTACAGAGCCTCCGCAGCCTGGGGCGAATCACGTACGACGCTCATGAAGCGAGCCAGTCCGATGAGGGCCGAGGGTTCCCTGCCCGAGGCCTCGACGGCATCGTGGAGCATCCGCTCGATCTCGTTGAAGAAGGCCTCCGGTGGGCCGGCGCGCTCTTCGCCCCAGAGCTCAGCTCTGCTCGATATCAATAACGCGGGGACGAACGCAGGGCAGTTCGTCCGGAGGCTTTCGAGCAGTTGCAACTGCCGGGGACTTCCCAACTCCTGACTCCTGGCTTCCGAGAGCATCTGCTGCAATTCGCGCGGGCTCGGGTGCATGGTCTCCTCAGATCTTCTGAAGAAGTCGCGAACTGTCTTTCGCGACATCTTTCAAGAGCTTCAACGCGGTCTGGAGCTCTTTCTTCGAGGCAACGCTAAAATCATTGCCGTCGTACATCTTCTGGATTTGAAAGCGAGTGAAGTCCTTGAGTTTCGCTGGGAAGCTCGAGACTCGCTGCAGTCGCGCTGGAATCTCTCCCAGCTTCATCGATAGGTCCGCGATCTGCTTCCGCAGCCCAGCC
>NZ_DASVWK010000872.1:0-7045 GCF_036389735.1 Archangium sp. | reverse complement strand
CCCGGGAGGGGGACACCGGGGGGCGGGGGACTGGGAAGAAGGGTGGGAAAGGGCGGCGCGCTCCTGCTAACAGTTGCCGGACGGGCCGAGGAGAACCGGCCCCCGGAGAGAATGATGCGGGACGTGAAGCTTCAGCGGGTGACGGTGATTGGTGGTGGGCTGGCGGGCAGCGAGTGCGCGTACCAGCTCGCCCGGCGCGGGGTTCCGGTGACGCTGCGGGAGATGAAGCCGCACCGGCGCTCGCCCGCGCACAAGACGGACCAGTTCGCGGAGCTGGTGTGCTCCAACTCCATGCGCTCGGACAATCCGGAGAGCGCCATCGGCCTGCTGCACGCGGAGCTGCGCATGCTGTCCTCGGTCATCCTGGGCTGCGCGGACGCGACGCGGGTGCCGGCTGGAGACGCGCTGGCGGTGGAGCGCGAGGTGTTCTCGGCGGCGGTGACGCGCTCGGTGCTCGAGGCCCCGGGCGTGGAGGTGGTGCCGGGCGAGGTGGATGCGCTGCCCGAGGGCCTGGTGGTGGTGGCCACCGGGCCGCTCACCTCGGACGCGCTGACGAAGGAGCTCGAGCGCTATGTGGGGGAGAAGCTCTATTTCTACGACTCCATCGCCCCCATCGTGTCGGGAGACTCCATCGACATGGACATCGCCTTCCGCGCGAGCCGTTACGGCAAGGGCGGCGGGGACGACTACATCAACCTGCCGATGAACCAGGAGGAGTACTACCGGTTCATCGCCGAGGTGAAGGCGGGCCAGAAGCTCCAGCCGCACAGTTTCGAGGAACCCAAATACTTCGAAGGGTGTCTGCCCATCGAGGTGATGGTCGATCGAGGCGTGGAGACGCTGGCCTACGGGCCGATGAAGCCGGTGGGGTTGAAGGATCCGCGCTCGGGGCAGGAGCCCTACGCGGTGGTGCAGCTGCGCATGGAGGACAAGGCGGGCACGTCGTGGAACATGGTGGGCTTCCAGACGCGCCTCACCTGGGGCGAGCAGAAGCGAATCTTCAGCACCTGTATCCCGGGCCTGGCCAACGCCGAGTTCCTGCGGATGGGGCAGATCCACCGCAACACCTTCATCGACTCGCCGCGGCTGCTGGGCAGCGACCTGTCGCTCAAGGCGGAGCCGCGCATCCACTTCGCGGGGCAGATCACCGGCGTGGAGGGGTACGTGGAGTCGGCGGCGTGCGGCTACCTGACGGCGCTGGCGGTGTACGCGAAGCTGACGGGGCGCGAGTTCGTGCCGCCGCCGGCCACGACGGCGCTGGGGTCGCTCTACCGGCACGTGACGGGCGAGGCGCATCCGCCGGACTACGACTACCAGCCCTCGAACATCATCTTCGGGCTGTTCCCGCCGCTGCCGGGACGGGTGAAGAAGGCGGACAAGCGGACGAAGTACGCGGAGCGGGCGCGGGCGGATCTCGCCACGTGGCTGCCGAGCGTGCCTCCCACGCAGGAGCACCAGAGGAGCGCATGATGCTTCGACGAACCGTGGTGATGGGCGCCCTGATGGGGCTCGCGCTGGTGGGGTGCAAGCGCAGTGACGCGAAGGCCGAGGGAGGCAAGGGGAGCGCCCGGGCCGCGGCGGCCGTGGGCGGGCAGGGTGTGATGCTGGCCGAGGGCCCCGCGGAGGACCTGCGCGTCACCGAGGACGGGCAGTTCGCCACGTACCTCCAGAAGACGCACAAGCCCATCCTGGAGGGCATCCCGCCCCAGATGCGGCTGGGCACGCTCTACCTGGTGCCGGTGACGGGCGGCGTGCCGCGCAAGCTGGGCGACGGGGTGACGAACGTGCCCGGAGGCCAGCTCTTCACCTCGGACTCGAAGCACGTGATGTTCCTCACCGGGTACAACGTGGCGGCCCAGTCCGGCGTGCTGCACGTGCTGGCGCTGAGCGACCCGAGCGCCGAGCCCCAGAAGCTCGGAGACGCGGTGTCGTATTTCGTGCCGAGCCCGGACGGCACGAAGCTGGCCTTCGTGGACGGCGGGGTGCTGAAGCTGGGAGTGCTGCCGGCGGGGCCCTTCCGCCCGGTGGCGGGCGAGGTGTCCACGGCGGGCTTCTCCCCGGACGGCACGACGCTCTTCCTCAAGCGGAAGCTGGTGGCGGCTGGCGGGCTGCTGGCGGTGCCGGTGGACAGCCCCCCGGACAAGAAGGTCGAGCCGCTCAAGCTGGCGGACCAGGTGGGCGACTACGTGCTGTCGCCGGACTCCAAGCGCGTGGCGTGGCAGGTGCGCAGCACGACGGTGCCGGGCACGTATGACCTGTACGCGGCGGAGCTGCCGGCGCTGAAGGGCCGCAAGGTGGCCACGGGCTCGTCGGTGGTCAGCTTCTCGCCGGACTCGAAGTGGCTGGCGCGCACCGAGGGCGTGAAGCCGGAGCAGCTCGGTGACCTGTACGTGGGCCCGGCCTCGGGCGAGCCGGGGCGCAAGGTGGGCGAGCGCGTGAAGGAGCTGGCCTTCTCGCCGGACTCCCAGGCGCTGGGCTTCCTGGCGAAGTACGACCTGCCCGCGGGCGCGGGGCTGATGGGCGTGGTGGCGCTGCCGGATGGCGAGCCGAAGCTGGTGGGCAGCCGCGTGCCCAACTTCGTCTGGGGCAAGGACGGGAAGCACGTGGCGTTCCTCTCGCGCATCCTCAAGCCCATCTACTCGGTGGACCTGATGCTGTACCAGGTGGGCGCGGAGAAGGCGCGGAAGGCCCACCCGGGTGTCTTTGGTTACAGCTTCACTCCGGACTCGACGCTCGTCTTCCGCTCGAATTGCATCCGCGAGGGCCGCGCGTGCGACTTCAAGGCGCTGGCGCTGCCCCAGGCCGAGCAGGCCCAGGCCCAGACCTGGCTCCAGGGCATCTTCAGCTACAAGCTGTCCGGAGATGGGGCCCGGGTGCTGGCCACCTCGGCGCGGATGGACTCGGACGCCTATGACGTGGCCATCTACGATGTGAAGACGCAGGCGCGGAAGACGCTCGACCAGGGGGCCCAGGTGCCCGCGCACTTCGCGGGTCAGGACGACTCACTGGCGGTGTACGTGCTGAAGGGCGCCAACGCCGGCGTGTACGTGGCTCCCGCGAAGCCGTGAGAAGCTTGCGGGCGGCCCGGGTCCGTCTACGCTGGGGCCGCCCATGAGCAACGAGCCGCTGTCGCCGCTGCTGGAGAAGTTCCGCGTCCACCTCGAGAACGAGAAGGGCGCGAGCCCGCACACCATCCGCAACTACCTCATCGACCTGGTGGACTTCGAGCGCTACCTCGTCGAGCGGATGAAGCTGTCGCTGCTGGCGGCCACGCACGCGGCCATCCGCGGCTACCTGGGCACGCTGGCGGTGGACCTCGCGGCCTCCAGCCGCTCGCGGCGGCTCGCGAGCATCAAGAGCTTCTACAAGTACCTCGTGCGGGAGAAGTTGCTGCCGGGCAGCCCGGCCAAGCTGGTGAAGAGCCCCAAGCTGCCCAAGAGCCTGCCCAAGGTGCTCCCCGTCGACGAGATGTTCGCCATCCTGGAGATGCCGTCGCAGAAGACGGTGCTGGGCCTGAGGGACAAGGCCATCCTGGAGATGCTGTACGGCGGCGGCCTGCGCATCAGCGAGCTGTGCGGGCTGAACCTGTTGGACGTGGACCGGAGCGGGCGCATCGTCCGGGTGATGGGCAAGGGCAGCAAGGAGCGCCTGGTGCCGGTGAACGCGCAGGCCATCCGCTCGCTGGAGGCGTACCTGGCGCGCCGGGGCGAGCTGCTGGCGGTGCCTCGGCCGGAGCAGGATCCGGAGGCGGTCTTCCTCAACTACCTCGGGGGCCGGCTGACGCCGCGCAGCATCGGAAGACACCTGGACGCGTACGTGGTGCAGTGCGCGCTCCAGCGCAAGGTGAGCCCGCACGCGCTGCGCCACTCGTTCGCCACGCACCTGCTGGGGGGCGGGGCGGACATCCGCAGCATCCAGGAACTGCTGGGCCACGCGAGCCTCTCCACGACCCAGCGCTATACGCACGTGAGCTGGGAGCAACTCCAGGCCGTCTACGACGCCGCGCACCCGCGCGCTTGAGCCATTGACTCCCGGGTCCTCGCGGGAGAATTTCGCCGCCCTCGTGCGCCCGCCCGTCGCCGGACTCCTTCGCGCTCTCTTCGTCGCCCTGCTCGGAGGGCTGCTCGTCCGGAGCTTCTCCAGCTTCCAGCCGGGCAGCGTCCACATCCGGGTGTTCGACGGGGACATGGCCATTCCCGTGCTGATGGCGAATGGCTCCTCCGGCATCTGGCTCTTCGACGCCTACTACTTCGGGCAGGATCGTCTCGGCGCCTGGCCCTTCCTGCTCCAGCGGCTGGCGGGTTGGGTCGGTGGCTTCGACTGGACGATGTCACGGATGTTCCAGGTGCAAGCGACCGCCGCGCTCCTGGCCGGCGTGCCCCTGGCGCTCCTCGTCCGGCGTGTGGGGCTGGTGGCGGCGGCGGCCTGTGCGCTCGTGGCCGTGACGAACCCGGGCGTCTTCTCCAGCTTCTTCTACGTCGGGCAACCCTACCCCTGGCAGGTGCTGACGCTGGGCTGCGCCTGGGGGTTGATGCACTCGCTCATGCTGACACCCGAGCGGCCGGGCAGGAGGCTCGTGGGGCTGGGGGTGATGGCCTTCCTCTCGGTGTGGATGTCCCCCACGAGCGGCCCGCTGCTGCTGCTGTTGCTCGGGGTGGAACTCCTGGGCCGGAGGGGCGCCGAGTCCTGGCGCGAGCGGCTGTGGCGCTCCGTCCCCGTGGGGTTGATGGTGGCCGTGGGCATCGCGGGCGAGCGCACCCTGCGCTGGCGCTACCACCGCGTCGTGCGGCGCGCCTTCGGTAACGACCACCGGACGCTGGTACAGCTGGATGAGGGGCACCTGCTCGACAACGCCCTCGCCCTGGCGGACGTATGGCGCCGGTCGGGCTGGACACTCGCGGTGGTGCTGGCGGTGGGGGCGGTGGGGGCCTTCTGTGTGCTGCGCGTGCGGGCGTGGCGGCGAGCGCGGGAGGCGGAGGTGCCGGCGGGCTGGGAGGCGTTGACCCTGTCGGTGGGAGCGGCGTGTGTGGCCGTGGCCAACTTCGCCATCTGCGTGGCGGTGGACCACGTGCGCTTCAACAACTACGACGTGCGCTACCTCTCGCTCACCCACCTCTTCCTCGCACTGGCCGCCGCGCTGGTGGTGCTGGCGGGGGTGGAGTCGCTGCTGGCTCGCACGCGGGCCTCCGACATGGGGGCGCCGGTGCTCGCGCTGGGGCTGCTGGGCGTCGCGCACCTGGGGATGCCCGCGCCCGCTCTACTGCCCGAGCAACGGGTGCTCGAGGCCACCGCGCGCGCGCTACAACCGGAGCAGGGCGTGCGCATGTTGCTGGGCACCTACTGGCATACGTATCCGTATGCCGCGCTCGCGCGTCCGGGGACGGTGGTGGCGGTGCCCGTCGACTGGGACTACCAGCGCACGCCCTTCGACCTGGAACGGTTCCGCGCGGCGGACGAGGTGGTGGTCAACCACGAGGAACTCGAGGCCTTCGGTCCGGCCTCCGCGCCCAACGCGTTCATCGTCCAGCACGGCGTGCTGTTGCGGCTGGTGCGCACCGCCAGTCCGCTCGAGGGCTTCTCCCTCTACGCCCGCGCCGGCCGGGACGCCCTCCCGGCGAAGTCCCAGCCCGCGTTCTCCGAGTGGAACCTCTGCGACCCGACGGCTCGTGCCACGTTGCACTTCGAGAGCGACGGGCCGGTCACGGTGCTGCTGCGAAGCTCGGACGTGCGCGAGGGCGAGCCAGTGCCCGGGGCCGTGCTGGCCGGACGCGCGTTGCCGGTGCGGGTGCTCCCGGGCTTCTACCGGGTGGAGGTGGACGGGCCGGTGGCGCGGGACACGCCGCTCGAACTCAACGCCCCCGTTGGAGCCGTGGGGGGCACCTCGGGCTGCCGTGTCCAGGACGTCTTCGTGCTCCCTGGAGACCGTGGGGGATGAGAAGCCACCTTTCGCCTGGGCGTCAGGCTTGAGCGTAGCGTCGCACCACGGGCGAGCAGGCTGCACGAAGGAGTGCCGCTGACTCCGAGCGCGTGATCCCCCGGATGACAGGCCCCGGTGCAGGCTCCACTCTTGACGAGAAAGGGAGGTGCCAGTTGGGCGCTTCAGCACGCAGTCTGCGCGGGCTCGACTTCGTCAACGTCTTCATGGCGGACGTGAAGGACGGGGTGGGCGTCTATCTGTCCGTCTACCTGCTGGCCGAGCAGAAGTGGGACCCCTCCCGCATCGGGATGGTGGTGGCCATCCCCTGGCTCGTCTCCATCCTCGCGCAGTCCCCCGTGGGTGGCTTCATCGACCACACCCGCCGGAAGCGGCTCATGCTCGTCGTCGCGTCGGCAATCGTCGCGCTCTCCTGCTTGACGGTCGTCTTCTTCCCTCGGCTCCTTCCCATCGCCGGGGCGCAGGTCGCCCTGGGGATCGTCCAGACCATCTTTCCCCCATGCGTGGCGGCCATCACGCTCGGAATGGTCGGGCACGATCGCCTGTCCCGGCGCATCGGCCGCAACGAGAGCTTCAACCACGGAGGCAACATGCTGGCTGCCGTGGTCGCCATCTTCATCGGCTGGTTCATCTCCTACGAAGGCATCTTCTACTTCTCCGTCTTCCAGTGCGTCGCCATCATCGCCGCCACCCTGCTCATCCGGGAGCCGGACATCGACCACGAGCTGGCGCGCGCCGCCTCGGAGGACCGCAAGCCATGTGGCTCCTCCCTCGCCGGCGTGAAGGAGCTGTTCTCCAACAGGAACATCGCCTTCTTCACCGTCTCCATGTGCCTGTGGAACGTGGCCAACGGGGCCATGCTGCCGCTGCTCGGCCAGAAGCTGGGAATCGACAACGTCAAACACTCGGCGCTCTACCTGTCGATCTGCATCACCATTGCCCAGGCCGTCATGATTGCCGTCGCGCCCCTGGCCTCGAAGCTGGCCGAGCGCGGAAGGAAGAGGCTCTTCCTCGTGGCCTTCCTCTTGGTGCCCGTCCGGGCGCTCCTGTTCGCCTTCATCGACAACAAGTACGTGCTCATCCCCCTGCAGGTGATTGATGGCCTGGGCG
>NZ_DASVWK010000871.1:0-22482 GCF_036389735.1 Archangium sp. | reverse complement strand
GGGTCAATCATTGTAACAAAAATTGGCGGGCCAGATGCCTTGGCGTGCCATTCCCGACCTCAAAATGAGACGCTCCCTCCCCCAGATTCCTCCTGCAAACCCTCCCATGGCGTGACCCTCGCCTACACCTTGAAAGCGGTGCCTCTTACGACCTGACGGGCTCCTCGGTGAAGGTCGAGGTCCTCCAGCCGTTGACCGTGCCGGGTGGAAACACCTATCTGCGCGCGGGCCACTCCAATGACAACGTGAGGTTGATGGCGACCAACGGGAAGCTCATCTGCATCCAGATGGTGGGGGGCGTCACCACCAACCTCGCCAGCGTCCCCTACGACGCGGTGAAACACCGCTGGTGGCAACTGCGGGAATTCGGCGGCACCACCTACTGGGAGGTGTCGAGCGACGGCGAATATTGGAACACGCTGTTCAGCAAGAGCAACCCGGTGGACCTCACCCTGGTCCCTCTCTACCTCCGGGCCCTCACGAACAATCCCACCCCCATGCCGGGCGTGGCCCTCTTCGGCTCGTTCAATGCCCCCGCGAGGAAACTGCCGCGACGGGTGGAGGAGCGGCGCCTGTCGGCCCGGGCCGTGCGCGAGCAGGCCGCGGAGCTCGCCGCCGGGCGGCACCACCCCGCGCACGCCAACAACAACGACGAGGTCAACTACCCGGACCGGCCCTTCATCGGCAGCTACTCCAAGGCCCTGCGGCATGATGCCCTGGGCGATCCGGAGCCCATCTCCTACGGCTCGCTGCTGCGGGCCCTGGAGAGCCGCGACCCGGGGGACTTCGAGGAGATCCTCCAGCCGCCCAACGCCCTGAAGCTCACCAACCCGCAGGCGGGCCTGGCCTTCGAGCTGGAAGGCCCCGACGCCCAGGCCGTCACCCAGCCCCCCGCGCCGCGCTTCGATAGCGCCCACACGGCGGCGGAGATGGGGGAGCTGTACTGGATGGCCCTCGCCCGGGACGTGCCCTTCATCCAGTACGACACCGAGGCCGCTACCGCTGGCAGCGTCCTGGCCCAGGCCATCAACTCGCTGAACAACGAGTTCCGCACGTTCGGTGGCACGGTGCCCGTCACGGCGCAGAACCTGTTCCGGGGCATCTTCCCCGGCGAGCAGGTGGGCCCGTACGTCTCCCAGTTCCTGCTCAAGGGCAACATCGACCCGCGCAAGCCGGATGGGCAGGGGCGTGACGCCAACGAGGGCTTCATCACCTACGGCTCGCGAGTCATCGACCAGCGGCAGTGGACGGTGAAGGGCTTCCCGGAGCTGGGCGCGAACGCCGACTACCTCACCCGCTTCACCGAGGACTGGCTGCCGGTGCAGAACGGCCGGGACGACCGGGGCAAGGATCAGTTCGACATGACGCAGCGCCGCTTCATCCGCAACCTGCGCGATGGGGCCAACTACGTCCACTTCGACCAGGTGGTGGACTCCTGGTGGAACACGGCCTTCTACCTGGTGAGCGAGCCGCTCGGGAACCAGAGCATGGGCAACTCGACGGGCACGGGCCGCCCGCAGGTGGACAAGGAGTTCCCCTGCAACGTGGGCAACCCGTACGATCCGCCGGGGACGGCGGAGGATTCGCGCCGGCAGGTGGGCTTCGCGACCTTCGGCCCGGTGCATCTGCTGCAGGCGCTCATCGAGGTGGGCGGGCGCGCGGCGAGGGCCGTGTGGTGGCAGAAGTGGGGCGTGCACCGGCGGCTGCGGCCCGAGGAGTACGGCGGCCGCGTCGACAACCAGCTCAACAGCCGGCGCACCTACCCGCTCCACACGTCCATCACCACCTCGCTGTCCACGGGAGGGCTGGCCCCCTACTTCCCGGAGCGGTATGGCTCGTACCTGCTGCCGCAGGCGTACCCGGAAGGCTGCCCCACGCACCCGGCCTACGGGGCGGGGCACGCCACCATCTCCGGCGCGTGCGCCACCCTCCTCAAGGCCTTCTTCCACGAGGCCGAGCCCATCCAGAACCCGGTGGTGGCCAGCGCGGATGGCACCACGCTGGTGGCCTACGCGGGCTCGGGCGCGTCGCAGATGACGGTGGGCGGCGAGCTGAACAAGCTGGCCGGCAATATCGCGCTGTTCCGCAGCGCGGCCGGCGTGCATTGGCGCAGCGACTACACGGAGTCGCTGCTGCTGGGTGAGGCGGTGGCCATCGGCCTGTTGCAGGAGATGAGCCTCACCTTCAATGAGGATGACGCCTTCTTCCAGTTCACCCGGTTCGACGGCATCACCGTCCGCATCTACAGCGGCATCGTCGAGCCGCTGGTGATTCACACCTAGGTCCGCCTCACAATCCGACCTGGGCCACTCCGTCCATGTGCCCAGGTCGGGCATCACCAGGAGGCGCATCATGAAGAAGGAGCGAAGCATCCAGGGGCAGGCCCCGCGCGAGCTCGATGAGCACGAGCTGTCCAGGGTCGTGGGCGGTCTCATCGGCCCCGATCAGGACATCGGCGATTATCCCCCCTGGGTCCTGCCCTACATCCGGCTCACGGACCTGAAGCTGAACCGGGCCGTCCTCCAGAAGGTCGCCATCCGCTAAGCCATGGGAACCAAGTTCTTTCAGGGGTGCTCTTGTAGCAAAGAATGGGCACCTTCCGGCCGCGCGCCGTGCCGACTGGTCCGACCATTGGGCCAGTTACTCCCGAGCGCGGCCGGAACCTCCCCCCTGAAGCGACTTGGTTCCCATGGCTTAGCGACAGCGTCGCTCGGTTCCCGCCGAAGGTGTCAGACGACTCGTAGGGCGAGAGGTGTCCGACCGAGTCCTTTGATACCTTCCACGCCAGAGCCGATAGGCCAGGGAGGATGCCGATGATCACCGTGACCGCATTTCGCTGGGTGCCGCCTCTGGCGCAGGGACTCGTGAGGGATCATCGGGTGCGCTGGGCGCTGGAAGAGGCGGGGCTTGCCTATGAGGAGCGGCTGATCGGACCGGCGGACCAGGCCTCCGCGGATTATCGCCGCCTCCAGCCCTTCGGCCAGGTGCCGGTCTACGAGGAGGATGGTCTGACGCTGTTCGAATCCGGCGCCATCGTGCTGCATATCGCGGAAGCGTCGGAGGTGCTGATGCCGTCCGACCCCGCCGCACGGGCGCGTACCATCACGTGGATGTTCGCGGCGCTGAACTCGGTCGAGCCGCACATCCAGAGCCTTGCCCTCATCGACCTCTTCTACAAGAACGAGGAATGGGCGAAGCAGCGCCGCCCTGGCGCGGTCCAGATGGTCGAGAAGAGGCTCGACGACCTCGTCGCATGGCTGGGCGCCCGGGATTGGCTCGAGGACCGGTTCACCGCCGGCGACCTCCTCATGGCGAGCGTGCTGAGCATCCTCCGCCACACCAATCTGGTCGCCGCGCGCCCGGCGCTCGAAGCCTACCGCCTCCGCTGCGAGGCGCGGCCAGCCTTCCAGAAAGCGCTGGCCGACCAGCTGGCGCCGTTCGCGAAGAACGCGCCTCCAGGGGCCTGAAAGCCTCCACCCCAGGCGAGACGTGCTCATCCCCCTCCCTTGGGTGAAGCGGTCAGCAGGGGAAGATGACCGTACAGCCCCGGGCGCTGGGACAGGCGTCCACCGCGCTCCCCTGCGTGATGCACCACCTCGCACGGGTCATGGCGAGCGGAGGCGTGGGCGGACAGGCGGGCACGCCTCCCACGACGTCTCCCATGGCGTCCTCGCCCAGCTCGGTCATGGGTTGACCGGAGGGGTTGTCGGGAAGCGCCTGCCGCTCCTCCGAGGTGAGGTGCGCACGGAACTCCGGATCCTTCCACGCGCGGATGATTGTCTTCGGGTTCATGGTCTTCTCCTCCGGGCGCTCTCGGGTGAGAGGCCCGACAGACGGAGCCATCTCGTGCCAGGTGTGACGGAACCAGCCAACCCCTCGTCCGCCAGCCCCTCCAGGGCATACTGCCCCTGACCCACGCATGCTTGCCCCCAGCCCCAGAAGGAGACGGAGACAATGAAGGTCCACGGTGAGCCGATGCGTACCCTCTGGGTCGAGCCCGATGCCTGGTCGGTCGGCATCATCGACCAGACGCGCCTGCCGCACGTGTTCGCCACGCTGCGGCTCACGACGCTCGACGAGGCGGCCCACGCCATCCGCTCCATGCAGGTGCGTGGAGCGCCGCTCATCGGAGCCACCGCGGCCTATGGGCTCTGTCTGGCCCTGCGCGCGGATGCCTCGGACGGGGCACTCGAGCGGGCCTCGGCGCTGCTCCAGGCCACGCGGCCCACGGCGGTGAACCTGCGCTGGGCGCTCGAGGAGATGAACAGCGCGCTGCGGCCCCTGCGCCCCTCGGAGCGCATCGCCGCCGCGTACCGGCGCGCCGCGGAGCTGTGTGACGAGGACGTGGCCATCAACCGCGCCATCGGGGAGCACGGGCGGGGGCTCCTCGTCTCGGCGTGGGAGCGCAAGGGGCGCCAGGGCCGGGTGAACGTGCTCACCCACTGCAACGCGGGCTGGCTGGCCACGGTGGACTGGGGCACGGCGCTCTCGCCCATCTACCAGGCGCACGACAGCGGGATTCCGGTGCACGTCTGGGTGGACGAGACGCGCCCGCGCAACCAGGGCGCGAGCCTGACGGCGTGGGAGCTCGGCCAGCACGGCGTGCCGCACACCGTCATCGCGGACAACGTGGGCGGCCACCTCATGCAGCACGGCGAGGTGGACCTGTGCATCGTGGGCACGGACCGCACCACCGCACGAGGCGACGTGGCGAACAAGATTGGCACGTACCTCAAGGCGCTCGCGGCGAAGGACAACGGGGTGCCCTTCTACGTGGCATTGCCCTCGCCCACCATCGACTGGGCGCTGGAGGACGGGGTGCGCGACATTCCGATCGAACAGCGCGACGGCCGGGAGCTGGCGGACATCAGCGGGCGGCTGCCCAACGGCGAGGTGGTGACGGTGCGGGTGACGCCCGAGGGCAGCCCCGTGGCCAACTACGGCTTCGACGTGACGCCAGCGCGGTTGGTGACGGCGCTCCTCACCGAGCGCGGGGTGTGCGCGGCCTCGACGGAGGGGTTGCTGTCGCTCTTCCCCGAGCGGCGGCCGGAGCGGGGGACGGGCTCGTGAGCGCGCTCGGGCACCTCGCGCTGCGCGAGGCGATGCTCGCCACGGCGCGGCGGATGAATGCCTCGGGGTTGAACCAGGGCACGAGCGGCAATCTCAGCCAGCGGGTGGACGAGGGTTTCCTCATCACGCCCACGGGGATGGACTACGAGGCGATGGTGCCGGAGGACCTCGTGCTGATGCGCTTCGATGGCGGGCACGAGGGGCACCGCAAGCCCTCCTCCGAGTGGCGCTTCCACCGCGACATCCTGGCCGCGCGTCCCGAGGTGGGCGCGGTGCTACACGCGCACTCGATGTTCTGCACGACGCTCGCGTGCCTGCGCCGGGGGATTCCCTCCTTCCACTACATGGTGGCCATGGGGGGAGGCGTGGACATCCGGTGCGCGCCGTATGCGACGTTCGGCACGGAGGAGCTGTCGCGTCACGCGGTGGCGGCACTGGAGGGGCGCAAGGCGTGCCTGCTGGCCAACCACGGGATGCTCGCGCTCGGCGGGGACCTGGCGGGCGCCTTCAAACTGGCGGTCGAAGTGGAGACGCTGGCGGCCATGTACTGGCGCGCGCTCCAGGTGGGCGAGCCCGTGCTACTCGACGCGGCGGAGATGGCCGTGGTGCTCGAGAAGTTCAAGACGTACGGCCAGCAGCCGGAGCCCAGGTAGGATTCCGACAGGGTTCACCGGCCCAACGCCTTGGACAAAGAGGTGAGAACGGCCAGGAGCTCCACGGGCTCGACTGGCTTGGGCACGTGACTATGGAAGCCCGCGAGCAGCACGCGCGTGCGGTCCTCGACCCGGGCGTAGGCGGTGAGGGCGACAGCGGGCGTGCCGCCTCCCGCGTCACGAGACAGCGCCCGCACCTTCCGGATGAAGGCGTAGCCGTCCTCCTCGGGCATCCCAATGTCGGACACGAGGATGTCCGGCCGCTCCCGCTTCAACACCTCGAACCCCTCCGCGACCGAGGCCGCCGCGAGGACGCTGGCCTTACAGCCCTCGAGCAACGTGCGCAGGTAGTCACGGGTGTCCTCCTCGTCATCCACGATGAGCACGCGCAGGCCCGCGAGCTGGGGCGTGCACGGGATGTCCTCGCCTGACGGGCCCGCGCTCCACGGTTGCGGAATCACGACCTCCTTGCGTAGGGCCACGGAGAGTGGCAGCCGCACGACGAAGGAGGCCCCCTTGCCCTCCTCGCTGAAGGCCTGCACGCCGCCTCCGTGCAGCTCCACCAACTGGCGGACAATGGACAAGCCCAGTCCCAGGCCTCCATGGTTGCGTGTGGTGCTCGCGTCTGCTTGTCGGAACCTGTCGAAGACATGGGGGAGGAAGTCCGAGGAGATGCCCGGGCCCGTGTCCGCGACCGTGATTTCAACCGAGGAGTCACGCCGTTCCACGAGCACCTGGACACGGCCACCCTTGGGCGTGAACTTCACCGCGTTGGAGAGCAGGTTCCACACCACCTGCTGAAGCCGGTGTGCATCCCCCATGACGCGCCCGGTGGAGTCGAGCGCCGTCTGCAAGCGAATCCCCTTGGCGTCCGCCGCCGGGCGCACCGTGTCCAGCGCGGCCTCCACCACCAGGCACATGTCCACCGGCTCCACCTCGAGCTTGAGCTTGCCCGACATGATGCGGCTCACGTCGAGAAGGTCCTCGATGAGCTGGGCCTGGGAGCGGGCGTTGCGCTCCACCGTGGCCAGCGCCCTCTCGTACTTCTCGGGCGGCAGGTTTCCCGTCTTGAGCATCTGTACCCAGCCCAGGATGGCGGTGAGGGGCGTCCTCAGCTCGTGGCTGACGGTGGAGAGGAACTCGTCCTTGAGCCGATTGGCCTCTTCAGCCAGGGCGCGGGCCCGCACTGCCTCCTGGAGACTTGCCTCCAGGGCTTCGCGCCGGCCGATCTCCTGGCGCATCCGCGCGAGCTGGAGGTTGGATTTCACGAGTGCCAGCAACTCGCGGGCGGAGAAGGGTTTCACGAGGTAGTCGTCCGCTCCCGCCTCGAAGCCCTCCACCGCCGACTCCTCCCCGGCACGCGCGGACAGGAGGATGAAGGGGATGGCACGGAGCGTGGCGTCCTGTCGCAGCTCGCGCAGCAGGCCGAAGCCGTCGAGCCCGGGCATCATCACGTCGGAGAGCACGAGGTCCGGGCGCCGGGCCCGAATGGCTTGGAGCGCCTCCCGCCCATCCGCGACGGCCTCCACGTCAAAGGCACTGGCGAGCAGCCCGGAGACGTAGTGCCGAAGGTCCGCGTTGTCGTCGGCGAGGAGGATGCGCGCTCTGGCACCGGCCGTGGCCGCTGGCGGGGCAGGCGTGTCCCCGGGGGTGGGTGTCCAATGGAGTGCCTCCTCGACAAAGGCCCGCGCGGTGCGCCCGGGAGCGCCGTGCCCGACGGGCATCCCGGCGGCAAGCGCGTCAGCGGACGGGTATGCCTTGCCCAGCGGCAGGCTCACGGTGAAACGGCTGCCCTGCCCGGGCTGGCTCTCCACGGACACGTCCCCCCCGTGCATCCGAGCAAGCTCCCTCACCAGGGCCAGGCCGATGCCACTGCCCTCGTGGCTGCGCGAGAAGGCACCTCTCACGCGGTAGAAACGCTCGAAGACGTGGGGAAGCTCCTCGGGGGGGATGCCCTCGCCGGTATCCTCCACTTCCAGGAGGACCGTGGCCCCGGCGACGCGAAGCCGCACGGTAATGCCGCCCGCGCGCGTGTACTTCACCGCGTTGGAGACGAGGTTGAGGACGACCTTCTCCCAGGCCTCCGGGTCCACCCAGACCAGCTCGGGCAGGGGTGGGCAGTCCACGGTGAGCGACAGGCCCACCCGCTGGGCCGCTGACTCGAAGAGACTGGCGGCCTCCCGAGTGAGCTCGGCCAGGTCCATGGGCCGGAGGGTGGCGCGCGCGCGACCCTCCTCGTGGCGCGCGAACTCGAGCAACGTGTTGACCAGCTTCTCCAGGCGCTGGGCGTTTCGCCGCACGAGTTCCACCCACTCGTACTCGCGTGGAGGCAGGGGCTCCTCCTTGTTGGCGAGGCGGTCTTCCACGGGACCCAGGATGAGGGTCAGAGGGGTGCGCAGCTCATGGGAGACGTTGCTGAAGAACGCCGTCTTCGCGCGGTCCAGCTCCGCGAGGGCCTCCATGCGGCGACGCGTCTCGGCCTCGGCGCGCGCGTGGGCGACCGCGACTCCCACCTGCTTCGCCGCCAATCCCAGGAAGCTGGCGTACGCCTCGTCGAGCTTCAGCCGCGGGCTCACCCCCGCCACCATGAGGCCCGCGAGCTCCGCCCGTCCGGGTTGGGGGACAGGCACCACCATGGCCGTGGTGAGCGCCTCGGGCCATGGGCCGGCTCGCAAGCCCGGAAAGCGCTGCTGCACCCCCGTGTCCACGACGGCCTGGCGGGTGTCCAACACCTCGCGAAAAGGCCAGGGAGCCGCTTCAGGCGTTACCCGAGCGGGAGTCAGGGGAGAGGAGGGCTCGAGCCCTGAAAGTGCCGCCAGGGCCGCCGAATGCCCATCCGGCTCCAGCAAATACAGGGCGCAGAAGGGAAGGTCGGCCGGATTGGAGGAGAGCACCCGGGCAGCCAACTCCACCGCTGCCTTGTCGCTCGTCGTTTCGGGAGCGCGCACCGCCATGTCCCGGAGGGTGCGCAGGCGCCGCTCACTCAAGACGCGTTGCGTGGTCTCGGTGCATGTGACGAGGGTGCCTCCAATGCGGCCCGACTCCTCGCGAATGGGGCTGTAACCGAAGGTCCAGAAGACCTCACGGAGGACTCCGTCGCGGGGGATGGCGATGAGCTGGTCCTCCGCCCAGGTCGCTCTGCCCTCCGTCATCACCCCCTGGATGAGAGGGCCGATGACGGGCCAGATCTCCAGCCAGCACTCCTCGCCCCGCTGTCCCATGGCGCTGGGGTGCTTGTCCTCACCGAGGCTCGGGCGGTAGGCGTCATTGTAGAACTGCACCAACTCCGGCCCCCACCACATGAACATCGGCTGGCGGGTGGAGAGGAGGATGGACAGGGCCGTGCGAAGCGACTGGGGCCACCCCTCCACGGGGCCCACGGGCGTGTTCGCCCAGTCCACCTGCCGCATGAGGGCACCGCATTCCCCGCCACCGACCAGGACTTCGGCGATCTCGTTGTTACCCCTTTCGGGCCGCGCTCCCATGAGACGCTGAAGGTACGTCTTGGAACACGTCCCGGGGGAGGTTTCGCCTCTACTTGCCCGAGGAGCAACCTACAAGGGACGACTTCCAAGTGGGGAATAGGGCACGTGCGCCAAGAGATGTCGGTTGTTGGCGTGGTGATTCAGGCCGCGTGCTCCGGGCTCCTCGGCAGGACCACCCGGAACGTCGCGCCCCTCCCCGGCTGGCTCTCCGCCTCGATGTGCCCCTCCATCGCCTCCACCATCTGCCTCGCGATGTAGAGCCCCAGCCCCAGCCCTCCGTAGTGCCTCCCCGACACCGCCCGCTCGAACTTGCCGAAGATGCGCATCAGGTGCTCCGGCTCGATGCCGATTCCCTCGTCCCTCACCTCCAGCACCGCCTGCCCCGGCCCTCCCTCCACCTTCACGCGCACCGGCCGGCCCGCTCCGTACTTCAGCGCGTTCGACAGCAGGTTCGTCACCACCTGCTCCAGTCTCAGCCGGTCCCACCTCCCCATCACCGGCAGCTCCGCCTCCACCTCCAGCGGGCTTCCCACCCTCTCGCCCTGCTGCGCGAAGCCCTCCACCACCTCCCGCGCCACCTCCGCCAGGTCCACGTCCTCCCAGCTCAGCAGCAGCTTGCCCGCCGCCAGCCGCGACACATCCAACAGGTCGTCCACCAGCCCCGTCAGCTTGCGCAGCTGGTGCTCCGCCCCCTCCACCACCCGTGCCACCCGCTCGCGCGGCACGTGGGCGATCGTCCCCTCCGCCTCCCGCCTCAGTGCCTGCAACCGCAGGTGCAGCGGCGTCAGCGGCGTCTTCAGCTCGTGTGACGCCACCGACAGGAAATCGTCACGCGCCCGCACCGCCTCGCGCGCCTCCTCGTACAGCCGCGCGTTCTCGTCCGCCTGCCTCGCCAGCCGCGTCCCCAGTGCCACCAGCGTCCGCTCGGATGCCCTCACCCGCCGCAGCTGCGTCAGCATCCACTCCACCCGCCGCGCCGCCGACTCCTCCCCCAGCAGCATCTCCGGCGACTCGAAGAAGAGGTTGTCGAACACCTCGTCGCCAATGAAGACCAGCGGGTGCGCGCGCAGCACGTCGCGGATGACCTCCGGCCGGAAGCGGCCGCGGTGGTACTGGCACACCGTCAGCGCCCGCGAGCCCGGCAGGTAGCGGTTGAGCAGCGCCTCGTAGCGCAGGAACCGCTCGCAGCCCGAGGCCGAGCTCAACGTCCACGTCATCTCCCCCGTGGTCCGCAGTCCGGTGAAGCCCTCCCGCAGCGCCTCGTGCTCCAGCTCCTGGATGAGGCGAACCATCCGCTCCGGATTGAACGCCACCGGGTACCCGAAGACGTCGCGGTAGGAGAGGAAGACGAGCGCATGGCGCGCCCGCTCGCCCTCCACATCCACCCCGTGCGCCTCCAGCATCGCGGCCAGCTCCCGCTCGCCGTGCTCATCCAGCGCGTACACGCAGCGCTCCCCTCGCTCCAGCCCCTGCTTCAGGTAGGGCACCAGCGCCGCCACGTGCTCCTCGAGGTGCTCGTAGATGAGGCAGAGGTGGTCTCCCACCCCCATGCGGGTGAGCTGCTGGGATGTCTCTCCCACCGCCACTCCCGCCTGGTGCAGCGACGGGCTGGAGCCCAGTGGGGCGCTCTCCTGCATGACGCCCTCGGGGGAAGCGAGCCTTGTCGGCCGTCCACCTCCACAGGTGTGCATGCCCCCCCGCACAGGCAAGGTCCGAGGCCCAGGACATGTCAGACCCATCCGTTAATGTCTTCACATCACGACGTATCAGGGAGGCACCTCATGGATGGACTCAGGACGTCACCTCACGTCTCGGTGAACAAGCTGGGGCGCTACCTCACGGCGACGCCCGCGCTGCGCAAGCGGCTCATCCACGCGCAGAAGCATCCGCCCGAGCCGCAGTACCTTCGCTACCCCGAGGCCGCCCATGCCATCTCCGACTTCCTGTGCCGCGGCCAGGACGAGGCGCTCCTGCGCCAGCACCAGCACCGGCTCGTCACCGGCGTGCACCTGGATGAGTTCGAGGCGCACCGCGCCCAGTTGTGCGTCGAGGCCATCGAGCGCTACCGCGAGCTGCACCCGCGCCTGGGCCTGCGGGGCGTGGTGGCCAGCGAGGTGGGACACGAGCCGCCCCCCCTGCTCATGGCGGGCGTGAGCATCCGCGTCTGGCCCCAGGTGGTGCTCCAGGCCATGGACCGTCACGGCCACAACAAGGTGGGGGTGATGAAGCTGTATTTCTCCAAGCACCACCCCCTCGATGAGCGCTCGGGGCAGTACATCGCCACGCTGCTGGGGGCCTTCGCCGAGCAGCACCTGGGCTCGCTGGGCCCCGTGGACACCCGGCTGGTGCGCGTGGTGGATGTGTTCGCCGGACGCGAGTACCTGGCCCCCAAGGCCCGCACGCGTCGACTGTGCGACGTGCAACTGGCTTGCGAGGAGATCGCCGCCCGCTGGCCCGTGCAGTAACGTATGTCTTGCCCGCCCGCGGGCTGACGTCCCGGGGGCGGGTTGACTTGTCGCCAGGGGGTCGGGTCGTTAAGACTCCTCTCCCTGCACGACTCACCGGGAGGGGCGACGGCTTTGCTGGACGCACTGTGGCAACGGCGGGCGCTGCTCGTCTCGGGCAAGGGTGGAGTGGGGAAGACGACGCTCGCGGCGGCGCTCGCGCGCGCGGCCGTGGCCTCGGGCAAGCGGGTGCTGCTGGCCGAGGTGGAGGTGTCCTCGGACGAGCAGGACGGCCCCTCGCCACTGGCCACGCTGGTGGGTGCACGCGAGCCGGGCCCCCGCGTCACCGAGGTGAGCCCCGGCCTGTCCTTCGTCCGCCTGTCCCCCATCGAGGGCCAGCGCCTCTTCCTCCAGGAGGTGCTGCCGCTGCGGATGATGGCCGAGGCCGCCCTGCGCATGCGCGCCCTGCGCCGCTTCCTCGAGGCCGCCCCCGCCCTGCGCGAGATGGGCGTGCTCTACCAGATGCTCCACCTCATCCGCCGCACCCGGCCGGATGGCAGCCCCCTCTACCCGCTCACCCTCCTGGATCTGCCGGCCACCGGCCATGCGCTCGCCCTGGCGGCGCTGCCCGACGCGCTGCTGTCCGTCATGCCCGGCGGGCCCATCGGGCGCTCGGTGCGCGAGGGCATGGGCCTGCTCAGGGACCCCGCCCTCACCGGCGCCCTGCTCGTCACCCTGCCCGAGCCGCTGCCCGTCAGCGAGACGCTGGAGCTGGCCACCGCCATCCAGCGCCACCGCATCCCCCTCGCCGCGGGCGTGCTCAACCGCGTGCCGGAGAATCCCTTCTCGCCGGATGGGCGCGCCGCCGTGGAGAAGCTGCTGGACGCGCATGGGCCCCACCGGGGACAGCGAGCCCTCGGACGGTTGGACCGGGCGCGCGCCGCCGAGGCCCGGCTCGCGGGCAACCTCCCCGCCCCCCTCTTCACCGTGCCCGATCTGCCCGCCACCGGCATGCAACTGGTGGAGCAGCTCGCCCAGCACCTCCTCCTCCGTCCCGCACCACACGCGCCCTCGAGAGAGCGCGCGGGAGCCCAGTCATGAGCCTCCAGTCCCTGCTGCGAGAGAAGCGTGTCCTGGTGCTGTGCGGCGCCGGAGGCGTGGGCAAGACGACGACGGCGGCGGCGCTCGGGGTGGCCGCGGCGCGCGCGGGCCGCAAGGTGCTGGTGCTCACCATCGACCCGGCGCGGCGGCTCGCCGAGGCCATGGGCCTCACCGAGGGCGGCTCCGAGCCCACCCCCATTCCCGCCGAGCGGCTCTTCGCGGGCCAGGAGCCCGGCACCGGCCGGCTCGACGTGTGGATGTTGGACCCGCGCGTCGTCTTCGAGCGCTTCGTCAAGCGGCTGTCGCCCACCCCCGAGGCCGCGCGCACCATCCTGGACAACCGCCTCTACCGCTTCCTGTCGGACCTGGTGGCGGGCATGCAGGAGTACGCCGCGGCCGAGGCGCTCGACAACTTCCTGGACGAGGGCCGCTACGAGCTCGTCGTCCTGGACACGCCGCCCAGCCGCCACGCCCTGGACTTCCTGGAGGCCCCGGGCCGGCTGGCGCGCTTCCTGGATGACCGGATCGTCTCGCTCTTCCTCCCGGAGGAGAAGGGACGTGGGGGACGGCTGTGGCGCAAGACGTCGCAGCTGCTGGGCAACGTGCTGGGAGGCATCTTCGGTGACGGCT
This sequence comes from Archangium sp., assembly GCF_036389735.1. Taxonomy (GTDB): domain Bacteria; phylum Myxococcota; class Myxococcia; order Myxococcales; family Myxococcaceae; genus Archangium. Next base: position 9,099 of record NZ_DASVWK010000871.1, on the reverse strand, counting down.
TCACCCAGGAGATGCGCACCTTCATGGGGGCCTTCAGCGGGCTGTTCGCCGGCATCCGGCTGCGGGCGGATCGGCTGCGCTCGCGGCTGTCCTCGCCGGACGCCTCCTTCCTGCTGGTGACGTCCCCGGAGGAGGCCTCGCTGGAGGAGGCCTCGTACTTCCGGGACATGCTGCGCGAGAAGGGGCTGCCCTTCGCCGGCTACGTGCTCAACCGGAGCTGGGCGCGCGAGGACGCGCTGGAGCCCCCCGAGTCCCTGCTGCGGCACGTGGAGGACGATGGCGCGGCGCGCGACGGGGTGAAGGCGCTCATCCAACTCGCCGAGAGCGAGCGCGCCCGCGCCGAGGCCCACCGGGGACTGCTGGCCCGGCTGGCCGAGCGGCTGCCCGCGGGCGCGGTGGCCGTGGCCGCTCCCGAGGCCGGGGGTGAGCTGGAGGACTTCGGCGGGCTGGTGCGCCTGGGCGAGGCCCTCGCCACGCACTGAGGCCCTGTACCCGAGGGTAGCCCGTTGTCGGGCGCCGGGCACTCGGACGGTGGGGACGTGCCCGTGGGCGGACAGCACGGGCGGCACCCACGGGAGACCCCCTTGGAAGACGCGGGCTTCGTGTCGAGCCTTCGGCGTCCACATCCGAGCAGGAGGTCTGACACATGGCCCAGAGGCCCACCGACGATGGCCGGGATGTCCCGGCACGCACCTCGCCGCCCAACGGCACCCCCCTGAGTGAACGGGAGCGGGAACGTCGTGCCGCGGAGGCCCCGCCGGGCTCCCGCGAGCGCTCCGAGTCCGATGCCACCGGCTGGAGCCCCGAGCGCGATGAGGATCCCTCCGCGCGCCAGGGCCGCTACCACCGCGCCGCCAGGCTGCGCCTGTCCCAGCCGCGCACCGAGGTGGGCGCGCCGCCGCCCGAGCACGATACCTCGCACCAGGAGGGCCAGCGGGGCCGGCGGTGGCCCTGGAGCCGGAGCCGACCCGCCGTGCCCCCGCCGGGCGATGCCTCCGCCCCCTATGGGCCCTATGGCCGGGACGACCGCGCGGCCTACTCCTCGAGCGGACAGGGCATGGGGCCGCTGCTGGGCGACCAGGAGACCTACCACTCCCTGGACAGGCCCCACACGCCTCGGGACTACCGCCCGTGGGATCGCACCGGCCCGGGCGCCGACACGCCTCCGCTGGGGCGGGGCCCGTACACGGAGCCCGGCGGGCGCGAGACGTTCCACACCGACGGCGAGGAGCAGCGGGTGCACGAGGAGCGGGTGCACCACGGCGGGCGCAACGAGCGGGACTTCGCGCCGCGCCACCCCGAGGACCGACCGCGGCACGAAGGGCGCGGGGAGCGGGACCTCGGGCCGCGTCACACCGAGGAGCGACGCGACCCGGGCGAGTACTCGGAGCTGGTGGGCATGGGCCAGCGGCCTCCGGCGCGTGAGGCCCGGCCGGAGTCGGAGACGGGCCGCCGGGGCCGCTGGAAGCGCGAGCCGCTGACGGCGCGCGAGCTGATGACGCGCAACGTGAAGACGGCCCGGCTCGAGAGCAGCCTGCGCGATGTGGCGCGCATCATGAAGGACGAGGACTGCGGCATCGTCCCGGTGGTGGACGAGCGCGGGCGGCTCCGGGGCCTCATCACCGATCGGGATCTCGTCATCCGCACGCTGGCCGAGGGCCGACCGCCGGACACCCTGCTCGCGCGGGACATCATGACGGACGACGTGGAGGCGGTGACGCCGGACGAGGACATCCACGGCATCATCGCGCTGATGGGCCAGCGGCAGGTGCGTCGCGTCCCGGTGGTGGAGCGGGATGACCGGCTGGTGGGCATCATCGCGATGGCGGACATCGCCACCCGGGCGGACTCCGACGAGGAGCTCCAGAACGCGCTGGACCGCATCTCCGCGCGGCGCTCGTTCTGGAGCCGCCTCTACTAGCCGGGGCTCAGCTGATGGCCACGAGCACGCCCGAGGCGTCGCTCGTGGCCGTGAACCGCTGGAGCGGGCCCGTGGCGAGGGCTGGCCCCGCCGTCACCTCGCCCGTCTGGGTGAAGCGCGAATCGTGGCAGGGGCACAGCAGGTCCCGCCCCGCCTCGTCATAGGAGACGGGGCACTGCTGGTGGGTGCAGATGCCATCCACCGCCGAGTACGTCCCGCCCTCGAGCGCGAAGACGAAGAGGAGCCTGCCGTAACCCTCGGGGACGCCCTGCACCACGCTGCCCGCCGTCCGCAGCTGGGGGTAGAGCGAGAAGGGGAAGAAGAGCTTCCCGTCCACGACGGCGGGAAAGTCCGTGTCACCGGCCTTGAAGTCGATGAGCAGCTCGCCCTTGTCCGCATCGAAGCGCGCGACGAAGGCCGTCAGCGGCGCCTTGGCGGGCGGGTTCGTCACCTGGCCCTGCAGCGTGAAGCGCGAGAGATGGCACGGGCAGACGATCTCCCCCTGCTCGAAAGCCAGCGGGCAGCCCGAGTGCGTACAGGTGCTGGACACCACCGCGTACTGGTTGCCTCCCGGGTGGGTGACGAGCAGGTTCTGCTCGCCGGGCACGCGCAGGGTGATGGCCCCGCCCTCGCGCGCCAGATCCGGGTAGCGACTCACGAGCAGCCGCACGCGCCCGTCGTCGTCCTTGTTCGCGTTCGCCACCGGCGCGGGGGAGATGTCCGGCGCGCACCCGGCCAGTCCCGTCGCCGCAGCGCCCGCTCCCGCTCCCGCCAGTCCCCGGAGAAAACCTCGACGACTCGTGCTCACTTCCCCTCCTCCTTCAACTGGAACTTCGTCTCCAGGTCGAGCGCGTCGTCCACCTTCACCATCAGCAGCGAGGGGCGCTCCACCTTGAAGGCCTCCAGGCTGACCTGGAACCTGCCCTCGGCCGTCACGTCCCTGGCCGAGGTGAACACCACCTTCATGGGCACCTCCACCGGCTGCTTCACGCCGTGGAAGGTGAGCTGGCCCTTGAGCACCACCGCCTGCTCCGAGGGGAACGTGGTGGGCACCTTCACGCCGCTGGCCAGGCCCCTGAACTCGATCAGGGGGAACTTCGCGGCCTCGGTGGACTCCTTCATGTTGGCATCGCGGTTCTCGTTGCCCGAGTCGAAGTCGGCCACGTTGGCGCGCACGGCCACCTGGAGGGTGCCGTCGGGAAGGAGGCGGGCCTTGCCCTCGGTGGGCTTCGCCGTGCCCTCCACCACGTGCAGCCTGTGCTTGAGGCGGTAGGTGAGGGCGCTGTCACCGAGTTGCACGGAGTACAGGCGCGCGGCGTTGGCGGCCTCTTGAGCCAGCGCGGGAAAGGACAACAGCAGGGTGGCCAGCACGGCCAGGGACGAGCGTTTCACGGGAAACTCCAGGGACTCTCGATGTGGATTCCAGACTCGAATTCAGAAGGCGATCATCAGGGCGCCAGCGGCCACCGCGCCCATCGTCGTGAAGCCGAGCACCTGATGGGTACGAGCCAGGGCCACCTGTGACAGCTGGCCTTCCCGGCCCTCCGTCAAGCGGCCGAGGACCACCTGGGAGAGCATCCCGGCGGTAGCGATGGACATGAAGATCTTGTGGAAGGTGATGGTGTCCCAGCGGAAGTCCTTCTTGAAGGGCGTGGGCGCCAGCAGGCCGAGCAGGCCCGTCGTGGTGAAGAGCGTGCTCGAGCCCACCACGAACCCGGTATGCCAGCCGCGGTACTTCCCGGTGTCACCGAAGCCGCGGTAGCGGTCATCGAAGTTGAGCTGTCCCACCACCACCGTGGCGGCCAGCGTGAGGGCGGTGGCGAGGCCCAGGGTCTGGTGCACCTTGAGCATGGTGCGGCGGCGGGCCATCGCCCGCGTCAGCGCCGGGTCCACCGCCAGCGGCGTCTCGGCCGCGAGCGAGGGCTCCAGCAGATCGAAGTCCATCGACGGCTCCTCCGGAGGATTCACCGGCGCATCCGCCGGCTTCGGCTCGGAGGGCTTCGACTCGGCGGGCTTCGACGCGGCGGGCTTCTTCTCGGCGGCCTGGGCGCGCGAGACCGGAGCAGCGAGCAGCGGAATCAACAGGGCGGCAACGACGGAGCGGAACATCTCTTCCCCTCGGACAAGACGAAACACCGCCGTTCAGTATGCGTGAACGGTCGTCCGCTCGCATGTCGAAGTATTACGAGGAGAGGATGCTCGGGGAGGGTTCTCCCCCCGAGTCGTACTCGCAGGCAATTCTTCCAACGCCTCGAGAGAAAAGGCGTGGGTGTCCGGTTCAGGCCGGCGCGGTGGCGGGAGGCTCCGAGCGCTGCGCGGTGCCGTGCGACAGCTCCAGGCCCAGCACACGCGGGTCGAAGTAGGCGTAGAAGCGCGCGATGCGATCGCCGTCCCACTCGATGATGGAGACGCCCTCGTAGTCCACCGCCGCGCCGTTGTGCGCGGTGCCGCTGGACTCCCACTCCAGGGCCACCCGGTCCCCGGCTTCGATCATGTTGCGGAAGGTGGACTTCACGTGGCGCAGCATGCCCTTGTACTCGCGCCAGAACTCGCGTGCTCCCTCGCGCCCGTGGAAGGTACGGCGGGAGGCCACGTTGCTCACCTGCGAGTCCTCGCCGAACAACTCCAGCAGCGACTCCAGGTCTCCGCTCTCCTCCAGCTTCGTCAGGGCTTCCACGAACCGCTGCGCTCGCTCCGTCGCCATGGGGGTTCCTCGCTCTCGCCCCGACAGGGGCCTCACGAGTCGGAGGGTGCGCATGGCCCTTCCCGGGTGCCTTCTCCGCCGCCTGCCCGCTCGCTCAGCGGGGCGCTGAAAAGACGACGGGCCGCGGCAGGGAAGGCAGCCGCGGCCCGCTCGGACCCCCCACCCTGAAGGGAGGGGGGCATGTGTGATTCAAGGTTGGCTAGTTGAGCACGTCGAGCGCGCGCGCGTAGTACTTCTGGCGGTCGGCGAGCCCGTTGTAGCCGCCGTTGATGCGGCGGGTGACTTCCTTGAAGTTGCCCGCGTCGGCGTAGGAGTTGAGGTTGCGGGTGTTCCAGAACCAGGCGGCGGTGCGGAAGCCCACCTCGGGGGTGGCGGCGCTCTTGGGGTTGTTGATCAGGTCCAGGCCCAGGGCCTTGCCGGCGGCCGCGTAGTTGGAGCGACCGGTCAGCTGGATGGGGCCACGGCCCTTGAAGCGCACGCCGTCACCACGCTGCGTGTTGCCCAGGTCGCGGCGACCCTCGTAGGCGGCACCGGAGGCGATCTCCTCCATGTAGCGGAACTCGCCACTCTCGTGGGCGAGCTGCGCGACGAAGGCGGCCTGGCGCTTGGGGGTGTTGATGCCGGCCTCGGCCATGGCGCGGTTGAGGTGGGGCAGGTACTGCTGCGCCTTGGCGTCCGACAGGTTCGGCATGATCTTCTTCAGCTGCCCGAGGGACAGGCCGCCCTTGGTGCTGCCGGGCTCCGTGGGGCCGACCACGGGGCCAGCGCCGCCGGTGCTGCCGGTGCCACCCGAGCCGCCCACCTTGGCGCCGAGCTTCTCGAAGGCCGCGCGGGTCTTGGGCCCGTAGTAGCCGGTGTCCGGCACGCCGTGGGCGCGCTGGAACTCCTTGAGGGCCCCCTGCGTCTTGGGCCCGAAGACGCCCGGACCGGTGTTCATCTCGGCCTGGCTCATGTGGCCGGCCTTCACCAGGGCGCGCTGGAGCAGCTCCACGTTCTTGCCCTTGGCGCCCTTCTCCAGGTCGCCGGCGGGCAGGGCCAGGCCCTTGACGGAGCCGCCCCTGGAGGGAGCGGGAGCCGAGGGAGCGGGGGCGGAGCCGCCGCCGGCCGGAGCCGTGCCCGGACGCGGGTTGCCGCCCGAGAAGGTCACCAGCTCACCGGTGCTCTTGTAGTTGCTCGGGCCGCCCGAGAGCCGGCCGTTCTGCATCTTGAGGGCGATCTCCTTGCCGGTGGCGGGATCGTTGGCGAAGTAGGTGTCGCCCTTGCGGTGGGTGACGGTGATCCAGTGGTCGGTGCCGTTGGCGCCGCCGTTGGAGCCGGCCTTGTAGTCCACGCCGAGGACGACGGGGCGGCCGGCGTCGATCTGCTTGTTGATGTTGGCCGCGGTCAGGGGGGTCTTCGCGGCGCCCAGGCCGGCCATCTTCGCGGCGGCGCCCCAGATGAGGCCGTTACCGGAGTAGCCACCGTTCTTGTCGAGGTGCGCGTCGAGCTCGCCGGGGTTGATGACCTTGCCGGAGATCTTGCTGATGGCCATGGCGGTGGACGTCATGGCGCAGCCGGCGGCCGAGAGGGAGGAGCTGGTGCCGAGGGTGCGACCGCCCCACTGCGCATCGCCCTGACGGAACATGGGGGTGCCGTCGGCGGAGGTGGGGAACTTGCGACCGTCGTCATCGCGCACCGGGCCGGCGGCCTGGGAGGAGCCAGCGGCGGGCTTCTCGAAGCTGTCGCCCTTGGCGGGCTTGGACGCGGCGGGACGGCTGGCCGGCTTGTCGAAGGAGTCGGGGACCTTCAGCTTCTGCCCGACGAGGATCTTGTTCGGATCCCGGATGTTGTTCGCCTGGGCGAGCTTGTCGACGGAGGTGTTGAACTTCTTGGCGAGGACCGAGAGGGTGTCGCCACGGCGGACAGCGTAGGTGCTCACGGGGAGCTCCGAAGGAAGGGGTGGGAGTGAAGCGCTGATTTCATTCTCGCAGCGACCGAGAAAAGGTTGCTGGGGGGCCCCCAGAATATTGCGATTTTCCTTGAGAGCGCGCGCAAGGGCCCGAAATCAGGGCAAATCCGCACTCGGCGCGGAGAGCGCCGGGGCTGCCGGTGAAGGGAACGGGGGTTGACCGGCACGGATCATCGTGCCGACAGCTCACGCCGTGCGTGCGCCCACGTCGCCGCGTCCGGCGAGCCGCGCCACCGCCTCGATGAGCGTCGCCGGCTCCAGGGGCTTGGACAGGTGCACCTGGAAGCCCGCGCGGTAGGCCCGCCGCGCGTCCTCCGCGCTCGCATACGCCGTGAGGGCAATGGCCGGCACCCACTGGTCCCTCGCCTCGGCCCAGGCCCTCACCCTCCTTAATAGCGAGTGCCCGTCCTCTCCCGGCAGACCGATGTCCGACACCAGCACGTCCGGCAGCGACGTCTTCAGCCGCTCCATCGCCTCGCTCGCGTTGCTCGCCGTGCTCACCTGCGCGCCCCGCTCACGCAGCATCAGAGCAATCAGCTCCCGCGCGTCCGGCGCGTCCTCCACCAACAGCACCGACACCCCGTCCAGCTTCACCGCCGGCACCGCCGCCTCCGCTCCCGGCAGGGCCTCGGCCTGCGCCTCCGGCAGCACCGCCGGCACCGGCAGCGTCACGATGAAGGTGCTCCCCTTGCCCTCTCCCGCGCTCTCCGCCCGTACCCCGCCCCCGTGCAGCCCCACCAGGTGGTGCACGATGGCGAGCCCCAACCCCAGCCCGCCGTGCTCGCGCGTGGCCGAGCCGTCCGCCTGCCAGAAGCGCTCGAAGAGGTGCGGCAGCGACTCGGCGCGAATGCCCTTGCCCGAGTCCGTCACCCGCACCCGCAGCTCCTGCTCGCTGCGGTCCACCCGCACCACCACCCGCCCGCCCGTCGGGGTGAACTTCACCGCGTTCACCAGCAGGTTCCAGCACACCTGCTGCAGGCGTCCCGGGTCTCCCACCAGCATCGCCGTGCCGTTGCCGCCCACGTCCACCTCGAGCGACACCGACACGTTCTTCTGCTCCGCGTGCGGCCGCACCACCTCCACCGCCGCCTGCACCACCCCCACCAGATCCACGCCCTTGCGGTGCAGCGTCAGCTTGCCGGTGATGATGCGCGACACGTCCAGCACGTCTTCAATCAGCTGCGCCAGCGTGCGCGCGTTGCGCTCGATGACGGCCAGCCCCTTGTCCACCGCCTTGGCGTCGTTCTGCCGGCCGCGCAGCATCTGCGTCCAGCCCAGCACCGCCGTCAGGGGCGTGCGCAGCTCGTGGCTCATCACCGCGAGGAACTCGTCCTTGGCGCGGTTGGCCGCCTGCGTCTCCGCCATCAGCCGCGTGTTCTCCAGCGCCACCGAGGCCATGCGCGCCAGCTGCACGAGGATGGCCTCGTCCTCGGAGCTGAAGTCCCCGTCGTAGCGGTCCGACAGCTGGATGAGGCCCAGGTTGCGCCCGTCCCGGCCCACCAGCGGCGCCGCCAGCCAGCCGCGCATGGGCGGGTGCCTGGCCTTGTGCCGGCCGAAGCCGCCCCACGCCGGGTGCGCCTCCAGCTCCGGCTGCGTCAGCCGCATGGGCACGTTCAGCCGGCACACCCACGAGTAGATGCCCGTGCCGTCCGGGGATTCCTTCCACTCGCGCCAGGCCGCGTACTTGTCCGACATCGAGGTGGCGTGCACCGCCTGCGCCCAGCCCTCCAGCGACAGGCTGGTGACGGCCTGGTGGGCCCCAATCACCTCGCGCGCCTGCTCGGTGATGGCCCGCAGCACGTGCTCGACGGAGTCCGCCTCGCTGATGACGAGCGCCGCGCTGGCCAGCCCCTGCAACTGAAGGGCGTGGCGCTGCTCGCGCGTGAGCAGGCGCTCCAGCTCGGCCTCGTCCTGGCGCTGGCGCGTCACGTCCCGGTGGGCTCCCACCCACTCGCGCACCCGGCCGTCCTTCTCCAGCACCGGCACCGCGCGCGCCAGCATGTCGCGGTACATCCCATCCTGGCGCCGCAGCCGGTACTCCAGCTGGAAGGGGGTGCGCGTGGCCAGCGAGGCCTCCCAGGCCCGCACCGTGCGATCCCGGTCCTCCGGGTGCACCGCGTCCAGCCAGCCCCAGCCCTGGTACTCCTCGCGCGCCTGCCCGGTGAAGGTGCTCCAGCCCGGCTGCTCCTCGACGAACTCTCCCGAGGGCGGCGTGGCCCAGATGATGTCCGAGGTGGCCGTCACCAGCGAGCGGAAGCGCTGCTCGCTGTAGCCCAGGTCCCGCGCGAGCGCCTCGGCGGTACGGCGCGAGCGCACCAGGTCCGTCACGTCATAGGCGAAGATGGCCACGCCCTCGACCCGCCCGGCGGCATCGCGCTGCGGGTGGTAGGCGATGTCGAAGTACATCTCCTCGGGCGGCGAGCTGGCCGGACGCGCCAACCGCACCGGCCGGGCCCGGCCCACGTAGGAGTGGCCGGTGGTGAAGACCCGGTCCATCACCTCGAAGACGCCCTGGCCCCCCAGCTC
>NZ_DASVWK010000870.1:0-19804 GCF_036389735.1 Archangium sp. | reverse complement strand
CGCACATGTTGCCCAGGAAGGCGTTGGCCTCGGCCAGCAGCTCCGGCGTCTCCGCGCGCAGCGAGGCCTCGGCCGCCTCCAACTGGGGCACGCCCAGCAGCTGCACCTGGGCGGTGGTGATGGGGCCGTCCGCCGACACGGAGAAGCCACCACCCTCGGCGCACAACCGGGCCGCGTAGCTCGCCGCGGCGATGATGGAGGGCTCCTCCACCGCCATGGGCACCAGCCGGTCCTGCCCATTCACCACGAAGTTGAGCGCGACGCCCAGCGGCAGGCCGTGCAGGCCGATGACGTTCTCCACCATCGCGTCCGCGCAGGCCTCGTCGAACCCGCCCAGCCCCGCGCACGCCTCCGCGTCCTCCGGGGCCAGCCAGCGAGACTCCACCAGCCGCGTCCGGCGGCGCTCCGGCGACTGCCGGTAGAAGCCCGACAGGCGGGAGGAGCGCTTCACCTTCAATGTCTGGACTGTGTCGTCGCTCATGAACTCACTCCCCTGGGAAGCAGTGGCACGGACGCCTCGGGCAGTACCGCCGCGGGTAGCACCGCCGTGGGCCGCACCAGGATGTTCGTGGCCAGCGCCAGCTTGCGCGAGCCCGGCACCGCGGCCCGCCCGCTGAAGACGTCGTAGTCGCGCGTCTCGATGACGCGCAGGATGTCCCCGTAGATGGAGCCCATCAGCTTCACCATGCGCTGGCACCCGAAGCCGGAGAGCGCGGGGATGCCCGCGGCCGCCCGCGCGTAGAGGGTGCGCGACCGGGCGATCTGGAAGCGCATGAAGCCGCGCCACCGGTCATCCACCACGCCCCGGTGCAGGTCGTCCACGGACAGGCCGAAGGCGGCCAGCTCGTCCAGCGGGAGGTAGACACGGTCCCGGTCCAGGTCCTCCTTCACGTCCCGGAGGATGTTGGTGAGCTGCATGGCGCGGCCGAGGTCCGCCGCCGGCCCGAGCGCCCACTCCGCCGAGCAGCCCAGCATCGGCGCCATCATCAGCCCCACCACGCCCGCCACCCGGTAGCAGTACAGGTCCAGCTCCGCCCAGCTCGCGTAGCGGCGCTTCGTCAGGTCCATCTCCATGCCGGAGATGAGGTCCTGCATGGGCTGCTCGGGGACGCGGAAGCGGCGGATGCAGTCCACCAGCGCGGCCAGCTCCGCCGCGTTCCACGGACCGTCCCCCCCGCTGGCGCGCGTGGCGGGCGGAGGCATGCGCGGATCCGCCAGCTCCGGCGTCTCCAGGTAGAGCTCGGCCACCGCCCGGCGAGTGCTCGCCAGTCGCTCGGCCAACCCCTCGGGCACCGCCCCTCGAGCGGCCCCGTCCGCCACGTCCACCATGTCATCCAACCGCCGGCAGAACGCGTAGAGGGCGAAGGCCGCCTTGCGCCGCATGCCGAAGAGCAGGAAGGACGCGAAGAAGAAGCTCTTGGCGTGATTGCGCGTCACCTCGCGCGCCATCTCGTAACCACGTGCCACAAGGGTCTTGTCCTGGGACGTCATGCCGCCTCCTCCATTGCACCGCTCCCGGCGACTCCGGGGGTCTTCACCACATCGCCCACACCCGACCACTGCAGAATGCGCTCCACCGTCAGCCTCGCGGAGATGAGCACCGTCGGAAGCCCGGTGCCCGGCTGGGTGGACGCCCCCACGAAGAAGAGGTTGCGCACCCGCGAGTCCTGGTTGGCCGGCCGGAAGGGGCCGATCTGGAAGAAGTTCTGCGCCAGCCCGAAGGCGCTGCCCCGGGCCAGGTTGAAGGTGGACGCCCAGTCGTCGGGGGTGACGACGCGCTCCACCTCGATGTCGCGCTCCAGCTCCGGGTAGCCCAGCTCGGCCAGTCGCTGGAACACCTTCGCCCGCACCTTCGGGCCCTCGACCTTCCAGTCCACGTTCGGGTGCTGGTGGGGCACCGGCACCAGCACGTAGAGCGCGTCCTTGCCCGGCGGCGCGAGGCTCGGGTCCGTGTGGGCCGGAGCGTTGACGTAGAAGCTCGGATCCTCGGGGACGCGGAAGCGCTCGAAGATGTCGTCGAAGGAGCCCTTGTAGTCGCGCCCGAAGATGACGTTGTGGTGTTGAAGCCCCTCGTAGCGGCGGCGCATCCCCAGGTAGAGCATGTAGCCGCTGGAGGTGTAGCGCAGCGTCTTGGCGCGCTTGAGCGTGGTGACCTTCGGGTCCAACAACTTCTCGTACGCGTAGGGCAGGTCCGCGTTGCAGAGCACCACGTCCGCCTTCACCACCTGCCCGTCCTCCAGCAGCACGCCCGTGGCGCGGGCACCCTCGGTGAGGATGCGCTTGACCGGCGCGCCGTAGTGCAGCCGCACCCCCTCCTCGCGCGCCACCTTCTCCAGCGCGAGGGGAATGGCATACAGCCCGCCCTTGGGGAACCACACGCCCACGCCCAGCTCGGTGAAGGGCAGCAGCCCGTACACGGCCGGCGAGGCGAAGGGCGACACCCCCAGGTACATCGTCTGGAAGGTCATCGCCGCGCGCAGCCGCTCGTCCTGGAAGTAGCGGCTGACGTCCGCGTACATGCGGCGGTGGGCGCGCACCTGGAAGATCTTCTTGAGCACCGAGGGCGCGAAATAGTCGGAGATGCCCGAATAGTTACGGCCCACCAGGTGGTCCAGGCTGGTGCGGTACTGGGTGCGCCCCTGCGCGAGGAAGGCCAGGTAGCGCGCGTAGCTGCCGGGTTCGATCCGCTCCAGCTCGCGCCCCATGGCGCACAGCTCGGAGGTGAAGGTGATGTCCGAGCCGTCGCGGTAGTGGATGCGGTAGTTGGGGTCGCACCGCATGAACGTGAGGTAGTCCTCCAGCCGCCGGCCGAGCGCGGCGAAGGTCTCCTGGAACACCTCGGGCATCAGCACGATGGTGGGGCCCAGGTCCCAGGTGAAGCCGTCCACCTGGAGGCGGTTGCAGCGCCCGCCGGGGCCGTCCGTCTTCTCGAAGAGCTGTACGTCGAAGCCCTGGTGCGCCAGCCGCGCCGCCGCCGCGAGCCCTCCCACGCCCGCGCCCACCACCACCGCCTGTCGCTTGCCCTGGCTCACGGTCTTCTCCTCTTCAGCTCATCCGGTGGGACATCTGGCCGACGAGGGACCGCAACAGGTCGCGCAGGCCGTTGGGGTTGGGCAGCGCCGCGAGCGTGCGCTCGGCTCCGCTCGAGGCCCGCGCCACCAGGCGCTCCGTGGCCACCCGTCCACCGGCCTCCTCGACCAGCCGGCGCGCCCGGGTCCGCACGAGCTCGTTCTTGCGCTCGGGAGGCAGCGCCCACAGCGACTCCATCTCCCGGCGCACCTCGGGGCATGCGCGCGACCAGGCCACCACCACCGGGAAGGTGCGCCGGCCCAACATGAAGTCGCAGTCGGCGCTCTTGCCGGACGTCCGCGCATCCCCGAAGAGGCCGCACAGGTCATCCTTCAGCTGCCACGCCAGCCCCACCTGGTCTCCCACCCGGGCCAGCCGCAGCTGAAGCCCCGTGTGAGCCCCGGCCAGCATCGCCCCGCAGGGCAGCGACGCGCAGAAGCCCTGGCGCGCCGTCTTCAAACGGGCCACGCGCAGCGACTGCCGCACGCCCACCGAGCCGAGTGGTGACATCCCCAGGTCCAGGTACCGCCCCACCGAGGTGTGGCGGAACACGCGCAGGTAGAACTGGCTGGCCCGCGCCGCGCCCGGCAGCTCCGAGCCCAGCATCGTCTCCAGCGCGCGCGCGAAGAGGTGGTCCCCCACCACCACCGCCAGGTCCTGCCCCGCGCGGCCCGGGGCCAGCAGGTGGTGCATGGCCAGCCCGCCGTGGCGCAGCGCCGCCCGATCCGTCACGTCATCGTGGATGCCGAGGAAGGAGTGCAGCAGCTCCAGCCCCGCCGCGAAGCGCCACAGCCCGGCCGGCACCGCCGCCGAGCCCCGCGCCAGGCAGTAGCCGGCCAGCAACAGCGCCGTGCGCACCCGGCGGCTGGGGCGCAGCACGTACTCGCGCACCTGCTCCAGCACCCGCGTCCAACGTGCATCCAGCCTGGACTCGTCCGGCAGCTCCAGCAGTTCCACCAGGGACGCCTCCACCTGGGCCTGCACCAGCTTGAGCCAGGCCTGCCCCACCGAGGGAACGGGCATGGGCGGGGCAGTCAGGAACGGCGTCGGGCCCATGCTGCTGTCCTCCGGGGCAATGGGGCGCTTCGAGCCTGGAGGTAACGTTTGTGTCCAGGCCATGTCAACGCTATGTTCAACGTTAGTTGAAGCTTTGTCCATAGGAGGTCCCGATGCCCACACGGATTGCAGGCATGCTGACGGTCGCCCTGTTGGCCACGAGCCCCTCACTCGCGACCGGGCCCAGCCCCGGACCGCTGGACGCAACGTTGAGAGGATCGGACGGGAAGGAAGTGGCGCTGTCGCGATGGCGGGGAAAACCCGTCATTCTCTTTTATGAGGATCGCCACTCCACGACACTCAACTCATCCTTCAAGGAGGCTCTCTTCGCTCGGGGGCGGTCGCAGGGCCTGTTGGACGCGGCCTGGGTGGTGGCGGTGGCCAATCTGGAGGCCTACGACTTCTTCCCCGCGCGGGGCATCGCCCTCTCGCACGTGCGCGCCGAGGAGAAGAAGTGGGGCGTCCCCATCCTCGTGGACCTGAAGGGGACCCTGGGCCAAAGCCCCTGGAGCCTGCCGAAGAAGACCTCGTCCGTGCTGCTGCTGGACGGCGGCGGGCAGGTGGTCTTCCGCTACTCTGGCCGGATGAAGGAGAAAGACATGGAGGCGTTCTTCGAGGCGCTCGGTGAGCTGCTCGGCCAGGGCGGGCCCCAGGAGTCGCGGCCATGAAGGTGGCCCTCACCGGAGCGAGCGGCTTTCTCGGCCCCGTCTTCGTCCAGCGGTTGCTGGAGCGGGGCCACACCGTGCACGTGCTGGCGCGGGACGTGAAGCGCACCTTGGCGCGGCTGCCCGAGGGCGTGAGTGGCTCCTTCTTCGACGCGACCACGCCGCTGTCCCCGGAGGCGCTGGGGGGAGCCGAGGCGGTGGTGCACCTGGCGGGCGAGCCGGTGGCCCAGCGGTGGACGCAGAGCGCGCGCCAGCGCATCCGCGACAGCCGGGTGGTGGGCACGCGCCTGCTGGTGGAGGCCCTGCGCGCGGCGGGCACGGTGCGGCACTTCGTGTCCGCTTCGGCCATTGGCTACTACGGCAGCCACCGGGGCGCGGAGCCACTCACGGAGAGCAGCTCGCCCGGAGAGGACTTCCTCGCGGGGGTGTGCCGGGCCTGGGAGGCCGAGGCGCTCCAGGCGGCCTCCGCGGGCATCCGTACGGTGGTGCCGCGCATTGGCGTGGTGCTGCACCCGGAGGGCGGCGCGCTGAAGAAGATGCTGCCGCCCTTCCGCCTGGGCCTGGGCGGGAGGATGGGCTCGGGCCAGCAGTACTTGAGCTGGGTGCACCGCGAGGACACGCTGGGGCTGCTCCTCTTCGCGCTCGAGCACCCGGAGCTGAGCGGGCCGCTGAACGTGACGGCCCCGGAGCCGGTGACGAACGCGGACTTCTCCCGGGCGCTCGGGGCCGCGCTGGGCCGTCCCGCCGTGGTGCCGGTGCCCTCCTTCGCGCTGAAGGCGGCGCTGGGGGAGATGTCCGAGGTGGTGCTCGGGGGCCAGCGGGCGCTGCCCCGGCACGCGCGGGAGGCCGGCTACCCCTTCCAGTTCCCCACGCTGCCGGAGGCCCTGCGCTCGCTCCTGGGGTAGGGCAGTATTCAGGACTCCATGGCCACTCCGCTCCGATTCCTCCTCTTCTTCGGCACCCTGTCCCTGGTGGTGGTGCTGGGCCACGTCTACCTGTACCGGCGCCTCTTCCGGGACACGGCGAAGCACCCGGGTTGGCGGAGGGCGGGCATGGTGGCGATGGCGCTGCTGGCTTTCCTGATGATCAGCTGGCGACTGCTGCCGCGTCTCCTGCCCGCCGAAGTGGCGTCCGCCCTGGGGAAGCTGGGCTGGCTGTGGATGGGGGCGGCCACCTACCTGCTGCTCGCGGTGCTGTCACTGGGCGGAGTCCAGAAGCTCCTGGGCTGGCTGAAGCGCCGACGCGCGGCGGAGGCGGCCCCGGCCCCCGTGGTGTCCGAGGAGCGGCGGCAGTTCCTCGCCCGGGCGAGCGCGGGCGCCGCGCTGGTGGCCAGCGGTGGCGTGGCCAGCTACGGCATGTGGCGCGCCTATACGCCCCCGGTGGTGAACGAGATAGCGGTCCGGCTGCCCGGGCTGCCCAAGGCCCTGGACGGCTTCAGCATCATCCAGCTCAGCGACATCCACGTGGGCCCGCTCATCCAGCGCCGCTTCATGGACGCGCTGGTGTCTCAGAGCAACGCGCTCAAGGGGGACCTGGTGTGCATCACGGGCGACCTGGTGGATGGCAGCGTGGAGGAGCTCGGCTTCGCGGCGAGCGCGTTGAGCAACCTGCGCTCGCGGCACGGCACGTACTTCGTCACGGGCAACCACGAGTACTTCTCGGGCGACGAGGCCTGGGCCGAGGCCCTCACGCGCATGGGGCTGACGGTGCTGCGCAACCGCCACGTGCGCATCGGCGAGCCGGGGGCTTCGTTCGACCTCGTGGGCGTGGACGACTTCGCGGCACGGCGCTCGGGCTACCCGGCGAGCCGCAGCTATGACCTGGCGGCGGCCACGGCGGGGAGGGACCCGTCACGCGCCTCGGTGCTGCTGGCGCACCAGCCCAGCGGCTGGCGAGATCAGGCGCTGAAGGCGGGCATGGGACTTCAGCTCTCCGGGCACACACACGGCGGACAGTTCTTCCCCTTCAACCTCGTGGTGTCCGCCGTCTGGGAGCACGACGCGGGGCTGTTCCACGAGGGCCAGGGCCACCTCTACGTGAGCCGGGGCACCGGCTTCTGGGGTCCGCCGCTGCGCGTGGCCGCTCCCTCGGAGATCGTGAAAGTGACGCTGCTCGCCTGACCTGGGGGGTGACGCTGTTCGCCCGAGGTGAGTAGGATACGGGGCGAAATGCGCAAGGAAGCGGCGAAGCGGGAGATCAAGCAGGAACGCGCGGCCCGGACGCGGGTGGAAATCATGGAGGCGGCCATCACGCTGTTCGCGCGCCGGGGCATCCTGGCGACGACGATGGCGGAGCTGGCCAAGGCCATCCGGATGACCCCCGGGGCACTCTACTGGCACTTCCCCACGAAGGAGGACCTGCTGCTGTCCGCCATCGAGGAGTTGCACGGGCGCTTCCTCAACGAGTTCAAGGAGCTGATCGAGGAGCAGCGCAAGCTGACGGCGCGACAGCAGCTCGAGGCCCTCCTCGGGCGCACGCAGCAGTTCCTGCGCGCCCACCGCGAGTACGGCATCTTCTTCGGGATGGTGGCCGCGGAGTCGGCGGACATGAACGACCGGGTGGCCGCGTCCATCCGGGAGAAGCTGGGGCTGTACGTGGAGATGGCGGCGAACATCATCCGCTACGGGCAGCGCAAGTCGAAGGAGTTCCGCGAGGACCTGGACCCCGGAACCGCCGCGCACGCCATCATCGGTGGGTTCCTCGGCTCGCTGATGCACCAGAACCTGTTCCGCGATTCGCTGGCGTATGACCCGGCCTACACGACCCTCACCGGGCTCATGGTCGACGGAATCGTCAAGCGCTGAGCTGAAACGAAGACGCCCCCCGCGACACCTGGAGTCGGTGACGCGGAGGGCGTGGACTCACCGCGAGGCCCCGGGCCCGCGGAGTCTCAAGGCGTCGTCACGTTCGGCGCGCCAGGGGTGGGCTTGCCCGTGAAGGCGAAGTCCTCCGCGTTCGAGTCGGTGTCCAGGGCATTGGGCAGGCGGGACAGCGAGCCCTCCACGGAGCCGCTATCCGCCAGCGTGGTGGTGGGCTTCGTCCCCTCCAGCAGGCTGAACGTCTTGCCGTCACTCGTCGTGAGGCTCGTCGTGTCGCCCTCGTACGAGAGCGCGTCGATGAGCGTGCCCAGCGCCGTGTCGAGGAGGGCCAGGCCGTCGGGCGCGCCGTTCTGGATGAGCTCCAGGGGGGGCGTCGGGGTGGGCAGCACGAGCTTCTTCACCGAGGCGGAGCTCACCGTGTCGAGCACCGCGCTCGGACCGATGAGGAGGTACTCCCCCGCCAGCAGCTCGGTGCCAGCCTTGGACAGGTCGACCCGGGCGTACTCGACGTTGCCGTTGCCGTTGACGAAGACGAGCGCCAGGTTGGCCAGCGGGATGGCGGCATCCGAGGCGTTGTAGAGCTCCACGAACTCCTTGGTGTCGGTGGTGCCGACGTTGTCGTAGTCCACCTCGTTGATGACGAGCCCCTTGCGGGTGTTGACCACCCACACCGTGGAGGCGAGCGTCGTGCCGGCCAGGGTGGCGCGGAGGCTGCCTCGCACGAGCGTGGAGCCGGCGGTGAAGGTCACCGTGCCCTTCGTCCGACCCGCGTCGATGTGGACGGTCGCGGTGTCGAGCGAGCCCAGGCCGGTGGCGGGCTCGAGGCTGAACGTCACGTCCGCGCCCCCGGCCTCGGCCGGCTTGTCCAGCTCCACCGTGAAGGCCTGCGTCGTGCCGGGTTGCACCAGCGCGGTCGCCGGGGTGAGGGAGGTGGGCTTCGGGAACGGCGGGCGCACCGTCACGCGGGTGGAGAGCGAGTCCTTGAGCGTGGCGGTGAGGGTGCCGGTGGTGTCGCCCGCGGCATCCGCGGTGAAGGTGAAGGTGGCCGTGGTCTGCCCCTTGAGCAGCGTCACCGAGGAAGCGGAGAGCGTGCCGAAGGCCCCCCCATCGGACACCGCCGCGAGCTTCACCGTCGTGTTGCCCAGCGCCGGCTTGTCCAGCTTCAGGGTGAACGTCTGGGTGCTGCCCTGGATGACGGTCACCGCCCCCGCCGGGGTGAGCTCGAGGAGCTTCGGCATGTCCTCGGAGACGACGATGTCCGCCGTCGCGCCGAGGCCGGCACCCAGGACCTGGACGGAGCCCGTCGTGGCGGTCGGCGCCTCCAGGGTCTTGAAGGTGAAGGTGGCGGTGGAGGTGTTGGGCGCGAAGGTCACCTGGGCCGGGCTCACCGTGCCCAACCCGTCCGTCAGCACGCCGACGTCCAGGGTGGTGCGCTCCAGAGCGGGAATGTCCAGGCGGGCGGTGAACTCCGTCTCGAGCCCGGGCCCGGTGATGAGGGAGGTGGGGCTG
Organism: Archangium sp.; assembly: GCF_036389735.1. Classification (GTDB taxonomy): domain Bacteria; phylum Myxococcota; class Myxococcia; order Myxococcales; family Myxococcaceae; genus Archangium. The sequence goes on along the minus strand of NZ_DASVWK010000870.1, from coordinate 10,686 downwards.
AGCTGCACGCGCGTGGGCCGGGCCGTGGCGCTCAGCACGCGGACGGAGGACTCCTGGCTGAAGCCGCGCACCGAGGCGGTCAGACTCACGGACGAGGCCTCCAGCAGCGGCTCCAGCACCACGTTGACGGAGGTGCTTCCGGCGGGGATGACGAAGCGGCCACCATTGGCCACGCGCAGCACGTTCACATCCGCGGAGGTGACGGTGACGTCCACGTCCTCGAAGTAGGGCGCCGGCAGGGACACGGTGAGCACCTGCGGGAAGGTGCTCCCGTTGTTGCCCGCGCGCACCGAGTTGCCCGAGGGCCCGAAGGAGAAGGCCGGAACCAGGTCCTCCTTGCTCCGAGGCTCCAGCTTGGAGTGGCTGTTGCGCAGCTCCAGCACGCCGGTCAGGGAGCGCAGCTTCGTGCCCACCGCCGGGCGGGCGGTGTACTTGAACACCAGGTCATTGACGCGCACGCCCACGAGTTCCCCATCCGAGCCCGCCGTGGCATCCACGACGTACTCATGGGTGGGAGTGGAGTCGCCCCCGCCAGGGGTGGGATCCAGCTTCGTCACGTAGACGTTCTCCACCTTCACCAGGACGCTCTCGAGCGCCGCGGCGTGCGGGCCTCCGGTGCGGATTTCGGCCGGGGTGACGGGGAGCGGCGCGGGCGGCGTGCCAGTGCCCACCTGGGTGAAGACGGGGTTGGTGAGCTGGAGCTGTCCGAAGTAGTTGGACACGTCGCCCGAGTGGATGTCGACGACATCGCCCACTATCAGGGCGGGCCGGGTCCGGGTGAAGACGAAGAGCCCTGACCTCGGCGCACCGGCGTAGCCGGCCTCCTCCGGGCGCACCTGGGCGAAGAAGCCGCTGTCGGCCACCGCCGTCACCACCACGTTCTTCAGGGCGATCGTCTGGTTCAGGTACGGGCTCTTGCCCCCCACCAGTGTCTTGATGTCATAGATGGACACCGGGCAGGCCGCGTTGCCGCTGTTGGCCGCGGCGCAGGCGTCGCACGCATCGCCCATGCCGTCGCCGTCCGAGTCCTTCTGGTCCGCGTTGGCGGCGAAGGGGCAGTTGTCCGCGCTCGCCTCGAGGCCGTCCCCATCCCGATCGTTGGGGTTGGAGGCCGTGCAGCTGGTGCTGTTGGCGTCGAGCGGGCAGGTATCGCACGCATCGCCCACGCCATCCCCGTCGGTGTCCGCCTGCTTGCCGTTGTCCATGGGCCGCACGGGGTTGAAGACACCGGGGCAGTTGTCCTGCTCGTTGGCGAGGCCGTCGCCGTCGGGGTCGGCGGCCGTGCGCTCGCCCCTGTAGAGGGTGGAGCCATTCACCGAGGCCGGCACCGGAACGTCCGCGATGCGCTGCGGGACGCAGGTGGGCTCGTCCGTCGGCGGCTTGCCGCAGGAGAAGAGCTCGTACGAGGCGGCGTTGGCGGTCCGCAGCGCCTCGAGCGTCTTCCCGGACAGCTCGGACTGCACGCATGCCGCCTTGGGGGTGCCGCACACGTCCAGGGCCTCACAGGCGTCCGTCGTCAGCGCGCTCACCACGGCCTTGTCACCATAGAGGGGCTTGCCGCCGCGCACGGTGAGGACCACGTCCTCCGGGTTGGCGGCGATGACGGCGCGGTGGGGCGAGGTGGCGAAGGAGCGCAGCCGGTAGATGGCCAGGTCCGCCACCTTGCCCGGGGTGAGGCGACCCAGCTTCTCCGCGGTGTCCGTCAGGTCCGCGGCGTTCACGGTGGCCATCCGCCACAGCTCCTCATCGGTGAACGCCCGCGAGTAGTGCACCGCGTTGAGGTAGTCCGCGCACTGAAGCTCGCGCAGCATGTTCATGGAGCCCGACTGGAGCCAGTCCGAGCCCAGGGCGATCTGCACACCCAGCCGCTTGTAGGCCGTCACCATCGCCGTGTCGCCGTAGAGATAGATGTTGGAGCGGGGCGACCAGATGAGGCCGGTGTGCCGCTCGGCCATCGTGCGGATGTCCGCCGCCGTGAGGCCGATGCCGTGGATGATGGCCGTGCGCGGCGTCAGCAGATCCTGGCTGCCGGCGCCCTGGCCCGACAGGCAGCGGAACTCGTTGTGCGCCGACTCCTCGATGCCCTCGGACACGTGCGGCAGATAGGCCGCCTGCGCCGGGATGGCGCTCGGGGTGTCGATCGTCCCGTAGGCACACCCGCTGGTGCGCTCCGTGCCGCCGCTGTCATCCAGCGGGAAGGTCTGGAACTTCAGCGCCGGCTCCCCCAGGGCCTCCTGGTTGCCGGCGGAGTTCAGGTTGCGCAGCAGGCCCGCCAGGCCACCGCTGCTGGCGATGGAGGTGGTGCCCGACATCACCTGGCGCAGCTCGGCCCAGCGGATGGCGTCGTCCGTGCCTCCACCGCTCTCCAGCCGCGTGTGCCCGCCGGAGCCCCTGCGCCAGTCGTGGCGGTGCTCGAAGCGCTCCGGGTTCGCCGGGCGCGGCACCCGCTGGTAGTCGATGTGGTCGTGCGCGTTGATGAGTCCCGGGGAGATGACGCCCTCCGGGCACGAGATGCGCACGGCCCCGGCCGCCCCCGCCTTGTCCGAGCAGTCGCACGCCGCGCACTGGATGACGCCCTGCCCGTCCACCAGCACCTGACCGCCCTGGAGCGTCTGGCCGTCCATCAGCACCACGCCCAGGTAGAGGCGCGCGCCACTGGGCGTCCCCTGCGCCGCCAGCACCTTGCACGTATCCCCGGCCTCCGGCTTGGGCAGGCTCGCCGCGCCGGGACACTCCCGCATCGGCCCCGGCTCCGGGGGGGGCGCGCTGTCCGGAGCACAGCTGCTGGAACAGCCGTCGCCGTCGGCGGTGTTGCCGTCGTCACACTTCTCCGTGCCTTCGATGCGGCCATCGCCGCAGACCTCGGACGGCGTGCACGCGGCCAGGAGCAGGCCCGCGCACAGCGCGGCCAGCAGGAGGCGGGGGGGTTGGCTCATGGGGCCCCACCTTAGTTCCAGGGGGGCTCGGTGCGAAAATCCAGTCCGGACGGCTGGACGCCTGCCCCCGGGCCCCCATGGAGCCGAAGAAGGCGCGATCGTGGACAGGCCACCCTTCAGACCAGTGGCGATCAGCGCCCGAAGGTGATTGTCTCTCGACCCATGGCACGCGCCCTGTTGCTGTCCCTGCTCGTACGACAGCACCTCGCACTGAAGGAAAAGTTCCGAGCCCGTTACCCGCACAGCTGGTTGGTGTGGGAGTCCGGCGTATGGAATGTGCCGGAGAACAGTGAGCAGAACCACGGGGACACCCGGCTGCCCACCTCGGATCTCCGCGTCTGTCTGCCCGCTGGAGATGCCATGTGCTTCGAGCTGGCCCCGGGGGCCGGCCGCGACACGCTGACCCTGGGGCGAGCCTCGCACAACGTGTTCGTCGTCAACGACGCCACGGTGTCTCGCGAGCACCTGACGCTGCGCTGCCACCCGGACGGAAGCTGGAAGGTGGAGGCGCTCAGCCAGGGTGGACCGGCGCTGCTCAGCGGAAAGCAACTGCGGCCCGGGATGCCCACGCCGTTGGAGTCCGGCATGCAGCTGCAGCTGGGCGACGTGCGGCTCACCTACCACGACGCCGAGAGCTTCCACACCCGCATGGGCCACATCGCCGCCCTGTTGCTGGCGCAGCAGCAGCGCGCGTCCCGGTCGTCGACTTGAGCGAGCGGGGCGCCCTCCCCTAGCGGATGGTGCCCAGGCTGGTGGGGCGCGGTTGCGGCGCCGTCGCGGCGTAGACGACGCCCCCGGCGACGAGCGCCACCGCCCCCGCCCCCGCCCACACCCACCACTTCTTCGTCAGGCCGCCGTCCTTCACCTCGGCCCCGGTCGTCGCCGTCGCCTTGGCCTGGGGCGTCACCCCGCGCTTGCCGTCCTGCGACTGGGCCCGGCGCGTGGCGACCGACTCCGCCTGTGCCCGCAGCGCGTTGGCCCGCGCCAGATCCCTCGCCGTCTCTTCCCGCTTCTGGCGCCGCTCCTGCTCCTTGAGCACCGCCACGTCCATCTCCTTGATGAGGTCGCGCACCAGCGGGGCGTTGGGCGGCTCCTCCTTCGAGAGCGACAGGTAGCGCCCGTAGAAGAAGCTGGCGCGCTCGGGGCGTCCCAGCTGCCGGTGGCACTGGGCGATGTTGAAGAGGAAGCCCGGCAGCGGCCTCAGCCGGTAGGCCTCGCTGTAGGCGTCCAGGGCCTTCTGGAACTCGCCCAGGTCATAGGCGAGATTGCCCTCGGCGAACTTCGCGCGGGCCAGCACCTCCGCGTCCGGCTGCGCCGTGCCCGCCTTGGCCGCGGAGGCCCCCAGGGGCGCCAGCGCGAGCGCCACGGCCATCAGCACCGGCAGCACGCGATTAGCGAGCGAAAGGATCAATGACGTCATCGCGCGTTCCTGCCTTCTTGCGGTGGGCACTGCCGGGCGCGAGCGTGCGCGCCTCTGCCTGGGACTTCCGCGGCTCCACGGGCACCGAGAGGGTGGCGGGCTCCTCGAGCCGCACGTGGTGCTCGCTCGGGGCATGGCCGGCCAGCTCCACCCGCAGGCCCAGGGGCGCGCTCGCCCGGGGAAGCTCCTTCACCATCGGGGTCGGAGCCGGGGTCTCCGGCCACAGAGCGAGCCCGGCGCCCATCAGCGCCAGCGCGCCCGCGGCGAGCGCCATCCACGTGCGCCGGGAGCTGGACAGGCCCCTGGGCACCGGCAGCGGCTGCGTGAGGCGCTGGTCGTCGTCACGGGTGACGGGCTCCGGCGCCAGCTCCGCCAGCAGCGCGGTGATGACCTCGGAGAGCTGCTGGGGACGATCCGCGGGCTCCTTGGCCAGGCAGCGCAGGGTGAGCTGGGCCAGCGCCTCCGGCACCGGCTCCCCCGAGGGGGTGTGCGAGGGCAGCGGCGGCGGTGACTCGGTGATGACCTTCACCATGAGCTGGCCGAAGTTGGGCGCCTGGAAGGGCGGCCGGCCGCTGAGCATTTCGTAGAGGACGGTGCCCACCCCGTAGATGTCCGCGCGGTGGTCCACCGGCAGGCCCGCGGCCTGCTCCGGCGACATGTACGTGGGCGTGCCGATGATGGTGCCATCCAGCGTGCCACTGGTGTTCTCGGCGGTGAGCACCTTGGCCACCCCGAAGTCGAGCACCTTGACGAAGTCCGCTTGCCCGCCCTTGTGGATGACGAAGAGGTTGTCCGGCTTCACGTCCCGGTGCACCACCCCGAGCTGGTGCGCCGCGCCCAGCGCCGCGCATACCTGCACCACCATGCGGCGGATGCGCAGCACGGACAGCTGCTCCTCCTTCATGAGCGCGGAGAGGCTCTGCCCGCGCAGCAGCTCCATCACGCAGTAGACGTGCCCGTGCTCCGCGTCCTCCACGAAGTCGAAGATCTCGACGATGTGCTCGTGGTTGATCTGATTGACGGAGCGCGCCTCCTGGAAGAAGCGCTGCACGAAGCCACTGTCATGGGCGAAGTTGGAGCGCAGCACCTTGAGGGCCACCTGGCGCCCCAGCCGCACGTGGCGGGCCTGGAAGACCTGGCCCATGGAGCCCTCGCCCAGCAGGCGCTCCAATTGGTAGCTGCCCACCACCTGGCCTGCCTGGAGCTCCCGGTCCACAACCGTAGAACCTCCGACGGCCCGCAAGCCGCCAGAGAGCACCGTGCCCGCGATGACGTCGTCGCCGCCCATGAGGCGGCAAACCTTTCCATCCTCTCAGTCCCCGGCAACCCACGGGGCCTGAGATGTTGCCAGGGAGACGACTCTTCCCCCCCGCGGACGGACGGAGTGTTCCGTCCGCGGGTAGGCGGAAGTCAGGAAGGGTCCGCTGGAGAGAAGCGGACCGGCCCTCGGGTACGACTCAGTTACACGTGCGCGTACCGCTCACGACCTTGCACGTGCCCGTCCCGCCACCCGCCTTGTTGCAGGTCTTGCCGTTGCAGTCCGGGTCCGCGCAGTCCGTGCCGCCTTCGCTGTCGTTGTCCTTGGCGTCGTTGCAGACGGTCTCCGTCGCCTTGTTGTTCGCGCAGGTGCAACCCCCGAGGGTGGCGTTGCACTGCTTGCCGGAACAATCGCCATCCGCGCAATCGATGAGGGTGTCGCCATCGTCGTTGCTCACGCCGTCGGAGCAGATGGTCTCCTTCTTGGCACCATTCTCACAGATGCACCCCCCGGTGAGATTGCACTCCTTGGCGACACAATCGGCGTCCTCGCAATCCGTGTAGGGATCGCCATCGTTGTTCTTGCCATCGCTGCAGATGGTCTCGGTCTTGGCCTGGTTGGCGCAGACACAGCCGCCGAGGGTGGCGTTGCACGCCTTGCCGTCGCAGTCCACGTCGAGGCAGTCGACGATGATGTCCCCGTCGTTGTCCGCCCCGTCGCCGCACACCATCTCCCTGGCCTTGCCCCCCACGCAGGTGCAGGCCGCGGGGTCGCCGCTCTTGCTGCACGACTGACCGTTGCACTCGGTGTCCGCGCAGTCCGTGCCATTGTCCCTGTCGTTGTCGAGGCCATCGGTGCACACCTCCGCGACCTTCTGGCAGGTGCTGCTGACGCACGAGAAGCCCGCGGCGCACGCGTTGCCACACCGGCCGCAGTGGGAGGCGCTGATCGTCAGATCGAAGTCCTCGTCCACCACGCCGTCGCAGTCGTCGTCCTTGGCGTTGCACAGCTCGTTGACGGGCCGCACCTCGCCGACGCAGATGATCTCACCGTTGGCGCCACAGGAGGGCGTGCCCGCCACGCAGAGGCCCTTGCCCGCGGTGCCCGCGGGGCCGCCGTAGCAGGAGGTCGCGGCCAGCTCGTCCGCCTGGCCGTCGCAGTCGTCGTCCTTGCCATTGCACACCTCGGCGGTGGGCTGGCAGCAGTAGCCGCGCAGGCCCGCGCGGGGAGCGCACAGCAGGCCCTCCACGCCGCAGTCGGCGGTGGTGTCGCAGCTGTAGATGGTGTCGTCCGCCAGGTCCGGCGCGAAACAACCCGCGGCGGAGAGGGCGAGGAAACAGACGAAAAGAGAAGAGAAGGACTTCATGTTCAGAAGCTCCCGCCAACCACGAAGTGCAGGGTCGTGCCACTCTTGCCCGCCCCGGAGGACACGGGGCCCAGCGACGAGGAGGGCGGCTCGGCGCGCGACGGAACGATGACGAGCCACAGGAGGCTGCCGCCGGCCAGCGCGCCACCTCCCGCCATGAGGGCCGTGGCGAGCGAGCCCTGCTGCTGGGCCGCTTGGTACTCGCTCCGGGTGACGCCCACCACGCCCGTCGCGTCCGGCTGGGCCCGGCTGATGATGCCCTTGGAGCTCGCGCCGAGCGCCGCGCCCACGCCCACCGCCGCCAGTCCCACCACCGCGGAGTAGAGGGCGGGGCGGCTGAAGAGGGAACCGCCGCCGGAGGCCTTCGCCGGCTTCTTCTTCCCCAGGCCCGCCACCGCGTCCGCGGGAGGCCCTTCCGGCGCGGGGCCGTTGAGCTCCAGGCGCACCGCCACCTCCTCGGTCTTGCCGGGGGTGAGCGTCAGCGTCTTCGTATAGGTGGAGTACTCGTCGGCCTCCACGACGAGCTGCACCTCACCGGGCGGCAACTTCGCCTCGACATTGCCCACGCCCAGCATGCGCGGGCCCACGCGCACCACCGCCTGCGACACGTTGACGGACACCTTCAACAGGGAGCGCGGCTTCGCCAGCTCCCCCACCCGCTTCGAGAGCGTGGCGCCGGCCTGACGGATGAAGTTGCTGTCATTGGGCTTGCGGCCCGTCACCACGTCCAGCTCCACCACGCCCCGGTCGCGGTCGTACGTCCACAGCCGCAGCGTCCACGTCCCCTCCTCCAGCGCCAGCCGCGCCGTGGTGAGCAGGTCCGCGTCGAGCGTGTCCGCCGCCGTGGTGAAGCACGAGGCTTCCCCGCATTGCAGGGTCGTCTCGTACTCCGCCTCGAGCTGCTGCTTGGCCTCGACCGGGTCCGGGCCCCGGGCCACCTGGCCGGTGCGCATCGCCTGCGCCTGGAGCCAGCCCACCCAGCGCTTGGCCACCGCGGCGCCCGCCTTGTCCGGCGTCTCCAGGCCCACCAGCGAGAAGCGTGGCATCAGGTCCGCGCCGGGGATGCTCAGGTCCAGCCCCGCGCTCAAGTCCATGCCCATGCCGCCAGGGTCCTGCGAGGTGCCCTCGGTCGAGGTGCCCTCACCGACGTCCTGGGGCTTCTCTTCGGTCTGGGTGTTCGCATCGCCAGACAGGTCCAGCCCGAGACCACCCTCCTGGGCCCTGGCCGGGCCGCCAGCCAGCGCGAGCGCCAGCAGACCGGCCACATACACGACGGGAATACGCATGGACCCTGTTCTACCCTGAACAGAGCCCGTTGCGGAGGACTCCCCGCCCACGGCCAAAAGCTCTTGCAGAGGGAGCAGGCAGGTGACTTCCGGACGTCCGCAAGTCATGTAAGCCCCAAACACACCCCACTTACAGACGGCCTTCACTCCCCAACGAGTAGAGGCTGCGACGGGTGCGCAACACCTGCTCCAAGAACTCCCAGGGCGGCATCGTCAGTTGTCCGCGGAGGGCAGGAAGCACGGGGGATGGGTTTCCGGGTCAGCGCAGCGCGTCGGTGGTTCACCGGAACGAGTTCACAAGGTAGAGCCCCGCGCTCGAGAATTCGAGGATGGCCGTTCCCGGCTTGGACTCGGGTTTCTTCTTGAGTTGACCGCGTGCGAGCCGAGCCACAGCACAAATCGGAATCGGCTCTTCGTCCGGTACATGCGCTTCGTAATACCGGATGACGACCTGTGGGCCACCTGTCCAGACCCGTCCATAGAGACGGGTGACTGTCGGAAGAGTCCCCAGGGGACTGTTCAACATGCTCTCCACGGGACCGTCGTACAGCGTGATGGGACTGGTGTCGGTCTGGTTCACGTCAAGTTCGACATCCGAAGCGTCCCCAACGCTCAGACCAAGACGCCGCATGGTTTCGAGCGCCTTTTCCGGGCACGCTTCCGGTCCGGGGCTACCGTCCGGGCGAAGGGAAGCGCCCCCCGTCGTCGTGCAACTGGAGGACATGCAAAGCAGCAGGACAGAAGCGGAAAGCAGTGAGCGAACGGGAGCCATGAGGGCGGGGTCTACCAACGCAGCATTTGTTTATCCAGATGAACCCATGCCTGCCGCAGACCGTCTCCTTCTCGGAAGAGTTCCAGAACAAGCCGGTCGGGGCCTGTCTTCGAGTCAAAGGCACTCGCGTCCAGGACAACGGCGATCTGCCCACTTTGCCCACCCGGCCCCCAGTACTTCTGGGAGGCACGCAGCGCAAACGGTCTCTCCTCTCGCCCATCATCCGTGATCAAGCGGGCCTCCATCAGACTCCAAGGCTCGGTCGGGCTGTTGTTCTTCACCTTGAAGACCACCGCCGCTTTGTCCCGGTTCCTGCTAGCCAACACGGAGACGTGCAATTCCACACCCGTAGGGCTCTTGAATAGTGCCGTGTACCGCTGACGAAACGGCGTCTGTTTCGTGTCTCCCTTCGCCAAGAGCCCGGCAAGAGAGTGATTGACTGAGTCCTCTTTTCGGTAACGCTCGACTTCCGCTCTGAGCTGTCCCTCCCTCCGCAGCGAGTCGTACAGGGACGCAAGCACCGCTTTCGGGGCCTCGCGGTCACGGAACACGTTGACCTGTTGATCGCCCGTCCGGTCGTCGGTGGTCTCCTGCCGTGATGTCACGGTGAAGGGCAGTTCCGTTCCATCCGCGAGCGTTACCAGCAGCATGAGTCGGTCTTCGGACTCAAGATCGCGGAGGGGCTCTAGAAGCACCCGTTTCCCGACACACTCCACAGGCTCGAAGCGGCCTTCCCAGGCCAGCATTCTGGTTCGTGCTGGGTCGCAAGGCTGCTCCAAACGAAGGACGGTCAAGATACCGCCGACAACGTACACGTCAGGCGCCCCTCGGCTCGTATGGTCCGAGAGGTAGATGTTCCGCTCATTGGGCTCGCGGCCGTCCTTGGCCACGGCCACGGGCACCACGAGGAAAAGAAGCAGGGTAGACCAGCGAAGTAGGAAGTTCCGCATAGCGCGGCACAACTTATCAGAGCGGGTCGCAGGCCACCAGCCGAGCACGCCCTCTCCCGTACCGACGTTCCCTGGTCGATGGAGGGCAGGAACAGGGAGGAAACACCGACCGTTGCCGGCCCGGCGCCCCTCCCTGTCGTCTACGTCAGCTCGACGGGATGCGGAGTGCTAGTTCGCCCTGAGCGAGGGCTGGGCCTCCAGTCCCTCCTGGAGCGCCTGGATGAGCCGCGGCACTTCCATCATCGGCACGCCCTGCAGGGTCAGGAACGTCTTGCCGTCCTCGTTCTGCGCGGAGAAGCGCACCTGGGCCACCCCGTTGAACTTCCGGAAGAGGCTGTCCTCGAAGAAGAGCAGCCGGGCCTGGTCCGGCACGGGCACTCGCACCGGGGGCGGGGCCCGCCTGGCCCGCGTGGCCCGCTCCACGTCGTCCACACTGCACTCCTCGAAGCTCCTGGCCACTACCCCGCCGTTCTCCCGCGGCAACTCGATGAGCGTGTCGCCCGGCGGAGACAGGCGCGCCCTTACACGTGACACGAAGCCCGAAGGAGTCCATGTCTCGGCCTCCCGTCCGCCCCCAGAGACGGCGCTTCTCCTCCCAGTACCCTGCTTCAAGAGGCATGAGCACGCAGGCGCGGAGCGGGTCACTTTCGGACGTCCGCAAGTCATGTAGCACAAAAACACACCTCACTTCCGGACGT
>NZ_DASVWK010000869.1:0-3829 GCF_036389735.1 Archangium sp. | reverse complement strand
ACCAGTGCAAGGGGTTGTACGGCCGGGCCGAGCCACTCTTTCAGCGCGTGGTGGCCATTCGGGAAGCAGCCCCCGGCAAGAACCCTTCCGATGTCGCTACCTCGCTCCTGCACATCGCCGGCCTCTACCTGAACCTGGGGTTGTACGGCCGGGCCGAGTCGCTCTATGCGCGCGCGGTGGCCCTTCGGGAAGCGACCCTCGGCGAGAACCACCCCCTCGTCGCCGACCCGCTCGGCTGGCTCGGCTTCATCTACTTCGAGCAGGGGTTGTATGGCCGGGCCGAGCCCCTTCTCGAACGCACGGTGGCCATTCGGGAAGTGGCCCTGGGCGAGAACCATCCCCTCGTCGCCGACGTGCTTCTCGATCTCGGCAACCTCTACGTGGCCCAGGGGTTGTACGCGCGTGCCGAGCCGATCCTCCGGCGCGCGTGGGTCATTCGCGAAGCGGCCTTTGGCGAGAACAGTCGTTTCGTCGCCACCGCGCTCATCGATCTCGGCAACCTCTACGTGGCCCAGGGGCTGTACACGCGTGCCGAGCCTCTCCTCACGCGCGGGCTGGCCATTCGGGAAGCCGTCCTGGGCGAGAACCATCCCGAGGTCGCCAGGACGCTCAGCCGCCTCGGCAACTTCTACGTGGCCCAGGGGATGTACACGCGTGCCGAGCCCCTGCTCACGCGCGCGCTGGCCATCGCGGAAGCGACCGTCGGCAGGAACAATGGCCTTATCGCCACCCCGCTCAACAAGCTCGCCGACCTCTACCTGGCCCAGGGGTTGTACGGCCGGGCCAGGCCGCTCTACGAGCGCGCGCTGGCCATCGCGGAAGCGATGCTCGGCGAGAACCATCCCAGCGTCGCTGAAGCGCTCAATCACCTCGGGGTGATGCATCTGGCCGAGGGTCGCCTCGCCGAGGCCCTGCCGCTGCTCACGCGCGCCTTCGCCCTGTCCGAGCGGCGCCTGCGCCAGGAGTCGCTCGGTTTCTCCGAAGCCCGCCTGGCCAGCTTCCTCCAGTTCCTGCGCGCCGACGAGGAGCGACTCTACGCGCTGCTGCGCGCCCACCCCGATGACGCCAAGGTGAGACGCCTGGCTCTCGGCGCCGCCCTTCTGCTCAAGGGCCGCTCCGTCGAGGAGAGCGCCGACATCTCCCGCACCGTCTACCAGAGCCTGGGCGAGCAGGACCGAGACACCTTCGAGCGGCTGCGGGGGCTGCGCACCCAACTGGCCCAGTTGTCACTCCAGGGCCCCGGCTCGCTTCCACCCGCCGCCCACCAGCGGCGTCTCGAGGAGTTCGCCGAGCAGGGCGCTGCCCTGGAAGCGGACCTGGCCAGGCGATCCACCCCCCTGCGCGCGCTGACCGCGCTGCCGCCCCCCTCGGAAATTGTCGATCGGGTCGCCGCGGCCCTGCCCCGGGACGCCGCTCTCGTGGAGTTCATCACCTACGTGGACCGCCCGCTGCTGCCCAGGCCCGGCACGCCCGAGTCCCAACGCCCAGGCCCGCTGCGCTACCTGGCGCTGGTACTCTTGCCGGACGCCACCATCCGCTTCCAAGACCTGGGAGCCGCCGAGCCCATCGACTCGGCCGCTTCACGTCTACGCGACGCGCTGGCCAACCGCGACGCGGGCTTCGAGGCCTCGGCCCAGGCGCTCCACCAGCTCGCCTTCCAACCCCTGCTGCCGTTGCTGGGGGATACCCGCCGCCTCTTCCTCTCGCCGGATGGTCAACTGGCCCTGGTGCCCTTCGCCGCCCTGCACGACGGGAAGCAGTTCCTCGTGGATGCCTTCGATTTCACCTACGTCCCCTCGGGCAAGAGCCTGCTGCCGCGGCCCGAGGAGAGCGCTCCTCCGGGCTCCGTGGTCGTCCTCGCCGACCCGGACTTCAGGGCCCCCCTTCAAGCCGCCGCTCTCCCCAAGGAGGACGCGCCCGCGCTGGTGGCCACGCGCGCCATGCCCGGCGAGCGCTTCTTCTCCCTGCTGCGCGCGGACCTGGGGCAACGCGCCTGGGACGCCACTCCCCTGCCGGGCACCCGCCAGGAGGCCGAGGCCATCCAGCGCCTGCTGCCCCAGGCCCAGCTCTTCCTGGGCCCGGAGGCCACCAAGGAGCGGCTGCTGCAACTGCCTCCACCCGGCATCCTCCACCTGGCCACCCATGGCTTCTTCCTCGAGGACGTGCCCCAGCCGCGGGGCTCCCGGGCCGTGGGCCACTTCGGTGCGCTGGGCGAGGACACCCAGGCACCGAGCTCCCAGGACCCGCTGCTGCGCTCCGGCCTCGTCCTGGCGGGGGCGAGTGCCGGCTCCAGCCCCACTCCAACTCCGCTCGGCAACGCGCTGGTGACGGCGCTGGAGCTGGCGGGCCTCAACCTGTGGGGCACCCAGCTCGTCGTCCTCTCGGCCTGCGATACCGGGCGAGGTGACGTCAAGATAGGCCAGGGAGTCTACGGGCTGCGCCGGGCCTTCCTCGTGGCGGGAGCGGAGACCGTCGTCATGAGCCTGTGGAAGGTGAACGACGAGACGACGCGCGAGTTGATGGAAGTCTACTACCGCAACCTGCTGGCGGGGCAGGGACGTGCCACGGCGCTGCGCGAGGCGATGCGCGAGTTGCGGCGGACCCGATCGCACCCCCACCATTGGGCGCCCTTCCTCGCCATGGGCCAGGAGACGCCCCTGCGCTTGCCCGAGTCCAGCCCGCCGCGCAGCGCTTGCCTCATGCCGGATGGCGGCTGAGCGGCGCTCCAGCGCTACAAGAGAGTCCATGGCCCTTCAAGAGGGGCCCATCAGGAGAGAAGCAAATCCTTCCAACAAACAGGGTAGTGCGGCTGTGCGTAGCGCTGTGGGCCTGCGTGCAGATGGCGGGGTGTCACGCGGAGGAAGGCGCGAGCCTACGCGCGGACGGGAGGGCGAAGGCGGCCCTGGCCGTCGGCCAGAATCGGCTCAAACATGCGGCGGGAGGCAATGGCTTCTCGGTGGTGGCACGCGCGGATGGGACGGTGTGGGCGTGGGGGGACAACCGGTATGGACAGTTGGGAGATGGGACTACCAGCACCCGCCCCAGGCCGGCCCGGGTGCTGGGAGTGGGGGGCAGTACCAGCGTGGGGGCGGGACTGCACCATGGCCTGGCGCTGGGGACGGATGGGACGGTGTGGACGTGGGGGGATAACGACTTCGGGCAGTTGGGGGAGGCAACGACGGGGCCGCGCACACAGCCGGCGCGGGTGGCGGGGCTGAGCGGGGTGGTGGCCGTGGCGGGAGGCAGCTGGCATTCGCTGGCGCTGCTGGCGGATGGGACGGTGCGGGCCTGGGGCTACAACGGAGCAGGGCAGTTGGGGGATGGGACGGCGACGAGCCGCTACCAGCCGGTGCAGGTGCTGGGGCTGAGTGGGGTGGTGGCCGTGGCGGCGGGGCACACGCACTCCTACGCCCTCAAGGCGGATGGCACGGTGTGGGCCTGGGGCTCCAACGCATATGGGCAACTGGGGGAGGGGACACTCACCTCGCGCTACGTGGCGGCGAGGGTGCCAGGGGTGGAGGGAGTGGTGGAGGTGGCCAGTGGGGCGCACCATGGACTGGCGCTCAAGCAGGACGGCAGCGTGGAGGCGTGGGGGTACAACGCGCACGGGCAGTTGGGGGATGGAAGCACCGTCAACCGAGCAGCACCCGTGGCGGTGGTGGGGCTGACGGGGATGGAGGCCATTGCCAGCCAGGGCATGCATTCGGTGGCCTGGGGGAAGCAGGGAGGAGCGTGGGCCTGGGGCAACAACCAGTATGGCCAGCTGGGAGATGGAACCACGACGAGCCGGGCCGAGCCGGTGCGAGTCCCAACACCGGAGGGGATGACG
>NZ_DASVWK010000868.1:0-22091 GCF_036389735.1 Archangium sp. | reverse complement strand
TGCAGCGCTCCGAGGACTTCACCACGCTCATCTACCACCTCAAGCCGGCCTTCGTTCAGCAGCTCAAGAAGGAGCTGGCCGAGCTGCCGGTGGAAGTGCTGGAGCTGGGGGACACCTTCGAGTTCTAGGGTCATGGCAAGTGCTCTGCCATGTCCTCGTGTCATCCTGTTCGCGGTGACGACCCTGCTGGTGGGGCTCGTCGGGTGTGGCACTGCCTCTCGGGTCGTGCGCCTGGACACGGGTCAGGGCAAGCCCCTCGTCCACGCTCCGCGTGGCGAGGCCCCGGTGGTGCTGCACAAGGGTGAGTTCAAGACGGCGCTCGCGGAGTTGACGCGGGATGTACGGCCCGCCCCCAACCCCTTGGAGCATGCCCGGCGGCTGATGTTCGACTCCTCCTGGCACGAGGCGGTCTACTTGAAGTGGACGGGGCGGCGCCTGGTGTTGGACTCCGACGCCGAGGCGGCGGAGACGCTGCACGCAGTCCATGCCGCCCATGAGCTGACGCGCGCCTACGGGCGCTGGTGTGAGAACAAGGGGCGTCCCCGAGACTGCCTCTCCCTGCTGAAGGAAGGGCCTGTGCTCACCGAGGGTGGCCGGTATGCCCTGGCCATGGAACTCGCCATGGGCTCGGTGTGGAACGAGACCCTGGACGCCTTCAAGGACATGGCCGAGCCGGAGGCGGTGCGGGCCACGGTCGTTTCCGCCATGGCCATGTACATGATGCTGTGGGTGCTGCCGGAGCCGGTATCCAAGGGAGTCGCGGCCACGCTGACCATCGGCCTCATCGCCTACCTGGGCGTGGACACCGTGTGGAGCCTCATGCGGGGCTGGCTGCGGCTGGTGGAGGAGGTGGACCACGCGACCTCCTTCCAGGGGCTGCGCGAGGCCGGCGAGCGGTTTGGCAAGGTGATGGGCCAGAACTCCGCGCGCATCTTCATCATGCTGGCGACAGCGGCGATCGGTCACACGGTGGGGTTGGCGGCTAAGGTGCCAGCGCTTCCCGGTTCCTCGCGGGCGGCGCTGCTGGCGGAATCGCAAGGTGGCTTCCGGTTCATGGCCATGGGCGAGGTGGGAGCAGTGGCCGTCTCCGAGCAGGGGGTCTTCACCATCGCCCTTGCTCCGGGCGCGGTCGCCATGACGGGGCGGGGCCTGGCTCGCGGCACTCCCGAGCCAGTGGCGGTGAAGGAGCACGAGCACCACATCGCCACCGACAAGTGGGACACAGCCACGCACGGTGGCGGGCCGTGGACGCCGAAGTTCAGAAGACTCTTCAAGAAAGCGGGGATGACGTTGGACGACCCAGCCAACAAGGTCCGCGTCAGAGCCCACCAGGGGCCTCATCCCCAGGAGTATCATCAGGCGGTTCTTGAAGCCTTGAACGATGCGACGCGGAGCTGTCGCGGTCCTCAGGAGTGCCGTGTGGCGCTGACCGCGGCGCTCGAGAAGCTGGCTCAGCAGATCTCCACCCCCGGTACCAGGCTCAACACGTTGGTGATACGGGGACCGTGACGTTAGGAATTCCTCATGCCGAGGCGTTTTTTCCAACTGACCGAAGATGTTGATGTTCCAGGGCGTTGGGAGCTGGATGCCCCCGTTGACTCGACCGGGCAGGAACTTGGAACGTGGCTCTTCCTTGGCGGAGAGCCTGTTGAGCTTGAGGGCCCACTCCAGGTTGCCGTGGTCCAGCCCAGCAAGCCGCTCGACTTCTCGCTCGCGGATGGAGGGTCCCTTCCTATCGTTCACTCGAAGGTCGCCGACATCCTGGCCAGGATGGCTCCCCAGGACGTGCAACTCCTCGCGGTGAAGGTGGAGTCCCGACCGGAGCCCTACTTCCTCGTCAATGTGACCCGCATCGAGAAGTGCATCGACGACGAGGCCTCCGAGGAAGTGGTGTATTGGACTCCGAAGGATGGGCTTCCGGAGAAGATCGGGACGTACTTCTCCGTTTCCGGAATGCGCATCGATCCGACGAAGGTGGGCGATGCCAGGGTGTTCCGTACCTGGGGCTGGCACATCGCACTCATTGTCTCCGAGGACCTCAAGCAAGCCCTGGAGAGTCTTGGCGCCACGGGGATGAAGTTCGTGGAGGTAACGGGCCCCAGTTCCCGGAGTGATCAGGAGCGTGCACGGGAGCAGAAGTTCCGTGAAGCATGGCAGCAGGTGGACACCGCTCGCGAAGCGGCCTGGCGCACCTTGGGGACGCTGGAGCAGGAGGTCATCATCCCTGTCGTCGTGGGGGGGACCTGGCCGAGCCGGCGGCAGGCCTGGCGCGTCATTCACCGCCCCGGAGGCCATACGCTGCTGGTGACGGACGGGCTCTCCGACCCGTTCCACGGGCAGGCTGAGCCGTCCACGGGACTTGGTCTCGAGCTGGCTCTCGAGACGAGTGAACTGCTCGAGGATGTTGAGAAAAGCTGGCCCCTGTTGCTCCTGGAGCGGGTGGCGGACGAAGTGGCGGAGCACGAGCAGGTGCGAGAGCGAGTAAAGGCGGGCCTCTTTTCCATGGAGGTGTCGGGGAGCGGCATGCCCAAAGCCCTCGTGACCGAGGAGGGCCGAGTGGCCGTGCTGCTCGGTATGTCGTCGCGCACCTTGCCGGGGCACTTCACCCTGCCTGCCGGAGAGGTTCGGCTCGTCACGGTCAAGGCACTGCTCCCCAGGGAGCTGGCGTACCTGCTGGAGCACGGCGTGCAAGGTCGGGACGAACTGGCGCGGCGCTTCGTGGAGAGTGGCGAAGGACACCTGTCCCAAACCCGGAGGCATCCTGGTGTCCGGTGATGTCGCACATGCTCATCTCCGGTCGACTGGAAGTGGGTTGTTCCCTCGGCCGGCAACCTCTTGAATCGGTTGACGGCCCCCGGGCAGTGGGATTAACCCGGCCCTTCCATGGCCTGGTTCTCCAAGAAGCCCCGTATCGCGACCACTCCCGAGCCCGTCGACGCCCCCAGCCGCATGCAGGGGCTCTGGGCCAAGTGCGAGAACTGCGACGAGATCATCTACCGGCAGGAGCTGGAGAAGAACCTCAACGTCTGCCCGCACTGCGATCACCACCTGCCCTGGCCGGCGCGCGCCCGCCTCGCGTCCCTGTTGGACCCGGAGAGCTTCGAGGAGTTCGACAAGGAGCTGGAGCCGCAGGATCCGCTCGGGTTCACGGACTCGAAGAAGTACAAGGACCGGCTCAAGTCCACCCGCAAGGCGCTCGGCGAGAACGATGCCTTCATCTCCGGCGTGGGCCGCATCGATGGCAAGCAGGTGTCCGTCGGCTGCTTCGTCTTCGAGTTCATGGGCGGCTCCATGGGCTCGGTGGTGGGCGAGAAGTGCACGCGCGTCTTCGAGCGCGCCTTCGAGCTGAAGTGCCCGGCCATCGTCTTCTCGGCCTCGGGCGGCGCCCGCATGCAGGAGGGCATCTTCTCCCTCATGCAGATGGCCAAGACGAGCGCGGCCATCGCCCGCTTCCGCGCCGTGGGCAAGCCCTACATCTCGGTGATGCTGCACCCCACCACCGGTGGCGTGGCCGCGTCCTTCTCGTGGCTGGGAGACGTCATCCTCGCCGAGCCCAAGGCCCTCATCGGCTTCGCCGGCCCCCGCGTCATCGAGCAGACCATCCGCCAGAAGCTCCCCGAGGGCTTCCAGCGCTCCGAGTTCCTCCTGGAGCACGGGATGATCGACACCATCGTGCCGCGCAAGGAGATGCGCGCGACGCTGGCGCAGGTGCTCGGCCTGCTCGGGTAGTCGGCTCACGCCATGACGCTGCCCCGGACGCCGGCGGAGGCCCTGGAGTTCTTCTCCCGGCTCAGTCCCTCCAGCATCAAGCTCGGCCTGGAGCGGGTCGAGGAGACGCTGGAGGCGCTCGGCCACCCCGAGCGCTCCTTCCCCGCGCTCCACGTGGCGGGCACCAACGGCAAGGGCAGCACCTGTGCCTTCGCCTCCGCCGCCCTCCACGCCGCGGGCCACCGGGTGGGGCTCTACACCTCGCCACACCTGGTGCGCGTCAACGAGCGCATCCGCGTGGACGGGGTGGAGATTCCGGACGAGGTGTTCGGCCAGCGGATCCTCGAGGTGCTGGAGCGGCACCCGGCCGCCGCCACCTCGCTCACGTACTTCGAGTTCGGCACCGTGGTGGCCTTCTGGCACTTCGCCCGCGAGGCCGTGGACGTGGCCGTGGTGGAGGTGGGCCTGGGCGGGCGCCTGGATGCGACCCGCGCGTGCCAGCCGCTCGTCACCGCCATCACCCCCGTGTCCTTCGACCACATGGAGTACCTGGGCCACACCCTGGGGGCCATCGCCACGGAGAAGGCCGGCATCCTCAAGCCGGGAGTGCCCGTGGTGGTGAGCCGCCAGGAGCCCGAGGCGCTCGCCGCCATCGAGCGCGGGGCAGGGGAGGTGGGCGCTCCCGTTCTCCTCGAGGGCCGCGACTTCTCCCTCCACGCCCGCCCGGACGGCGGCCTCTCCTACGAGGGCTCGGGCCTCCCGCTGGAGGGCTTCTCCCTGGGCCTGCGGGGCCTCCATCAGAGGCAGAACGCGGCCGTGGCGGTGGCCGCCTTGGAGCAGCTCTCCGCTCGCGGAGTGTCCGTCTCCCCGGAGGCCCTTCGGACGGGGCTCGCGGGGGCTCGCTGGCCTGGACGCTTGGAGGAACTGGGCGGGCAGCCCCCGGTGCTGCTGGACGGGGCGCACAACCCCGCGGGGGTCCAGGTGCTGCTCGAGGGACTGCGCTCCCTCTACCCGGGGCGTCGGATCCACTGCGTCTTCGGCGTGGTCGCCGACAAGGATCGTGGGCCCATGCTTCGCGCCCTCCTGCCAACCTGTACTTCGGTACACCTCACCCCGCTGGAGACTCCTCGCTCACTTGGACCGGAGTACTACGTCGAAGAGGCTCGGGCGCTGTGCGCGGACGTGTGTGCTTATCCGTCGTTGGATGAGGCGCTCGCCGGTGCACGGGGGCGAGCGGCACCCGGAGACGTCCTCCTGTGCACGGGCTCGCTGTTCCTGGTGGGTTCCGTGCGCGCAAGGCTCGGTGGAAACCTTGGCGCATTGCATCACAGTTCGTAGATTCTAGTCATGCGTTTGCCGGATTGGAGAGCAGCGACTCCCACTGGGCCTCACACCCCGACAGTCGATGAGCTCGACTTCCGATCGCTGTATCAGAAGACCAAGTACGTGGTGGAGACGGCCGATGGATGGTCGCTCGTCATCACCCGTTATCGGCCGGTGAAGCAGCCCTTCGCGCAGCCCCTCTTCGGCGAGCCGCTGCTGCTGGTGCATGGCTTCTCGCAGAACCGCCATGCCTGGACGAGCGGCCAGTTCGTCAAGAACCTGCTCTTCTTCGGCGTGGACATCCACATCCTGGAGCTGCGCGGGCACGGCAAGAGCTCCATCGAGTTCCAGAAGGAGCGCGCCGCGCGCTTCCGCCGGCCGCTGCCGCCGGATCTGGACTACGGCTGGGACATCGACAGCTACTTCCTCTATGACCTGCCGGCGGCGGTGTCCGGGGTGAAGCGCATCACCCGGCGCGAGCGCATCTTCTACTGCGGCCACTCCATGGGCGGGATGCTCGGCTACGGCTACGCCGGCATCCACAACGACTTCGAGGGCCTCATCACCATCGGCTCGCCGGCGGACCTGGGCCGGGGCGTCATGCTGCTGCGGATGCTGTCCGTGGGCACTCCGGTGCTCGGGGCGGCCATCGACCTGGCCATCGCGGGCCTCAACGCGGAGGAGCAGGTGGGCCACACGGGGCGGATGCTGCTCGCCCGGGGCGCCTCCGCGCTCAACGAGGGACTGGCCCGATGGCTGGAGCCCAAGGAGGGCCCGCAGAAGTACCAGTTCCACTACATCCCCGTGGACGACTGGCTGAAGTTCGCCGAGCGACAGCTCGCCCGGGCCGAGGAGCACCCGCTCTTCAACCGCATCGCCACCCGCGTCAACCGGTTGAGCAATCCCGCCCGCGTCAGCTCCAAGGACGTGCGCTGGCTGCTGCGCGAGGGCGGTGAGCGCGAGCCTCGCAAGGTGGTGGAGCAGTTCGCCCGCTGGGTGCGCCGCGGGGAGATGGTCTGCTACCGCACGGGGTTCGACTTCAAGCGCGGCTTCTCCAAGATTCAAGTCCCCATGGCCATCATCTTCGGGGACATGGACCCCCTGGCGTCCGTGGAGTCCACCCGGAGCGTCTACCACGCCGCCCAGAGCGAGTACCTGCTGTGGCGGCCGGTGAAGGGCAACAGCCACATCGAGCTGACGATGGGGCACGACATCCGGCAGATCTGCTACGACATCAAGAACCTCATCGAATACGCGCGGACCCACCGCACCCGGAAGCCCGCGCTGCCCCGCCTGCGTTGACCAAGGGAAGGGGCGGAAAGTTGGAGCCCGTCCGCCCCGTGCTACCTTGACGCTGGAATGTGTCCGTCCAGAGGGAATTCGACGATGAAGGCCATCGGATTGTCGTTGCTTGTCTGCGTTCTGATGCCCGTCATGGCGCTCGCGCAGGAGGGCAAGGCCGACCTCAACTCCATCACGAGCGTGAGCGTGAGGGGTGGGACGGTGGAGATCGTCGGGACGAAGAAGCCCAACTTCACCACCTTCACGATGACCGACCCGCCCCGGCTGGTCATCGACATCTCCGAGGCCGTTTTCTCCGGAGTGAAGGAGGACCAGACGGTCGGCAACGGCACCATCAGCGGCATCCGCACGGCCAGCTATGGCTCGGACGAGTCGGCGATCGCCCGCGTGCTCATCGGCTACGAGCGCGAGGTGGAGACCGACATCCAGGCCACCGGCAACTCGCTGGTGGTGAACGTGGTGGGCGGGGGCGGGGCGGCCGTGGCGGCCGCTGCTCCCACGGCTCCGGCGGGTCCGGCTCCCACGGGCACGGCTCCCGCGGCCACGGCCACGACGCCCGGCGGCACGCCCGAGCAGGCCACCGTGGCGGCCCAGACGGACCAGCAGCAGCAGGAGCGCGCGGCGGCGAACGCGACGGCGGCGGCCCAGGCGGACCAGCAGCAGCAGGAGCGCGCGGCGGCGAACGCGACGGCGGCGGCCCAGGCGGACCGGCAGCAGCAGGAGCGCGCGGCGGCGGACGCGGCGGCCTCGGCCCAGGCGGATGCCGAGGCCCGGAGGCAGTCCGAGGCGCGCGCCGCGGCCGATCGCAAGGCGCAGGAGGAGTCCGCGCGCGTCGCGGCCCAGCAGGCGGAGCAGGAGCGCCTCCAGCAGGAGCGTGAGGCGAAGGCGGCGAGCGCGGCCGCCGAGAAGCAGCGCCGCGAGGAGGAGGCCCGCGTCGCGGCCGAGGAGAAGAAGCGCCAGCAGGCCGAGGCCCAGGCGGCCGCGGCTTCCTCCGCCGAGGAGCGCAAGCGGCTGCAGGCCGAGGAGCGCGAGCGTCAGCGCGCGGCGGCCCAGACCGCGGCCGAGGAGAAGAAGCGCCAGCAGGAGGAGGCCCGCGCCGCCGCCGAGGACCGGAAGCGTCAGCAGGCCGAGGAGCGCGAGAGCCAGCGCGCGGAGGCCCAGGCGGCCGCCGAGGAGCGCAAGCGCCAGCAGCAGGAGGCCCGCCAGACGCGCGTCGCCCAGGCCGAGACGCCTCGGGCCGCGCCGCGGCAGGGGGATCGGCTCGCCGTGTCCTCGCGTCGCAAGACGATGACGCTGGTGGGCTTCGCACAGGAGCCCACGGCCTCGCGCGTCTTCTTGCGCACCACCGAGCCCGTCAGCTTCAACGTCACCGAGGGCGAGCGGACGGTGGTGGTGGAACTGGAGAACACCGCCATCGCCGAGACGAACAACACCCGGCCGCTGGACACCTCCTTCTTCGACACGGCCGTGGCCTCGGTGGACGCGGACGCGGGGCCCTCGCGCACGGTGCGCGTGTCCATCCGCCTCAAGGAGCAGGTGTCCTACCAGACGCGCCAGGAGGGCAACGAGCTCTCCATCGAGTTCCAGCGCCCGGCCCGCCGCTGATGCTGATATAGGGAAGCGCGACGCCCCACCCGCGTCGAGAGGGTCATGAGCTTCCTGTTGCCGGTGGCCGTGCTGCTGGTGTCGGCCCAGCTACCCCTGTCCACCCAGCTCCAGCTCCCCACGGGGGAGGTGGTGGAGCTTTCCGCCGATTACGTGCTCTACGAGCCGAATCAGCGGGTGCTCACCGCGCGCGGCCACACCGTGCTGCGCTCGGGCGAGATGGTGCTGCGCGCGGACGAGGTCTCCTACGATCAGTCCCGGGAGATCGCCACCGCCAAGGGCAACATCATGTTCGTCCGGGGCCTGATGGCCGCCGTGGCCGACGAAGTGACGGTGGACGTGCGGTCGAAAGAGGCCAACGTGAAGGGCGGCCTCTTCATGCAGAAGCGCGGCGTCTCCCCGGAGGCGCTGCTCGCCGTGCAGACCCCCCAGGAGCTGCGAGCCCTGGGAGAGACCCCCGTGCTGATGAGCGGCACGCGCGTCAAGGTGACCGGGGACAAGTCCTTCCAGGTGGATGGGCTCGCCTTCGCCCCGTGTACGTGCGAGGCGGGCACGCCCATCTGGCGCCTGGAGGCCTCCCGCGCCAACGTGGTGTTGGATGATCACGCCACCGTCACCTGGCCGGTGGTGTACGTGTACTCGGTGCCGGTGTTCGCGGTGCCCTGGTTGTACGTGCCGCTGGTCGAGCGGCGCTCCGGCCTGCTCATCCCGCGCCCCACGACGAGCAGCCTCAATGGCTTCTCCTTCGAGCAGCCGGTGTTCGTCACGCTCGGGCGCAGCTACGACCTCACCCTCATCCCCGGCTACTACGTGGGCGCGCCCGAGGTGGACGTGGATCGCGGGACGTTCACCCGGCGCGAGCCGACCCGCAACGGCATCCGCGGGCCGCGGCTGCTCACCGAGTTCCGCTACGTGCCCTCGGTGCACACCGACGGCCGGGCCACGCTGGGCCTGCTCTACGACCTCAAGCCCGTGCGCAACCCGGTGACGAGCGACTACTACAGCGACGCCGGGAACGGGCTCATCCGCGAGCGGCGCGGGCTGCGCGGCGAGGCCTCCCTCCAGCACCGGCAGGACCTGGGCGGCGGCTTCCACGACCGCATCGACGCCTTCGTCGTCTCCGACGGCTTCTACACGCGCGATGTCACCGCCGACATCGTGGCCCGCGAGAACCAGTACCTGCGCAGCACCGGCGTCCTCTACCACCGGGGGGATGACCATTGGGCGGGCCTCGAGGTGGGGCTCCGTCAGGACATCCGCTGGGGCTACAGCCTCTTCGGGGGCAACGCCGCCCCCACCGACGCGGTGCTCGGCCAGCCCCTCACCCCCGCGCCTCGGACCTTCCAGCGGCTCCCCGCCCTTACCTGGGCGCTGCCCGAGCGGCCCCTGTTCGGTCGGTGGGTGGGCGGCCTGAAGGTCGAGTTCACCCGCCTGTCCCCGCTTCTGTCCCGCTTCGGCGACGAGGGCGAGGATGGCCGCTACGACCCGGATCGACTCCTGGCCGCCGCCAACCCCGGTGGCACCCGGGACCTCGATACGACCCAGGGCAACGGCGTCTTCGACGCCTCGGATCGAGAGGCGAGGGACCGGGTGGACCTGCTCCCCCGGCTGTCGTCCTCGTTCGCGCTGGGTCCCTACGCGCGGCTCACCCCCGCGCTCTCGCTGCGCCAGGACTTCTACGTGGGTGAGGTGTCCGGGCGGGCAGGGCAGCGGGGCTACCCCATGCTGGACCTGGTGGCCGACTCCGAGTTGGCGCGCACCTTCGAGTTCCGCGGCTCCACCCTCCGGCACGCCCTGGCGCCCACGGTAACGCTGCGCTACGTGCCCATCGTCTGGGGAGGTCTGCCCTCGCCCGGTGCCTCGTCGGATCGTCCGGGACAGGTCTATGACGAGATCGACGCTGCCCTGCCCGTCACCCCCGAGGGCGCTTCGCAGCGCTTCCTCCATGCCGTGGTGGCGCTCAACCAGACGCTCCACGCGAGGACGGGCGGGGTCCAGCGCGAGCTCGTCCGCCTGACCCTGGGGCAGGGGTTCGACTTTTCCCGCTATGCTCCCACCCTGGGCCGGGGCCTCGCGCTGGAGGACGAGCGGATGGCCCGCGATACATTCGGCCGGGTGTCCGCCAATGTGGGTTCCTTCAGCGGAAGTGGGGTGATCCGCTACGACTCGAACACGAATCAGATCGCCCAGCTCAGCACCGACTTCCGGATTGGCTCTCCCGAGCGGGGGGAGATTTTCGCCCGATATGACGACCTGCTGGGAGTGGGTTCGGACCGTCTGCGCCGCAGCCTGGACGCCCTGGTGGGGCCCGCTCGCACGAGTGCTCAGCGAGCACAGTTTCTCACTGCCGGTACGAACGTGACGCTCGGCTTTGGACTCGGATTGCGATACGAGGCCATCGTACAGCCACAAGCTCGCAGCGAGTCTCCCCTCCGGCAGCAGTGGTTCGCGGTGTCCTACGGCCCCGCGTGCGACTGCTGGCGAATCGAGGGGGTAGCACGGCTCGAAAGGGGGCGAGCGCGCCCGGACTTCGGTGTGAATCTCACGATCACCGGGGTGGGGACGTTCGGAACCGGGGGTTAGGAATCCTGGTCGCGTGTGCGTGGTTCTTCACTCCCTGACTGGATTCCCCCTGAAGGAGGACGAGGTCTTTCGTGTCGGAACTCGGCAAACGTATTGGACAGCGCATCCGTGAACTTCGTACCCAACGCCCCGAGCGTTGGACACAGGAGGAACTCGCGGAGCGGGCGCAAATCAGTGTCTCCTTCCTCTCGATGATCGAGAGAGGGGAGCGCGTCGCCCATGTTGAAACCCTAGCCGCCCTGGCCTTGGCCTTGGGCGTGAGCCTTGGCGAGCTCTTCGCCGGGACGGAGGAGACTCCAGCGCAGACGGAGGATCTTCTGCGCCCGTTGTCGGACTTCGCCCGGGCGAGGGGCCTCACGGCCCGTGATGTAGACCGCTTGCTGGGCGTGGCTCGGGCCATGTTCAGTGGCTCGGCTGCCTGACCGCCCTCAGCCTGGAAGGCTGCCGTCCTTGACGGGACGCATCTGAGACCGGGAAGATGGGAAGTGTTGGCTGTGCGTCAACAGCGCGCGGCGCTCTTCCCTCTTCAAGGAGTTTTCTCAGATGCGTCTGGGTCTCGCCGTGTACGTGGCGATCACGACCGGGGTGCTCGCGGCATGTAGCCCCCCGATCCCGTCGACGCTGGAGTTCGTGGATCAGTCTCCACTCCAGCCTCGGTTGGGGGAGATCACCACGCTTCGCTTTCGCGCCATCGATTCTCGAGGCGAACCGCAGCCGGGCGTGCGTGTCACCTTCGAGGTGCAGGCACCCGTCTCCGGTATCGAGATCA
Organism: Archangium sp.; assembly: GCF_036389735.1. GTDB lineage: Bacteria > Myxococcota > Myxococcia > Myxococcales > Myxococcaceae > Archangium. The sequence continues at coordinate 10,801 of NZ_DASVWK010000868.1, read as the reverse complement.
ATCCCCCCGAAGCCGTCACCGACGTGGGTTCGGGCATTGCCTCTACCCAGGTAGTGGCCAAGGGGGGCCGTGTGTCGTCCGTCGTCGTCACCGCCCGGGTCGGCGAGAAGGTGGCGATCAGCCCCGCGGTCACCTTCGCGGGCGCCAGCTCCAACTCCCGCCAGTTCACCTTCCAGTGCGGCACCGTCTCCGGTGATGGCTCGGGTGGCGTGCATGCCATCGGTGCCTATGACTCGACGCGTCATCTCATCGCCGGCGTGAAGGTGAATTGCATCGCCCACGTGGGTGATCGCAACGGCGATGGCATCAGCGGGGCGCAGGTGTCCTTCCTCACCGAGGCCGGCACCATCGGCCCGAGCGCCGTCAGCGTGACGGACGTGGTGGGCAACGCGCTGGTCCTCTACAAGACCTCGCTGCCGCTGCCCGATGACGTGTCCCCGGGCACGTTCTCCTGGACCCCGCTCAACGATGCCACCCATACCGGCGAGTACCTCGCCCCGCTGTGGATGCATCCGTTCGCCTGGGTGGAGAACCCCATCGCCGATTACGACAAGGAGCCCACCTTCCATGAGCCTCGCCGGCCGGATCCCATCCGTCCGGGCAAGGAGAACAACTCCCGCGACAACCTGGTGAGCATGATCGCCGTCACCACGGGCGAGGAGGCCTTCGACGACCTCAACAACAACGGTGTGTGGGACAAGGACAGCAACGGCAACCCCGAGCCGTACGTGGACCTCACCGAGCCCTTCGTCGACAACAACGACAACGGCACGTGGGACGGCAAGGAGCGGTACGTCGACGCCAACGGCAACGGCAAGTGGGATGGCAAGAACGGCCAGTACGACGCCGTCACCCTCATCTGGGTGCAGGAGCGCATCCTGTGGACGGGCTGGCCGGACGAGCTGGACGTCGTCAGTTCCTCCAGCCGCAACACCCGTCCCGTCATCCGCGCGCTCAGCCCGGAACTGCCCGTGGCGCTCGCCAAGCATGACCAGATCGGCGCCGAGTTCCTGGTCTCGGACCCCTGGTTCAACAGCATGGCCAGCAACGAAAGCGCGGATGGGTGCTCGGCGGGTGCGGTGGGCCCGGTGGAAGTGGAGGCGCTGGCCAAGGGCGCGGCCTTCACCTACCCGGCCTACACGCTCATGCGCTACGTCATCAAGGACGTGCGTGATCCCGCCAACACGTCGGGCCCGAGCTACCCCGCTCCTCTCAATTGGAAGGTGAAGGCCAGCTGCATCTTCACCGCCTCGCAGATCCAGGGGCACAAGGCCGAGGTGGCCGCGCCCGACGTGTACGGCACCATCTTCCCATGACGGGTAGCAGTCCCCGTCTCGGCAAGGGCATTGACCGCAAGGCCCCGCGTCCGTAGCGTCACCCCCGGCTGACTGCCGAGTCAGTCAGCCGGGGAGAGACACCGCGTGAGCCCGCAGCAGCGCAAGTCGGAGGAGGCAGGGAGTCGGGAGAACGAGCGCCGCCGCACCATCCTTCGCGCGGCGATCGACGTGTTCGCGCGCAAGGGCTACCACGGCTGTCGCATCGCGGACGTGGCGCGCGAGGCGGGCGTGGCCTACGGGCTCGTCTACCACTACTTCAAGAACAAGGACGAGCTGCTGGAGACCGTCGCCGAGACGGGTTGGAGCGGCTTCGTCGCGCGCATGCGCGCGGTGGCCGACGGCGAGGACTCGCTCGAGGCGAAGGTGCGCGGCATCGCGGACGTGGCCTTCGAGGCCTACCGGGTGGATCCCCGCGCGGTGAAGGTGCTCATCCTGGAGGTCGCCCGTAGCCCCGCGGGAGGCCACGTCGTCAGCCGGCAGCAGGCCTTCCTCGGCGCCATCCGCATGGCCGCGGACATGTTCGCGCGCGCCCAGACCACCGGCGAGCTGCGCAAGGACCTGGACCCGATGCTGTGCGCCTCGCTCCTCTTTGGCGCCATCGAGATGGGCCTCACGGCCTTCGTGTCGGGGTTGATGGAGGACCGCGGCCCCGAGGCGCTGGATCGCGCCAAGGTGCAGATCGCCGAGTCCTTCCTTCGCGGTGTCCTCCCCAGCGCCGTCCCTTCCGCGGAGGTGTCATGGAAGCAGGAGAAGTCGTCGTCCGGTACCAGGCCGAAGGTGGGCAAGCGCTCCTGACCATTGATCGGCCGAAGGCGCGCAACGCGCTCTCGCCGGAGGTGTTGCGGGGGCTGATGGCCGCGCTGGACCGCGCCGAGGCGGACCCCGCCGCGCGCGTGGTGGTGCTCACCGGCGCGGGGGAGAAGGTGTTCTGCGCGGGGGGAGACCTCGGGCAGCTGGGCGGGGAGGGTGGTTTCCTCGCCACCCATGAGGGGCGCCGCGCCTATGGCCGGCTGCTCCAGCGACTCCAGGACCTGCGCAAGCCCACGGTGGCGCGCGTCAACGGGCACGCGCTCGCGGGCGGGCTGGGGCTGGTGCTCGCGTGCGACCTGGCGGTGGCCGCCGAGCACGCCGAGGTGGGCACGCCGGAGATCGACGTGGGGCTCTTTCCCATGATGATGATGGCGCTGCTGCAGCGGCACCTGGGCCGCAAGCGGGCGCTGGAGCTGGTGCTGACGGGGGAGCGGATGCCGGCACGCGAGGCGCTCGCGCTGGGGATGCTCAACCGGGTGGTGCCCGCGTCGGAGCTGGACGCGACGGTGGCGGGGCTCGCGGGGAAGCTCGCCGGCAAGAGCCAGGCGGTGCTCGCCCTGGGACGGCGCGCCTTCTTCACCGCCGAGGACCTGCCCCTGCCGGCGGCGCTGGAGTACCTGGCCTCGCAGCTCTCGCTCAACGTGCTGACCGAGGACGCCGCCGAGGGCGTCACCGCCTTCATCGAGAAGCGCCCGCCGAAGTGGAACGACCGCTGAAAGGGAGCACACCATGCCGCTGTCGAAGGACAAGGTCATCGTCACCTGCGCGCTGACGGGCGTGCTGGCCAGGCGCGATCAGTGCCCGTACCTGCCGTACTCCCCGGTGGAGATCGCCGAGGAGGCCCGCCGTGCCTACGAGGCCGGTGCCGCCGTGGTGCACATCCACGGTCGCGAGCCCGACTCGGGGGAGCAGTCGTGGAGCTCGGACATCTACGGGCAGATCAAGGAAGAGGTGCGCAAGCGCAGCCCCATCATCATCAACTTCTCCACCGGGGGCTTCAACATGGGGGTGGAGGGCGAGGCCGAGAAGAAGGCGCGGCTGGCCTACGTGGCGAAGACGAAGCCGGAGATGGCCGCGCTCAACATGGGGTCGATGAACTACGCGAAGTACTCGGAGAAGCGGAAGGGCTTCGTCTTCGACTTCGTGTTCCCCAACCCCTTCTCGGACATCCTGCTGGCCGTGGAGGCCATGCGCGAGGGCGGGGTGAAGCCGGAGCTGGAGTGCTTCGACCTGGGCCACGTCCACAACGCCGAGCCGCTGCTCCAGATGGGGGCGCTCAAGGGGCCGCAGCAGTACAGCTTCATCCTCGGGGTGCTGGGGGGCGTGGCGCCCACGGCGGAGAACCTGCTGGCCATGTCGCGGCAGATCCGCCCCGAGGACACCTGGGAGGTGATCGGCATCTCCAAGGTGCAGTGGAAGCTGGTGGCCGCGTCGCTGGTGCTCGGCGGCAACATCCGCGTGGGCCTGGAGGACAACTTCTACCTGGACCCGGCCGGCAAGGAGATGGCCAAGGGCAACGGGCCGCTGGTGGAGAAGGCGGTACGGCTCGCGCGAGACATTGGCCGCGAGCCGATGAGCCCGGACGAGGCCCGGGAGGCGCTGGGCGTCGGCAAGGCGTGGTGAGCCCTACTCCTTGTCGCGCTGGGTAACGGCCGGGGGGGCGGTGCCGAAGTCGAGCTTCAGCAGCGTCTCGCCGTCCACCCACATGTCATCCACCTTCACGCCCCAGTGGAGGTGGGGCCCGGTGACGCGGCCCGTGCCGCCCACCTTGCCCAGGAGCTGGCCGCGCTCCACGCGCTCGCCGTCCTTCACGTCGAAGGCCGAGAGGTGGAAGTAGGAGGTGTAGAGGCCGGCTCCGTGGTGCACCAGCACCGTGTTGCCCGCGGCGAAGTTGTCCCGCGTCATCACCACCGTGCCCGCGTTGGCCGCGTACACGGGGGTGCCCGTGGCTCCGTCGAGGTCGGTGCCGTAGTGCTGGCTCTGCTTCTTGCCGTTGTAGGTGCGCAGGTCGCCGTAGGGCGCGGTGATACGACCCTGGCGCGGCCAGGCGAAGTTCTCTCCGAAGAGGGGCGGGGCGAAAGGCTGCCCGAAGGCGGCGGCGAAGGCGGCCTTGTCCTGCTCCATGCGCGCCTGGACCTCTGGCGGCGGCGGCTTCACGAACTTGTTGGCCACCTTCAGCGTGCGCGACGGCCAGCCCGCGGCCACCACGTTGAGGGTCTCCGTGAGCTCCACGGGCACGGTGCCCGAGGGGGCCGACACCTTCACCTGCACGGCTCCCGGCGCGAGCTCCACCGGAAGGCCGGTGAGGGCCTGGAAGCCCTCGCGCACCGGGTAGAAGCGCAGGGGACGCTCTCCGATCGTGCCGGTGGGGGCCTCGGAGAGCCCGCGCACGGTGACGAGCACTGGATCTCCCGGCCGGGCGATCGTGGGCTGGAGGGAGAGGAGGGGTCGCCCCTCGGCGGCGTAAGCGGACAGGCCGAGGGCCAGCAGGAGGAACGGAAGCCTTCTGAGGGTGGGGATGGGCACGGGGGCCGAGATATGCGTGGGCAAGGGCGCACCGTCAACGAATGACGCCCCCGGCAACTCCCCCGAATGTCCGCCGCATGGCTGTCAGCGCCGACCCTCGGAAGGGCGAGGGGCGCATGCCTCGTTACACGAGGAGCAGGCGAGCGGGCGGGCCCCCGTGAGCCTCAGCGTTCACTATGCGCGCATGGCTCCCTAGCTTCTTTCGCGTCGGGTTTTTGGGGGTCGGGTTTTTAGGGGGAGATGATTCGGATGCCTCGTTCGTACAGCTTCGAGCCGTTCACCGTGTCCAAGAGGTCCACGCAGACCCGTGGGGGTCTTCGCCGGCGAGACAAGCAGCAGCTCTCCGAGAAGCGCGCGGTGGAGCGGCGGACCGACGGAATCCACTATGGCCGCAACCATGCGGAGACCGAGGAGATGTTCCAGGTGCGGGCCATGAACGCGCAGCTCGAGGCGCTGGCGGGCCTGTCGCCCAACGCGCCGGTGAAGCCCACCGCGACCAACCGGGGCCAGCCCATTGGCGCGCTGCCCCTGTCCGCCGAGCCGTTGCCCTCGCGCAGCGCGCTGAAGGACGTGTACGACGAGGCCCTGCGCCAGTTTCGCGCCCTCCAGTCCGGTGTGCAGGACGTCACCAATGCCACCAGTCGGCTGCTGTCGCTTCCCATGGAAGCCGCCCGGCTCGCCGCGCAGCGTCTGCGTCTCGTTCAGGGCTGATGGGTAGGACGTGGAGCTGACACTCGTCTCGTACAACATCCACAGTGGTATCGGGACGGACGGTCGCTTCGACCTCCACCGGGTGGGCGAGGTGCTGCGGGAGATCAACGCGGACATCATCGCCCTCCAGGAGGTCGGGGACTACCGAGGCGTGACGGCTCGTGAGGACCAGCCCGAGCACCTGGCGGATCTGCTCGGGCTGCACATGGCCTTCGGGCCCAATGTCGTGCGCAACGGCCGGCGCTACGGCAACGCCATCCTCTCCCGGCTACCCATCCTCAAGTCGAAGAACTACGACTTGAGCGTGGCCCGCCGCGAGGCCCGGGGGGCGCTGCGCTGCGACCTCGATCTGGGGGACAACCGGCAACTCCACGTGTTCTGCCTGCACCTGGGGTTGAGCATTCGCGAGCGCCGCCGCCAGGAGGCCCTGCTCCTGTCCGCCGACATCCTGCGCGACGCCGTGCGGAATGATCCGGTGGTGGTGTGTGGGGATTTCAACTATTGGGGTCCCGGCGCGGTGCCCGGCCTGGTGCGTCAGGCCATCCACGACGTGGCGCTGGAGCTGGGCACCTCGGTGCGCACCTACCACTCCCGCTTCCCGATGCTGCGCCTGGATCGCATCTACGTGGACTCGGGCGTGAGGCCGCTGGAGCTGCACGCCCACCGCACGCCGCTGTCCACCATTGCCTCGGATCACCTGCCGCTGGTGATGCACTTCGAGGCCCCCGTGGAGAGCCGGCAGCCCCGGTCGGCACCCGTCGAGCTGATCGGCTAGCCTGGGTCGGCCGGCACGTCGGATGGCCGACGCTGACGAACGCCGGACACATGGCTCCGTGGCAGGGTTGTCGCGGAGAAAGGGAGGAGCCTACGTTGGGGCCTCCGAATGAGAGCATCGGCCAGGGAGCAGATGGGCTTGAACACCGAAGAGACGGAGCGTGGTCTCACCACGCTCGTCATGCGGATGACAGACGGTTTCAGCAAGCTGGTGACGCAGCACCTGTCCCTGGCGCGCATCGAGTTGATGGATGACGCGCGGGCGATGGGCACGGACGTGGCGTTCATCGCCGCCTTCGTCCCCTTCGTGCTGGTGGGTTACACCTTCCTGTGCGCGGCGCTGTCCGTCTTCCTGGCGACGTGGCTCGGCTGGGCCGGCTCGCTCGCGGCGGTGGGGGCGCTCAACCTCGTGGGAGGGGGCCTGGGCATCACGCGGGCCGCCGCGAGGCTCAAGGCCCACCGTGTCATGGAAGACACCACCGAGGAGCTCAACCGCAGCGTGGCGGTGCTCGCCCAGGTACCGGTACCCGTACCCGTCGCGCAGCCCCAGGCCGCGGCGCTTCCCCCGGAGGCCCGCCATGGCCGCTGACGGCAAGGCCCGGGCTCCGCCCCAGTCCGCGGAGCAGATCCGCGCGGAGATCGAGCGCACCCGCTCCGAGCTGGTCCACTCCGTCACCGTGCTGCGCGAGGAGGTGGCATGGCGCACCGACTGGCGCGAGTGGGTGCGGCGCCGGCCCCTGACGTGCGTGGGCGCGGCTTTCTTCGTCGGATTCCTCATCGGCAGTAGCCAGAGGCGCTAGTCGCCGCCACCTTTGCTTCCACCTTCAACCCTGATTCAGGAGAGCACTTCCATGGACGTCAATCCCCAGCACCTGCAGGACAAGGCCCGGCAGTTCCAGGAGAACATGGTGCCGCAGATCGAGGAGGCGCGGCGCAACCTGGAGGACCTCAACACCCGCGTGGTGAGCTTCGTGCGCGCCAATCCCGGTACCTGCCTCCTGGGCGCCGTGGCCGTGGGCTTCATCGTCGGGCGCATCGCGTCCCGTCGTTGAGCGTGTCAGCGTTTCCTCGAACTCTCGGAGTACCGACATGACGACCTACCAGAGCAATCCGGGCAGCAATGGTGGCCAGGCGCAGGGCGAGCAGGGGCAGGCGGGGTTTGGTCATCGCGTGGACCGGATCGGCTCGGACGCGCAGCAGCTGTGGGACGATGCCCGCGGCGCGGTGACGGACCTGAATGCCTCGCTGGACCTCAAGGGCCGCGTGGATCGCAATCCGTACATGATGTTGGCCGCGGCCTTCGGCGTGGGCTACGTGCTCGGCGGCGGGCTCTTCACCCGCACCACCGCGCGCGTCATCCGCCTGGGGGTCCGTCTGGCGGCGCTGCCCATGGTGAAGGACGAGCTGCTCGGCATGGCCGAGGCGGCGATGCGGGGCGTGGAGATGGGGGCCCGGGGCATGAACGACATGACCGGTGCGGGTGGTGCGGGTGGCGTCGGCGGTCCGGATCGTCAGTAGGCAGTACAAGTGTGATTGATTCTTCCCCCAACCGCCTCACAGGGAGCCCTCATGATGCTCAGTGCCAATGACCTGAAGAAGATGGACAAGGACGATCTGCTCGGACTGCTCGGGCTGGAGAGCAAGAAGGGCCCCACGGACTGGCTGCTGCCCACGCTGAGCGCCTTCTCCGTGGGCCTGCTCGTGGGCGCGGGCCTCGGGCTGCTGATGGCCCCGAAGGCCGGCAACGAGCTGCGCGGTGATCTGCGCAACCGGCTGCAGCGCGGTGGCCAGGACTCGATGACCAACGGCGACGGCCAGCAGCGCCGCGAGGGCGTGAACCAGGGCGTCTAGGCTTCCGACAGCCATGCCGTCGAGGGGCGATCCGCTGACACGGGTCGCCCCTTCGACTTTCCGGGCGGTAGACTCGGGAGCCTATGCGGGACACGTTGGATGCGAGCGCGGAGGCCGTGACGCGCGGGGCCCTGGCGCGGCTGCGCGGGGTGGAGACGCTGGAGTCCGCCTACGACGCGTGGCTCGAGCTCCGGCTGGCGCACGGTGCCACGCGGCTGCGTTTCCAGGAGGAGCGGGAGCGCTTGGAGCAGCAGGGCTCCTTCCTGGTGGGCGCGGTGCGTGCGGCGGGGCAGTCGCGGGCGGCCCCGACGGAGCCGACGCCAGCGGCGGAGTCCGCGCTCGTCGCGGCGGATGCGCCCATGCGGGCCTTCCTGCGGCAGGCCGAGGAGAAGCTCACCCGGGCCCGCGAGGCGCTCGCGAAGGACGAGGCCGAGGGCGAGGCGCTCTTCCAGGCGGCCTTCGAGGAACTCCGCACCACCATCCAGGATCGGGTCGTGCGCCACCTGGCCGCCGCGCCGCCACGCTTGCGGTTGTTGCTGCGCAAGGTGGGGGCCGCCCGCGCCATCCTCCACGTGGAGCGCGTGAGCGGGGATACCCCCGTGCTCCTCCTGTACCTCTTCACCGGACGCATTCCCTCGCGCCATGGCTTCCTCTTCGACGACTCCACCGAGGACGTGTCGCTGCCACCCGCGCCCCTATACGCGGAGGAGGGCGTCGCGGCGGGAGAGGTGCGTCCGGAGGCTCCGGCCCTGGTCGCCCGGGTGCGCGCGCCGGGCCAGGTGCTGCCCGTGAAGGGGTTCCTGCCCGTCTTCGTGCCGCGCCCCGAGGGCGGTGAGGACTTCTTCCGCCTCCTCCAGCGCGGGCCGGTGATGGAGGTGGAGGTGGCGGAGGGCCCCGGCTTTCGCAGCGTCCTCGCCCGCGAGGAGTCCGAGCGCTTCGCGGGGCACCTGCTGCGCCTCAAGCTCGAGGGCAGGCTCGAGCTCGAGGTGGAGGCGGGGTAGGGGCTACTGGGTGTGCACCATGCCCACGTCGGCGGTGCCCACCAGGAGCGCGCTGCCGATGAACAGGTTGTCGGACTCGGCCCCGCCCGTCTTCACCGTCTGGAAGACGACGAGGTAGTTGCTGTTCGTCTGCGGGAAGGCGCTGCCCGGGATGGGGATGTTCGCCGCCTGCCACTCGGTCGGCACCGCCACGAGCTGGAGGAACTCCAGCGGCTCCTTCGGCACGTTGCTGTAGGTGGGCTGGCCCTTCTCGCCATTGGTGCTCAGCGGGAAGACGGTGACGAAGCCCAGGGTACGCGGCTTGCCTCCGGCCGCCGGGGGCCGCTGGAGGGTGAGGCCCTGGTTGGCCATGTGCTTCACGTAGCCCTCGGCCGGGTGGAGCGCCGCGATTCGCTCCAGGGACGGCGCCTCCTCCACCGTGCCCACGTGCGAGGTGCCGTCCTGCACCGCGACGAAGCGGTAGGTGGCGCCGGACTGGTACTTCACGCCCGCGTCATCCTCGAAGCCGCTCGTGTGGCCGTAGGTCCCCACACCGGTGTTGTCGAGGTTGTACTGCTTCCCGTTCACCGCCTCGAGCCGGACGGTGGCGTTGGCGATGGGCTCGGGTTGGCCCTGGTCTCCCTCGCGCGTGCCGAAGAAGACGAAGGCCGCCGTCTGGCCCGGCACGGTGACCCGGTCCTCTTCCCGGATGCCGCCATCCGGCAGCGTGCCGGCGTCGAGCCCGGCCATGGCGGAGTAGGACACGTCCACGGTGGGAGTGGAGAGCAGCGTCCCCACCATCACCTTCTTGGCGAGGAGCTGGTTGCCCGTCTTGTCGATGTCGCAGGCAAGGGGGGAGAGCAGGAGGGCGGTAGCGGCGGTGGAGAGCAGGAGGCGTTTCATTGCGTCTTTCCGGAAGGTCGGCCTGGCGGGCGAGCATATCAGGGCACAACGAGGGCTGGGGACGTGGGCTGAACGCGCTATTCTCCCGCCTCCCGTGCGAAGCCTTCCCATCTACTCGGCCGGCCTCCGCTTCCTCCAGCGGTTGGGCTATTCGCTCCTCCAGGCCACGCTCTTCGGCGCCATCCTCGGGATGCTCGTCTACTACCGTGTCCCGCGCACGCAGCTCGGGGGCGAGGCGACGCCCATCGCCGTGCTCGCCCGTCCCTCTTCCTGGTTGGAGTCCTGGGAGCGCGGTGCCTACGACTGGCGCGCTCGCGCGCTGGGGGCCCGCTCCTCGCGCTCGGACCGCGTGGTGGTGGTGGCCATCGATGACGAGACCCTCGCCGAGGCCCGCCAGGACGAGCACCCCGGTATCGCCTCCAACCCGTGGCCCCGGGAGATCCTCGGTGGGCTGAGCAACCGGCTCGTCGACGAGGGCGCCGAGCTGGTGATGCTGGACATGCCCTTCACCGAGCTCAGCCCGCGCGCCTGCCTCACGCAGGACACGTCCGGCGTGGAGGGCATGGACGACGATCGGGCCTTCCGCAAGCTGTTGGATCGCAACCCGGAGCGCTCGGTGCTGGCCTTCGAGTGGTCGCCGGACCGGGAGATTCCCGCGGGCAGCCGGCTGTGGCCGTACCGCGTGAGGCTGGGCACGTACCCGAGCGAGGCCGAGGCCCGGGGCCGGGTGCAGTCGGTGCTGGCGGATCAGCGGCCGGCCTTCCTCATCCCCGCGGGCAACGCGTTGGAGGTGTGGGCGGGAGTGGCCAGCGAGCAGGAGGGCCAGCGGGTGGCGCTGGAGCAGGGCGTGCGCGAGCCGCCGAAGGTGCAGGAGCGCCGGGTCTCGGACGACACGCACCGGGTGGGCCC